>CAZXKD010000124.1:0-8627 GCA_964641215.1 uncultured Gemmatimonadaceae bacterium
GCTCGCGTCGCGCCGCTTCGGGCCGTACACGATCCAGGCGGCGATCGCGGCGGTGCACGCGGGCGCGCCGGAGCCTGCCGCGACCGACTGGGCCGAGATCGTCGGGCTCTACGACGTGCTCCTGCGCGTGGATCCGTCGCCCGTGATCGAGTTGAACCGCGCGGTGGCGGTGGCGATGCGCTACGGCCCCCAGGCCGGCGTCGAGCTGATCGACGCTATCCTCGCGCGCGGCGCGCTCTCCGACTATCACTTGGCGCATTTGGCCCGGGCCGACCTCTGCCGGCGCCTGGGGTGGACGGCGGAGGCGCGAACGTCCTACCGGCGGGGGCTCGAGCTGACGCCGCAGGAGGCGGAGCGGCGGTTGCCTGAGCGGGGGCTTGCTCCACTGAGGGAAGGGGGAGTGGCGGGGCAGGCTGCTCGCCGGGCCGCAGAGCGCAGGCGTCGGCTTGGGGGGGCCGGCGAAAACAAAGGACAGGGGAGGGGGAACCCGCAGGCCGAACCCGGGCCTGGACCTATCTCGCCGCCGGCGCAGTGCCGCCCATCGCCCTGGCGCTGTGGCAGCTGGCGACGGGCACCGGCTTCATGGAAGCGAGCGGCGCCATGAGGATCCAAGGCACATTTTCGCACGCCAATTCGCTGGCGCAGTTCCTCGCCTCGCTAATCCTGGTCGCGGTCGCGGGTGTGCCCCGCGGCCGGGATCGGGGATGGCGTCTGGCGGCCGCTCTCGGCCTCTCCCTCCTGCTGGCGCTGACCTACAGCCGGACAGGGGTGCTGGTGCTGGCCACTGGCCTCGTGGCCTTGATCGCCTTACAGCTGCGGGCGGCGGTGGGGGAGGGGGGGGGCTTGTCGGGAGGCAAGCGCGCCCTGGTGCGCGGCGCGCTCGTCCTGGCGGTGTTTATGCTGCTCGGCTGGCTGGTCGCCGGCGGCGTCATTCGGGAGCGGTTCGCCGACATCTCCTTCTCTAGCGCGGCGTGGCAGGGCGCGGCGGCCGGCGTCTCGGAGAACTCCTTCACCTGGCGGCTCATTAACTGGCGCGGCCTCATCGAGCTGGGCATGGCGCACCCCTGGACGGGACACGGGGCGATGATGACGACCCACCTGAATCCCCTGTACAACCAGTACAACGGCGTGCCGTTCAACGCGCACAACGATTTCGTGCGGTTCTTCTTCGAAGGAGGCGTACTCGGGCTGATCTGCTACGTCGTGTACGGTGCCCTGCTGTGCCGGTGGGCGATTCGCAGGGCGAGCCAGCCTGGTCAGCGCCCGGAGGGCTTCGGCGTTGCCGCGGCGCTGGCGGCGATGATCTTTCTCACCGGCGGCACCACCGAGGTGTCGCTGCACACCGCCAACCAGTACACCTTGTACTCGCTGCTTGCCCTGGTCATCCTGCCAGCGCCAGGCGGATCAGCGCCACTGCCGCGCCGATCACCAGGCCGACCAGCACGCCGGAGCGGGGCCGGGGTCGATCCGGCTGCGCCGGGAGGTGAGGAGGATCGATGACTCCGATCGTCGGTGCTTCGCGCGCCTCCTGCGCCACGGCCAGCTCCTCGGCCACTCGCAGTTGCACGTAGACCTGCCGCGCCAGGTCCGCCGCCTGCCTGAGCCGAGCCTGCTCCCCCTCCGTCCTCCGCCCGGCCGCCTGGAGGGCTCGCTCAGCAGCCTGCAGCTCGTCACGGGCATGCGCAGTACGTTCGCCGATCGAGGCCCGCACTTGGTCGGTGCGCGTCTGTCGTTCGGCTGCATTGACGGCCGTGAGTACCGCCAGCGTGGTCTCCGCCAGGGCTCGGGCCAGCTGCGGCGTCCGGGCGTCCACCGTGAAGCTGACCACAGCCGTCCGATAGTTCACGCTCACCTTGATCGCCCGGCGCAGCTGCTCCACGCTGACGTGAGCCTCGGTGGGCAAGGCGGCTCGCGCGACCTGTCGCAGCACGGTATCCGAGGTGAGCAGATCGGCGACGAACTGCGCGTTGGCCTGCGCTCCCGGACCCGCCGGCGCATTGCCGCCCCGCGTGTCGCGTAAGGACTGCGCGCGGAGGACGGCCCCGGAGCGATACACGCTGCGGCGCAGCAGGGCACTGGCTCCCCCCGCGATGCCGCTGATCAGCGTGAGAAGCGCGAAGCTCCTCCAGTGCGCCCGAGCCCGCGAGAGCAGCTGGATTGTGTCCGCGTACCAGGCGGTGGGCGTGCGGGAAGGGGGGGGAGGGGATGTCATGGCGAGCCACAATCTGGACTGGCCCGGGGCGTGACGCAAACCCCGTTAGGCGCGCTAGCTTCCATGAACGACCCGACGACAGCGAAGGAGCAGTGAGGAAAGGTCAAATTGCCAGCAACGCGAAGTTGGCAGCCCTCCAGATCGTGGCGTCGGCGGGGGTGCTTTTCTTCCTGTACCGATTCCTCGTTCGCGCCATCGGCATCGAGGCGGTCGGCATCTGGTCCGTCGTGCTGGCGACGACATCGGTGGGACGCCTTGCCGACTTCGGCGTCGCCGGCGGTATCACGCGCTTCGTGGCCCGGGCGCTGGGTCAGGGCCTGACCGAAAAGGCGGCCGAGTATGCGCAGACGGCCATCATCACCGCCGCGGTAGTATTCTGCGCCCTCGGCCTCATCGCGTATCCGATCCTGCACCGCGTCCTGGGCCTCATCATTCCACTCAGAAGTCTCGGCATCGCGACCGCGTTGTTGCCGTACGCGTTAGTGTCGTTCTGGCTCGCCAACGTGGGTGCGGTCGTCCAGGGGGCCCTCGACGGCACCCATCGGATCGATCTGCGCAGCCGGGTCGTCGTGCTCGCCTCACTCGTCTACTTCGTGAGCGCGGTCATTCTCGTGCAGCGCCAGGCGCTCATGGGACTCGCCCTCGCCCAGGTCCTCCAGGGGGCCCTGGTGCTGGTCAGCTCGTGGATCGTCCTGAGGCGATGCCTGCCCACCCTCCCTCTGTTGCCGGTTGTGTGGCGGTCCGCGGCGTTCAAGGAGGTCATTGCCTTCGGCGCCCAGCTGCAGCTGATCAGTATCACGATTCTGCTGGCGGAGCCCACGACGAAAGCCCTGCTGGCGCGATTCGGGGGCCTCAGCTCGGCCGGGTACTTCGAGATGGCCACGCGGATGGTGCAGCAGGTGCGGGCGCTACTCATCAACACCAATCAGGTCCTCGTTCCCGCCTTTGCCGATCTGCAGGAGCGCGGCAGAGACCTCGTCATCCAGCTGTACCGCGATTCCTTCCGGGTTGTCTCCTACCTCGCCGTGCCGTTGTTGGGGGGCCTCGTGGCCCTCATTCCGCTGATCTCGGAGTGGTGGATAGGCCACTACGAGGCCACTTTCGTCCTGTTTGGCACGCTCCTTGCCCTGGGTTGGTTCGTAAACATCCTATGCGCACCGGCCTATTTCCTCGGCGTCGGCACCGGCCACATGCGCTGGAACGTGCTCGGCAACGTGGCGACCGGGGCGTTGAACGTCATCGGTGGGATCACGCTCGGACTCCTGTATGGCGGGACCGGGGTCGTGGTCGCGGCGGTGGTGGCGTTGAGTGCCGGCAGCCTGATCATTCTGGTGATGTACCATCTGGAGCAGGGTCAGGGGGGGGGGGGGGCTACGCGACCTGGTGCCCCGGGAGAGTTTGCCCCTGGTCTTGGTGTGTCTGGCCGCCGTCGTCGCCGGGGGCCCCCCGTACCACTTCCTGCCTCCCCACCAGAGCCTCGTGGCAACGACGGTGCTGATCGTGGGGGTGCTGGTCCCGACACTCGGCTACGCTGCGTGGAAGCACCCGCTGCGTCCCCGCTTGATGGCGTGGGCTTGGAACGCCGGCACGCGTACGCCGACATGAGCGAGAACGAACGTTTGCGCCGCCTCTTGGGCCGGCAACGCCGCGCGGGGAGCAGCCGCCTGCACCGCCTGCTGGTCAGTCCTTGGAGAATGGTCTATCCCAAAGTGCTGCGGCGGCTCGGCGCGAGGAGGCCGACGCTGGCGCGCACGTTCTGGGGCGGAACGATGGAAGTCGTGCTGCCGGAATCGATCTCGACGCGGATATGGCAGTACGGGTTCTTCGAGGCGGACGTGTGCCGCTTCCTCCTCGCCGTGCTGGAGCCTGGGATGGTGTTCGTGGACATCGGCGCGCACTTCGGCTTCTTCACCTTGCTCGGCAGCGACGTGGTGGGGCCCACGGGCCGAGTCGTCGCGGTGGAGCCCATGCCCCAGGCCTTCACGTTGCTGACCAGAAACATCTCCGCTCACGCGAGTGCCGGGAATACGCGTGCCCTCAGATGCGCGGCGTTCAGCGCCGACACCACGCTCGAGTTTCACGCGTTCGGCGAGGCAGGGGGGGGACTGAGCTCGGCCTTCCCCGCGCGCAGCGAGACTGGGTTGGCCGATGCCATCGACACCGTGACCGTGCAAGCTCGCACCTGCGACGCGCTGGTCTCCGAGGTGGGACTGGACCGCGTCGACGTCGTGAAGATCGACGCCGAATCCTCGGAGATGCACGTGCTGCAAGGCATGGAAGGACTGCTCGCGCGCGGCTCGCCCAAGATCATCCTGGAGGTGGGTGACTTCGATCTGCCCGGCGTAGCCAGCTCCGGCGAGCTGGTGCGCTGGCTCCTGGCACGCGGCTACAGGGCGTATGAGCAGAGCGACGCCGGCCCGGTTCGGCATGTGCCGCGCGCGCGCTACGACTCCACCAATCTGCTGTTCGCGAGAGACGGGCCGTGAAAGGAGTTACTAGCGGGCTCGCCAGTGGCGACGTACCTTAACCGCAGACCTTCTGCCGTCGAGGCTTCCATCGCGCCCAGGAAGCTTGGTCTTATTGTGCTCGGCATCGCCGCGTGCAGCGGCGACGCGGCGCTCGCGCCACCCTCCCCTCGCACTCCCCGCACCCCCTCATCCTATTTCCCGCTTCCGACCGCCGCCTCGATCGCCGCCTACGACGCGGTGCGCGCTTGGACCGTCATTCTGCGGGACGCGGATGGCCGAACCTGGATCGCACAGACGGGTGCTGCCGCGCAACCCTGGGCGGGGGCGACCCGGACGTGGACGGCATCGCTGTGGGCGCGACTCGATTCGGCGCCTGTGGCCCGGGATCTCGCCCTGCACACCGAGATGCTGACTCACTTCGACCAGGCTGGCGCCTCAGGCCGGGTCGTGGCCGTCCTGCGCTGGGTGCTCGAGAACCAGGGAACGGTGCTGGCGTCCGGAGACGAGGGGGGAGCCCTGCGGGAAGACCGGCCCTATGGCGTGCTGCGCGCGCGCGGGCGGGCGACCGGCCTCGCCCAGTTGGGGGGCGGGCGACTCTGGTTCGACGCGATCAGCGACACGCCGATGCCCGCGGAACCGGTGGACGATGGCCCGCTGGCCGTTCACGTCGTCGTCCGTACGCCGGCGGTCGTGAGCCTGCGGCTCGATGACTGCAATGCCGCGGATGCGGAGGCGTTCCGCGTCATGCACGCCCTGGGGCTCGTGGCGGAGATGGCCATCCCGACGCGGCGCCTCGATCGGCCCGGGCACTGCACCCAGTCCCTGCTCGCGGCGATGGTGGCGGACGGGAACACGGTCGAATCTCACTCGCGGCTGCACGGCTCGGCTCCGCCCAACTTCGGAGATTTCTATCTCGACGTCGTCGGGTCGGCGCAGGACCTGAGGGGACGGGGGTTCGATCCGCACGTCTTCATTCAGCCGGGGACGTGGCGGCACGGGCCCACGCTGCTGGACACCCGCGCGAAGTTGCAGAGTCCCTACTACGCGCTGCTGCGCCGCCTGTATGTCTCGACCGAGGCGTACGCCTGGCCGGCGGCGATGCGCATCCCTGTGCCCGGGCGGGAGGGACCGAACCACTGGCCGCTCAAGGTATTCACGCCGCAGACGCTCGAGACGCGACTGCGCATGGCCGCCGCCGACAGCCTGTGGATCACTTTCATGTGGCACTCCTGGGACATGCCGCTGGACCAGGTCGAGGCGCGGCTGCAGGTGATCGCGGCGCTGCGCGACAGCGGGCTGGTGACGGTGCTGCCGTACTACCCGGCGCTGCGGGCGGTGCGGGAGTAGGGAGCAGGGAGCACGGAGCACGGAGCAGTTCACTCCGCGGAATGAACTGCTCCCTGCTCCCTGCTCCTTGTGACTGGCATCACCCCATCCGGCCTCGCCGCTGCCACTATCATTACCGCATGACATACCGTTGCCTCGGCGGATTCTTCCCCGCGGCGATAGCGGTGGCGGGCGCGCTTGCCTGCAACCTCAACGTCGCGACACCGGTGGCGCCCCCGGCGTCGTCGCCCGGCGTCCCGGCGCTGCACCTCGTGGCGCAGGGTCTCGCGAGCCCGCTGTTCCTCACGTCACCGCCCGGCGACTCGGCGCGGCAATTCATCGTGCAGCAGGACGGCCGCGTCCGCATCGTCCGCAACGACACACTGCTCGTCACTCCCTTCCTCGACATCCACACGCTGGTGACATACGGCGGAGAGCAAGGATTGCTGGGGCTCGCGTTCCACCCGAGCTACCGCCAGAACGGCTGGTTCTACGTGTATTACACGAACGTGAGCGGTGACATCAGGGTCGTCCGGTTCACCGTTTCCACGGACCCGAGCGTGGCGGATGCCACCACTGGAGACACGGTGCTCGCAGTAGTGCACCAACCCAACACCAACCACAATGGTGGGATGCTGTTGTTCGGGCCCGACGGCTACCTGTACACGGGGTTGGGCGACGGCGGCGGCGGTGGCGATCCTGCCGGCAACGGCCAGAACCGCGATGTGCTGCTCGGCAAGATCCTGCGGCTCGATGTGGATCACGGGTCGCCGTACACCATCCCGGCGAGCAATCCGTTCGCCAGCGATCCGACCGCGCGCGGGGAGGTCTGGGACTACGGGCTCCGCAATCCGTGGCGGTTCTCCTTCGATCGGGCGAACGGCGACCTCTACATCGCCGATGTGGGACAGGACCTGTACGAGGAGGTGGACGTCGAGCCGAGCGGCGGCCGCGGCGCGGTGAACTACGGCTGGAACATCATGGAGGGGCTGCACTGCTACAGTGCGTCTCCCTGCAACATGACCGGTCTGACGCTGCCGGTAATCGAGTACTCCCACGCCGATGGCTCCTGTGCAGTGATCGGCGGGTACGTGTACCGCGGCAAGGCGGTGCCGGTGCTGGCAGGCCAGTATTTATACGCGGACTTGTGTAGCGGCTGGGTGAAGAGCTTTCACCTTGCCGCGGGCCAGGCGGGGAATCCTCAGAATTGGACGACGCAGCTGGGCACCGGGCCCAACGTCAGCTCGTTCGGCGAGGATGCGCGCGGGGAGCTTTACGTCGTCAACCTGGGCGGGAAGGTGTATCGGATCGTGGCGGCGCCGTAGGTAGAGGGAGCAGGGAGCACGGAGCAGTTCGTTCCGTGGAGCGTACTGCTCCGTGCTCTGTGCTCCATTCTTTCAGTGCAAGACCGCAGACACCACCATCACCAGCCGGCCGCGCACCCGCCAGCCGGGAATGATCACGTCCAGTGGCTCCGCCGCGATGGGGACGCCACCGGGAACGACCGGCACGAGCCCGCCATCGCGCTTGATGCGGAGCACATGCAGGCGATTGGCGATGTGGTCCGCGACGTAGATGAACCGATCGGCCGGATCCAGCGCCATCCCTTCCGGGCCTCCCGGCCCCGGGGTTCCCAGCAGCACCGGAGTCCCCGGCACGAGCGTCAACGAGCCGTCCTCTCCCACGCGATAGGCGAGGATCGCGGGCGGCGACTCGAAGGTCGCGAACAGCAGGGTGCCCCTGGAGTTCAGGACGCAGTGCTCGTAGGTCGTAAACCCGGCCGGGGCGGGGAAGGGCGAGCCGGGCACGGGAGCCAGGCTCCCGTCCACGCCCAGAGCGAAGACCGAAAGGCTGGGCTGCGACCGGTTGGTGACGAACACGAACCTCCCGTTGGGGTGGACGATCGGCTCATCGGGGGAGAACACGCCGGGGAACGGGGAGCCAGGCACCGCTGCCAGGCTGCCGTCCGTCGCGATCCGCAGCACCGAGACATTGTTCGAGGTCGCATTGGTTGTCAGCAGGAATCTGCCGCGCGGATCGAGCGTCATCCCTTCCAGCAGCTGGCCCCCCGTGGGCGCTGGGGAGTCGGGAACGGAGTTCGGGATTCCCTGCGGCCCCAAGCGGAAGGTCGATATGGTGTTGCTGCCGGCGTGGCCGACGAAGAGAAACCGTCCGTCGGTCTCCGTTGCGGAGGGTTGGAGGCCTTCCGCTTGGAAGGGCGATCCCGCGACCGGCCGCAGCGCCCCGCTCCCGTGATCGAACCGCAGCACTGAGAAGCTGTTGCTGGCGTCGCTGGCGACGAACAGCAAGCGGTGGGGGTCACGAGCCGAAAGGGACTCGACGTCGTCGATCCGGCCACCCGAGGGGAAAGGCGAGCCGGCGAGCGGCGTCAGGCCTCCCCGACCGTCCAGGGCATAGACGAACAGATTGCGATCTGCCACGGCGGGGGCAGAAGGAGGAGCTCCTGTCGCGAGCTGGGGGTCTGGGGCCGCCGGGATTTCCGTACAACTCCAGAGGGCGAGGGCGAGAACGGCGGCGAACCGCGTGCCGGACCCCGGCCTCACCTGCGGAGCAGGAGCCCGACCATTGTCAGCGTAGTCCCCGCCCAGAAGAGGAACATC
>CAZXKD010000125.1:0-8606 GCA_964641215.1 uncultured Gemmatimonadaceae bacterium
GGCGGGCCGGGCGGCGGCCGCGGCGGCGACCGCCGCGACGATCGCGGCGGGCGCGGCGGCGGCGACGTCTATGTCGAGAACGTCATCGCGATCAATCGGGTGGCCAAGGTCGTCAAAGGTGGTCGGCGCTTCAGCTTCAACGCGCTGGTGGCCGTGGGCGACGGGAAGGGCAACGTCGGCGTGGCGACCGGCAAGGCCAATGAGGTGAGCGAGGCGGTGCGCAAAGCCGTCGAGGCCGCCCGGCGCCGCATGGTGGACATTCCGCTGACCGGCGGCACTATCCCCCACGAGATCGTGGGCGACCACGGCGCCGGGCGCGTGCTGCTGAAGCCCGCGGCTTCGGGCACGGGCGTGATCGCCGGTGGCCCGGTGCGTGCGGTGCTGGAGTGCGCGGGCGTGCGGGACATCCTCACCAAGAGCTTGGGCTCGACCAACCCGCACAACATGGTGCGGGCCACGATGGACGGGCTGAAGCGCCTCACCACGCCGCGTCGCGTCGCCAAGGAGCGGGGCATCGAGGTGGACGCGATCCCGTACAAGGCCCGGCAGGAGCCGACGACCCATGGCGCGTAAACCCCCCACCCGCCGGCACCGGAAGCGGCAATCGGGTCGCGATCCGCGGCTGCCACCGGTGAGCAAGGGGAAGCTCCGCATCCGCCAGATCCGCTCGGGCAGCGGTCATCCCGCAGTCTTGCGGCGCACCCTCGAGGCATTGGGCCTCAGGCATCATCAGGACGTCGTGGTCCAGCAGGACCACCCGGCGCTCCGCGGGATGCTCTACCAGGTCCGGCACCTCGTCGCCGTGACGGCCGAGAAGGAAGGGCAATAGCCGATGGCGACTGCGAAGTCGAAGACGAAGCCCAGGACGAAGCCCAAGACGAAGCCTAAGACGAAGCCCAAGACGCTCGGCGCGGCCGTCCAGAAGCTGTCGCTCCACGACCTCAAGCCCCCGCGCGGCTCGCACCGCGCGCGCATCCGCAAGGGGCGCGGTCCCGGCTCGGGGATCGGCAAGACGGCCGGCCGGGGCGGCAAAGGGCAGACAGCGCGTACCGGCGGGATGACCCGCCCTGGGTTCGAGGGCGGCCAGATGCCGCTCATCCGCCGCATTCCCAAGCGCGGCTTCACCAATCCGTTCAAGCAGCCGGCGCAGGTCGTGAACGTGCGTCACCTGGGCCTGCTGGCCGACGGCGTGGAGGTGACGCCCGATACCCTGTTCGGTGCGGGGCTCGTCCGCCGCCCAGACCATCCCATCAAGCTCCTGGGGATGGGCGACGTGCAACGGAAATTCGTCGTGAAGGGCGTCGCGGTGTCGACTTCCGCCCGCGCCAAGATCGAACAGGCGGGCGGCACCATCGAGGTTTGATCCAGTGACCGGTCCGCAAATCCCCAATCTGTTCAAGGTGCCGGAGCTGAAGGAAAAGCTCCTCTTCACGTTCCTGTGCCTGGTCATCTACCGTATCGGGGCGCACATCGCGACCCCGGGCGTGAACGTGCAGGCGATGGCCGACTACACGCAGAACGCCGGCCAGACGCTGTTCAGGCTGTACGATCTCTTCGCCGGCGGCAGCTTCGGCCGGGCCGCGGTGTTCGCCCTTGGCATCATGCCGTACATCTCCGCGAGCATCGTGTTCCAGCTGGCGGGGCCGGTATTCCCCATCATCGAGAAGATGCAGCGAGACGAGGAGGGGCGGAAAAAACTCACCCAGTGGACGCGCTACCTCACCGTTGTCCTCTGCCTCTTCCAGGCCTACGGCTACGCGCTGTACACCGAGACGCAGATCCCCGGCGCCGTGGCCGCGCCCGGCTTGGCGTTCCGCATGACGACGGTGTTGACCCTGACCACCGGCGGCATCTTCGTCATGTGGCTGGGGGAGCAGATCACCGAGCGGGGGATCGGGAACGGCGCCAGCCTCCTGATCTTCTTCTCCATCGTCGAGCGGATCTGGCCGGAGACTCTGCGCACTATTGAGACGCTGCAGACGCCCGGGAGCGACCTGACGATCTCGAAGCTCCTGATCGTGCTGGTGGTGATGGTGCTGGTCGTGGCGGGCACCGTCGCGGTGACCGTGGCGGCCCGCCGCATCCCGATCCAGATCCCGCGCAAAGTGATGGGCCGCGGGCGCATTCGCGAAGGGCAGAAAACCTTCATTCCGCTGCGCATCAATTCCTCCGGCGTGATGCCGATCATCTTCGCCCAGTCGATCATCATCGTGCCCGGGACGTTGGCGCAGTTCAGCAACGTGCAGTTCCTGAAGGACTTTTCCAACTACTTCAACTATACGTCGCCTGCCTACCTGTTCACGATGGCGGTGCTGATCGTGTTCTTCGCCTACTTCTACACGTCCATCATCTTCAATCCGGTGGACTTGGCGGAAAACCTGAAGAAGCAAGGCGGCTTCATTCCGGGCGTGAAGCCGGGGGCGGCGACCGCGGACTACATCGACGCCGTGCTGTCGCGCATTACCCTGCCGGGCGCGATCTTCCTCACGATCGTCGCCATTCTGCCGATCATCGTGAGCAACATGCTCAACATGCCCTTCGGCTTCGGTGGCACGGCCCTCCTCATCGTCGTCGGCGTCGCCCTCGACACCGTCCAGCAGGTCCAGCAACACCTGCTGCTCCGGAACTACGACGGGTTCATGAAGGAAGGCCGCGTCAAGTTCCGCGGCCGGCAGCAGTAATCGGCGGCCTCTCCTCCTCCCCTCCCGCGCGGGTCCCTCCCCGTGTTCATCCTCATCCTCGGCGCCCCGGGCTCGGGCAAGGGCACGCAGGGCAAGATCCTGGCCGAACGGCTCCGCCTGCCCAAGATCACGACGGGGGATCTCCTTCGGGCCGCCATGAAGGCCGGCACGCCGCTGGGGACCGAGGCCAAGAAGTACTATGACGCCGGCAAGCTCGTGCCGGACTCGGTCGTTCTGGGAATGATCAAGGATGAACTGGCGCGGCCCGAGGCCAAAGACGGCGCGGTTCTCGACGGCTTCCCGCGGACCGCGGCGCAGGCGGAGCTGGTCGACAAGACGCTCGCCGAGCGGATGCAACGGCTGAATCACATCCTCCTGCTGGACGTCACCGAGGAAGAGCTGGTGAAGCGGATGCGGGCGCGGGCCGCCACCGAGGGTCGGTCGGACGACACGCCCGAGGCGATCGCGGAACGGCTGCGCGTCTACCAGCGGGACACTGCGCCGCTCATCGCCCACTACGCCCAGCGGGGAATCGTGCACCGCGTGCCGGGCATCGGGACCGTCGACCAGATCGCCGAGGAGATCAAGCGGATCATCGGGCGATGATCACGATCAAGTCGTCGCGGGAGATCGAGACGATGGCGGCCGCCGGTCGCATCGTCGCGGCGACCCTCGCGCTCGTGGAGCAGCACGTCGCGCCGGGCATTTCCACCGACCACCTCGATCGCCTCGCCGAGGACTTCATCCGCAGCCATCCCGGCGCGCGGCCGTCGTTCAAGGGGCTGTACGACTTCCCCGCCACGCTCTGCACCTCGATCAACGACGAGATCGTCCACGGTATCCCGTCCGCCGAGCGCATCCTGGCGATGGGCGACTTGCTCAGTGTGGACGTGGGGGTGTGGCTCGACGGGCTGCATGCGGACTCCGCGGCGACCTTCGCCGTGGCGGAGGTGAGCGCGGAGGCGCGCCGATTGCTGCGGGTGACGCAAGAGGCGCTGAGGGCCGGCCTCGGCCAGGCGCGGGCCGGTAACCACGTGGGGGACATCGGCCACGCGGTGCAGCAGGTGGCGGAGGAGGCGGGGTATTCGGTGGTGCGAGAGCTCGTGGGGCATGGCATAGGTGCGAGCTTCCACGAGGAGCCTCAGGTGCCGAACTATGGCAAGCCCAAGCGCGGGACCCGCCTCCTGGCGGGGATGACCATCGCCATCGAGCCGATGGTGAACGTGGGGGGCCCCGAGATCCGCACCCTGGACGACAAGTGGACCGTGGTGACGGTGGACGGGTCGCTGTCGGCCCATTTCGAGCATACGGTGGCGATCGGCCAGAACGGGGCGCCGCCGCGGATTCTCACGGCACCACCCCCCGGCTGAGTCCCTCCGCCTCGCCCAATAGCGCCGTTCCCAGCGCCGCTTCCGACAGCGACGCCACGTTGATCCGCACGTTCGCGAGGGCTCCGGCCAGCGCTGCCCGTGCCAGACCCTGGGCCACCATGGCGTCGCTCTTGGCGTTCTTGTTGCCCACGTCTCCGATTTCGCCCGCCAGGGCCGTCAGCCGGACCGCGCCGCGCGCCATCGCGAGCGGTGTCTGCGCCGCGCTGACGAGGGCCTCATCGATCGCCCGCGTCCGACCGGGAGCGTCCTTGGGAAGCTTGTAGGCCTGGCTCACCTTCCCGTAGGCGGCCGCGTCGTCGTCGACGAGGCGCCGCAGCTGCGCCCGCAGTGCCTCCGCTTCCGCCAGGATTTCCCGGGCTCGGGACTCCACGGCCGCGTAGGCTTTCCGACCGATCGTGAGCCGGGCCACCATGGCGACCAGCGCGCCTGCCATGGCCCCCGTCAATGCGGCCGCGCTACCGCCGCCCGGTGCCGGTGCGGAGCTGGCCAGCTCGTCCAGCCAGCCTTCGAGCGTTGGTCCCTCGGCCGCGCGGATCTTTGCTTCGAGGATGTGGTCGGCTGCATCCGGCAGCTTCAGGGCGGCCGCGCCGGCGCCGAGGATGCCGCGCTCGGGAATGAGCCCCACGACCTCGCTCCGGAGAATTTCGACGCCGCGCTCCCGAGCCTCAGCCTCCACTACCGCGAATGCCGCAGCAGGGGAGGTGACATCGATGTCCAGCAGGTTCATCGAGACCTGCGCCTTGCCTGCCACCGCGAAACCGCTCGCTTGGACGGCCGGCAGACCACCGCTCGACGTCCGGATTCTCTTGGCGATCTCCTTGGCGACGGCGACCTCAGCCGTATCCAAGTAGATGTTGTAGGCGACGAGAAACGACCGTGCGCCGATGGCCGTGCACCCGGCGGTGGGGTGAATGCGCTTCGGTCCGTAATCAGGGTCGGCCGCGGGATCTCTGCCGATCCGTTCGCGCAGCCCCTCGAACTCACCCTTGCGGATGTCCGGGAGCCGCTCGCGCTCCGGGCGTCGAGCGGCCCTTGCGTAGAGATACACCGGGATGGCCAGCTCCCGCCCCACCCGCTCGGCTAGCTGGGCCGCGAGCGCCACGCATTCGTTCATAGTGACGTCCCGTACCGGCACGAACGGCACGACGTCCGTCGCGCCCATGCGTGGATGCTCGCCTTTGTGCCTGGTGAGGTCGATGCGCGCCGTCGCGACCTGCATGGCGCGGAACGCCGCCTCGGCAACGGCCGTCGGCGACCCCACGAAGGTGAACACCGAGCGGTGATGCGAGGGATCAACCTGTACGTCCAGTAGCTTCACGCCCGCCACGGCGACGAGCGCAGCGTGTAGAGCGTCCAATACGACTGCGTCTCGGCCCTCGGAGAAGTTGGGAATGCACTCGACGAGCGGCGAGACCATGACGACCCTCAGTGAGTTGGAGGCTCTCATGCGCCCTCCAGCAGCTGCATGAGCCAGCGGTGCATGGCGGGGTTGCCGGCCACGATCGACCCGTGGCCCAGCACCGCGGCGCTTCCTTCGAGGGTCGTCACGACGCCCCCGGCTTCCCGGATGAGCACGACCCCCGCCGCCACATCCCAGGGCGCCAGCCTCAGTTCCCAGAACGCGTCGAATCGGCCCTCGGCCACGTCGGCAAGATCGAGAGCGGCTGACCCGGCGCGACGGACGCCGCTCGTCGCCCGTGCCACCGCGGCCAACTGCCGCAGGTAGCGCTCCAACCCACCGGCGTGCAGCTGCTTGAACGGGAACCCCGTCCCGACCAAGGCGCGCCGCGGCTCCGTTTCGGTGGACACTGCGAGCCGTCGTTCGCCCTGCCACGCGCCTAGGCCTGCCGCACCCCAGCGCACGACATCGCGGGCGACGTCGTGAATCACCCCGACGCACAGCTCCCCGTCCCTCATGCACCCGATCGAGACGGCGTACTGGGGGTAGCCGTGCAGGTAATTCGTCGTGCCGTCGAGCGGGTCCACGATCCACACGACGTCGGCGTCGCGGGCGGCCGCGGGACTCAGCTCTTCACCCACCACGCGCGAACCCGGCACGCGGGTCGTCAGCGTCTCGGCGACGAGCGCTTCCGCGGCTCGGTCGACATCGGTGACGAAATCGTGGCGCGACTTCTCCGTCCAGGCAGCGGCCGCCGGCGCGACCATCTCACGGATGAGGCGCGCGGCGGGGGCCGCCGCTGCCGTCGCAACATCGACTAAGTCTTTGAGATCACGCACCTTGCGGCGCTCCACCCCCGGCCATAGCTTGAGGGCCCTATGGCGCGCGTTTTCAGCGGCATCACGCCCTCCGGCGAGCTGCACATCGGCAACTACCTGGGCGCCGTGCAGAACTGGGTCAAGCTGCAGGACCTGCACGAGTGCTTGTTTGCCGTCGTCGACCTCCACGCCATTACCCAGTCCTACGACGCTGGTGGCTTGGCCCAGCGCACCGAAGAGATGGCGCTCAGCCTGTTGGCCGCGGGGATCGACCCCGGCAAGAGCACCCTGTTCGTGCAGTCACACGTCCCCGAGCACACCGAGCTCAACTGGCTGCTCACGATCGTGACGCCGCTCGGCGAGCTCGAGCGGCAGACGCAATTCAAAGACAAAGCGCAGCGTCAGGAAAGCGTCTCCGCTGGCCTGCTCAACTATCCCGTGCTGCAAGCCGCCGACGTACTGATGTACAAGGCGACGCTGGTGCCTGTCGGGGAGGACCAGCTGCAGCATCTGGAGCTGATGCGCGAGATCGTGCGCCGCTGGAACTCGCGCTTCGGAGCCGCCTTCTTCCCGGAGCCGCAGGCGCAACTCTCGACTGCCCGACGCGTGCTGGGGCTCGACGGCCAGGCCAAGATGTCCAAGAGTCTGGGCAACACCATCGGCCTGTTCGACCCGCCCGAGACGATCTGGGAGAAGCTCCGGCCGGCGGCCACCGATCCGGCGCGTGTCACCCGCAAGGATCCGGGCAACCCCGACATTTGTAACGTCTTCACGATCCACCAGGGGTTCTCGTCGCCCGCCGTGCAGGCGGAGGTGGCGCACAAGTGCCGAACCGCCGGGTGGGGATGCCTCGACTGCAAGCGGGTGCTGGCGGACAATATGATAGCGGCCCTCACTCCTATGCGCGAGCGCGCCGCGGCGCTGCGGGCCGAGCCGCGCCGCGTGCGCGACGTCCTGCGGGCGGGAGCGACCAAGGCGCGCGCCCTCGCTCGGCAAACGATGGTGGACGTGCGGCGCCGGATGGGGCTCCTCCCCGCGGAGGCGTGATGCACGAGTTCATGAATGACATGGTCGAGATCTTCCGGCTGGAGCTGTTGCTCCAGCTCGGGCTCGCGACCCTCCTCGGCGGCGCGATCGGTCTGGAGCGCGAGCTGGGCGGCAAGCCGGCGGGGCTGCGCACCAACATCCTCATCTGCATGGGCTCGACCCTGTACACACAGCTGTCGCTCGCCATGGTCCACGGCGCGGTCGACGCCTCACGAGTGGCGGGCCAGATCGTGACAGGCGTGGGGTTCATCGGCGCCGGCACCATCCTCCACGCCCGCGGCGCCGTCGTCGGGCTCACGAGCGCCGCCACGATTTGGGTCGTCGCGGCGATCGGCGTCGCCCTCGGCGCCGGCCACTACCCGGAGGCGTTGCTCTCGACCCTGATGGTCTTACTCGTGCTCGCGGGCCTGGGCCGTATCGAGATCGTCGTCGAGCGGCAATCCACCCGTAGCCATCTCACCATTCATGCCCGGCCCGACGGCGCACCGCTCGAAGAGCTGGAGACCGTCGTGCGCCGGACGGGCCTGGAGATCATGGAACAGGCAAGCCGCCGGGAGAACGTCGACCTCGTGATCGAGTACGAGCTGCGCGGCCCCAAACGCCTGCACGACCAGGTGATGATCGCGGTGCTCCACCACCCGAGCGTGCGGACGGTCTCGACGGGCGAGTGACCCGCCGGCTGGTGGTCGACCTGCAGTCGCCCCGCGTCGCCTGGCGTGTTCCTGCGGAGGCGCTGCAGGCCATCCGAGTCGCGGTGGGTGTCGGGTGGGAAGTCGTGACGGTGGATGCGCCGGCGCCGTCCGACAGCGACGGCGGCACGGGCTCGCGCGAAAGCTTTGTCGCGGCCCGTGGCGCGGAGATCTACTTTGGCTACGGGGTGCCCGCGGGAGTGCTCGAGGCGGCCCGCGGCACGCTGCGTTGGGCGCACAGCGGCACGGCGGGCATCGGTGCGAGTCTCCCGCACCTGCGCGGCAGCGGTGTCACGCTCACCAACTCGGCGGGCGTCCACGCCGAGCCGATGGCCGATTGGGTAATCGCGGCGATCGCCTACTTCGCCCGTGGGATCGATCGCATGCGCGCCGCCCAAGACGTGGAGCAGTGGGCGAAAGAAGAGTTCGCGGACCTGCGGGTGCCGGTGCGGGAGCTTGGGGACCTGCGCGTCGGCATTTTCGGACTAGGCGGAATCGGCGCCGCCGTGACGCGCCGCGCCGTGGCGCTCGGCATGACGGTGGCTGCGGTGCGGCGGCGGCCGGAGCGCGGTGGCCCCCCC
>CAZXKD010000126.1:0-8554 GCA_964641215.1 uncultured Gemmatimonadaceae bacterium
CTGCTGGCCAAGCAGCGCGAGCCCGACCGCCTCGCGCCGCCGCGCGTGCGAGAGGACGGATGATGGCCGGAGTACTGGCGCTGATGATTCCGATTGTCGCTGTGGGCGGATTCTTCGCCTGGATGATCGCGCTGTCACCGGTGGGGAAGGCTTATGCGGAGAAGGTCCGGGGGCAGACCGCGCGGTCGGCCAACCCGGGCGAGCAGGAGGAGGTGCTCGAGGCCATCGAGCAGCTCCGGCACGAGGTGGCAGAACTGGCCGAGCGCGTAGATTTTACGGAGCGGCTGCTGGCCAAGCAGCGCGAAGGGGACCGGCTCGCTCCCCCCCGCTGAGAGCGGAACCGGCGACGAACTCTAGCGGCGAGGCGTGCGCGCATGTTGCAGGGACTGCCACCACCGGCGTTGCCGCCGAGCCTGCCTTTCGATCCGAACCAGGTCTTCGCCCTGATCTGGGGCCTGGGGGCCCTCGTCGTAGGGGCATTGGTGCTCAAGTGGATCTTCCGGTCGCCGTTCGGCGAGGCGATCGCCGAGGGGATCCGGGCGCGGCGGCGGCGCCGCTGGGGCGAAAGCACGGGCGAAGTCGGCGCCGCGGACGCCCACCGCGTGGGTGCACTGGAAGAGCAGGTCACGCTGCTCCAGGGCCAGGTCGCCGAGCTGGCGGAGCGGTTAGATTTCGCCGAGCGGGTCCTGGCCGAGCGGCGGGAACGCAAGCTCGGCGCGGGCCAGTGAAGGTCCGCCATCACCTAGAGGGGCACCATGGGGATCTTTGACCGTCTCTCGACTCTGATCCGGTCCAACATCAACGACCTGATCTCGCGCGCCGAGAACCCGGAAAAGATGTTGAACCAGCTGATCGTCGACATGCGGACGCAGTTGGCCAAGGCCAAGCAGCAGGTCGCGTCGGCCATCGCCGACGAGAAACGCCTGGCCGCGCAGGTGGACCAGGAAAAGAAAGCCGCCGAGGACTGGGAGAAGCGCGCCGTCCTGGCGGTGCAGGAAGGGCGGGACGACCTCGCCAAGCAGGCGCTGCTGCGCCACAACGAGCACGCCCAAGGGGCCCTGACGCTGCACGAGACGTGGGTCAAGCACCGGGAAGAAACCGAGAAGCTGAAGGTCTCGCTGCGGCAGCTGAACGACAAAATCGAGGAAGCCAAGCGCAAGAAGAACATCCTGATCGCGCGCCAGAAGCGCGCCGAAGCCCACAAGCGGATCCAGGAGACGATGTCCTCGATCGGCGACAAGAGTGCCTTCGAGACGTTCGAGCGGATGGCGGAGCAGATCGAGCACGAGGAGCGCAAGCTGATCGCCGCGGCCGAGGTCAACGAGGATCTCTCTGGCGACCAGCTCATGAAGCAGTTCCAAGGTCTCGAGGGGAAAGCCGACGCGGACCAGCAGCTGCTGGAGCTGAAGAAGAGGATGGGCCTGCTGGGCGCGGGCGCCCCACCCGATACTAAGCAGCTCGGCAAGGGCGCCACCGACGCCCAGCTCGTCGAGGACGATGAGAGCGGGCACGCGCCCTGAACGCTGAGTCTTCCTCGCCGCCGTCGCGGCTGTCGGGCGCCACGTTCGTGGCGCTCTTCGTTGCCGCCCTGGCCATCTGGTTCACCGTCCGGGTGGTCGAGGTGCTGCTCCTCGTTTTTCTGGCCATCCTGCTCGCCGTGTACATCGCTGCCCTCACCGATATCCTCGAGCACCGCCTGCGGCTGCCGCGTTGGCTCGGCCTCACGCTCGCCGCAGCCGGCACGGTCATCCTGGTCGCCGGATTGGGTGCGCTGATTCTGCCGCCAGTCTTCGACCAGACCCAGGCGCTCGTCTCGGGGCTGCCCAAGACGCTCTTGGACATCCAGAGCGTCACGGCCGAGTGGGCCCGCCAGTATCCGGTGCTGCGACGTACCGAACTCGCCGACCCGCAGTCGGCCATTGTCGCCCGGCTCATCGACGATGCGACGCACTTCCTGCGCAGCTCGCTGGTCCCGTATCTGACAGCCGGTGGCAAATTGTTCGTTGAGAGCGCGTCCGTGGTGGTGATGGCGCTGTACCTGGCCCGGCACCCCACGCTGTACCGGGATGGCATCGTGTCGCTCGTCGCCCCGAAACACCGCGCGGTCGCCTCGCGGATTCTGGAGGACACCGGCGCCACCCTCCGCGCCTGGATCGGCGGCCAGCTGCTCGCCATGTTCGTGCTGGGAGCCCTCACCGCCCTCGGCCTGCTCCTCCTTGGCGTCCCGTATTGGCTGGCCTTCGGCGCCTTCACCGGGCTCGTGGCCGTCGTCCCGTTCTTCGGCACGATGCTCTCCACGATCCTGCCTGCGCTGTTCGTCGTCGGCACGGGGAGCTGGCTCCAGGTGACGGCCGTGTTGGCACTCGGCGTGGTCGTGCACCTGATCGAGGCGAACCTCGTCGCCCCCTTCATCATGGAGCGGAAGGTCTCGCTGCCGCCCGTCCTCACTATCGCGAGCGTCCTCGTGATGGGTACCCTGCTCGGTCTGATCGGGCTCGTGGTGGCCGTTCCGGTCCTCGCGGTGACCATGGTGGTCATCCGCCACATCCTGCACGGCGAGATTTACGGCGACACTGGACACGTGGAGCCGGCGGTCCTCCGCACGAGCGGTCAGTTCCGTGTGCCGAAGACCATCGCCTCCTAGATCATGACGACCAAGACTGCTCGGCACCGCTTCCTGATCATCGCCGACGGACAATTCGGACCGCTGACGTCCAAGACGGCCAACTCCTGTATCCGCTACTTCCCCGAGCGCATCGTCGGCGTGTTCGACCGCGACCAAGCCGGCAAGACGGTGCAGGAGGTGCTCGGCTTCGGCGGGGCGATCCCCGTGGTCGGGGACTTCGAGCGGGGGCTCGCGCTGGGCCGGGGCGCCACCGCCGTGCTCGTCGGTATCGCCCCGATGGGGGGCAAGCTGCCAGCGGAATGGCGCGGCTGGCTGCGGAATGCCATCGAACGTGGACTCGAGATCTGGAGCGGCTTGCATACCTTCATCGCCGACGACCCTGAGCTGGGGCCCCTGGCGAAGGCGCAGGGCGTCCGGATCCTCGACGCCCGGAAGCCGCCTTCTGACCTGCCGATCGCCGATGGGCGCGCCGCCGAAGTGGAGGCCTACGTGGTCCTCGCCGTCGGCTCGGACTGCAATGTCGGCAAGATGACCGCGATGCTGCAGCTCCGGGATCAGCTGGTCCGTCGCGGGCACAAGACCAGCTTCGTGGCCACCGGCCAGACGGGGATCTTCATCGAGGGCTGGGGCATCGCCGTCGATGCGGTCGTCGCCGACTTCATGGCTGGTGCGGCCGAGCAGCTCGTGCTCCAGGGCGCGGAGGGAAACGATATCGTGCTCGTGGAAGGGCAGGGCAGCCTCATCCATCCGGGCTACTCGGGTGTGACGCTCGGCCTCCTGCACGGCTCTTGCCCCGACGCCCTGATTCTCTGTCACCAAGCGACGCGCGACCATATCGGCGACTACCACGGCCGCGAGCCGTGGGTCCCGATCCCCCCCTACCGCGAGCTGATCGAGATTCACGAGCGCGCCGCTGCTCCGGTGCACCCCACCCGGGTGATCGGTCTGAGCTTGAACACCTACGACATGGACGAGGCCACCGCACTGGCCGCGATCGCCGCGGCCGGCGCGGAGACCGGGCTGCCGGCGACAGATCCAGTGCGCTTCGACCCCGCTCCTCTCGTGGAAGCAATCGTCACGGCGGTCCGGGAGGGGAAGCAGCGGCTCGTGCGGCGCTGAAGCGGCCGCAACGATTTGGTTCTCCGGGCGGCGATTCGATACGGTTCGCCGCCCTTTCCTCTTCTATAGTGCGATGTGCACACCTGGCGGTGCGTGCTGGCCGAATGGCAGCTGCTGCGGGCCCGCGTCCTGCGAACGCGCCTGGGCCTGTGGCTGACACTGCTCGGCGGCGGTTTGGGATGGCTTGCCCTGAGCGCGGGCGGCGGGGCGGCCGCGCTGAACGGCCTGTCGTTGCGCCTCGGCGCGCTGTCGGCCGTGCTGTGTGTGGCGTTCAGCGCAGGGTCGGACCTTGACCGCGCGGCGCTGCGCCTTACGCTGACGCATCCGACCACGCCTGTAGCCGTGGCCGCCGGTCGCTGGCTCGGCGCCACCGCGATGGCTGCGATCGTCACGCTCGCCGCTACTGCCGCGGTGGCGTGGGACAGCGGCAGCGGCGGCGTGGTGTGGCTGCGGGCGGCGGTCGCGGGGGTCGGCACCGCGGGCGCCACGGCGGGGTGCGCGCTGTGCATCGTCGTACTGGGCGGCAACGCGCTCGCCGGCGTGCTGTTCTGCTACTTGGTATTGCTCAGTGGGCTGCCCCCGGCAGGGCTCGACCCGCTTATGGCGCCCGGCGTGTGGCGAAGCACGGCCGCAGCGGTGCTCCACCTCACCCCGGCGCTGTGGCGCTACCGCGGGCTCGCCGCGGGCGCGGTTGGTGCGTGGCTCCACGCGCTCGCGTGGATGGCGGGCGGCGTAGGCGCGGCGGGTCTGCTGCTGAGACGGCGTGCACGATGAGCGACGCGGTGCTCGCGATCCACGACGTCACGCGGACTTTCCGACGCCGGTGGGGGAAGGGGTGGGGGCGGACGGTGCGGGCCGTGGACCGGGTCTCGCTCGACCTCATGCCCGGCGAGATCGTCGGGCTCGTCGGACCGAACGGCGCGGGGAAGACCACCTTGCTGCGCCTCGCGGCGGGGTTGCTCGCCCCCGACGCGGGCACGATCGCGGTGGCAGACGCGCCCGCGGCCTCGCTCACGGCTCGGCGGGCCCTGGGCTTCGCGCCCGACGGTCCGGTGTTTCCGCCGGCGCTCACGGTCCGCGAGACGCTCGACTACTACGCGCGCTTTCACGCGCTCGGCACCGCGCGGCGCGCGCTCGTCGCCGCGGCGCTCGAGCTCGGCGGGCTCGGTGACGTCGCCGACCGCCGGACCGCCGCGTTGTCGCAGGGCTTCGCCCAGCGCCTGGCGCTAGCCCAGGCGGCTCTGGGGAGGCGCAGGATCCTGCTGCTCGACGAGACGCTCTCCGCCGTCGACCCTCCGCTCCGCCGGGCCCTGTGCGATGGACTGCAGCGGCTGGCGGCGCGCGGCGTCGCGGTGCTGCTCTCTTCGCATGATCTCGCGGCCGTCGAGCGGCTCGCCGGACGGGTGATGGTCCTGGTCCGGGGACGCGTGGTCCGATCCGCGCCGCTGCCCGTCTTGTTGGGGGAGCGAGTCCTGGAAATCGTCCTGGACGCCCCACCCGCCACGCCTCCCGACGGGTTCCGCGCGACGCTCGCCGGGCTCGAGGTCGATCTTGGGACCGGGACGGTGGAAGCGGCCCTGGCCGTGTGCCGCGCCCATCGGCTGGCGGTCCGCGCCACGCGGGTGCGGCTCAAGTCGCTGGAAGACGTCGTCCTGGAAACGCTCGACGATGCCACGCGTTGACGCCTTCGGGAGGGGTTCCTACGTTTCGCCCCACCATGGCGTCCGCGCGTCGGTCACGATGAAGCTCGCTCTCTTCAACACGCTCACCAGGGCCGTCGAGCCGTTTCAGCCTCTCGCTCCGCCGCGGGTGACGCTCTACACGTGCGGCCCCACCGTCTGGAACTACGCCCACATCGGGAATTTTCGAACCTTCCTGTTTGAGGACCTGCTGCGCCGCTACCTCGAGGACACCGGCTACGACGTGTTTCACATCATGAATCTCACCGACGTCGACGACCGCACCATCAAGGCGGCGGCGGCAGTGGGGAAGTCGCTGGCGGAGCACACCGAACCGTTCACTCAAGCGTTCTTCGAGGATTGCCAGTACCTGCGGATCCGGCCCGCCCACCTGTATCCCCGGGCGACACGGTCCGTGCCCGAGATGGTCGCGTTGGTGGAGCGGCTGCTTGGAAAGGGCGTGGCCTACCAGGGCGAGGACGGGTCAGTGTATTTCGCCATCGGACAGTTCCCCGCCTATGGCCGCCTCTCGCGCCTCGACCGTCGCGAGCTGAAGGTCGGCGCGCGGGTGGCGAGCGACGAGTACGCGAAGGACGACCCACGCGATTTTGCTCTCTGGAAGAAGGCGTCCGCCCAAGACGAGGCGGTGGGAGCGGCGTGGGACGCACCCTTCGGGCGCGGCCGGCCGGGCTGGCACCTCGAATGCTCCGCAATGTCCCTGCAGGCGGTCCGCGACCGGTTCGGCGTGGAGACGCTCGACATCCATGCGGGGGGCGTCGACTTGATCTTCCCGCACCACGAAGACGAAATCGCACAATCGGAGGCGGCGACGGGGCGGCCGTTCGCCCGCTACTGGCTGCACGGCGAGTTCCTCAACGTTCATGGCACCAAGATGTCGAAGCGGTTCGGCAACTTCCTCACCGCGCGCGACCTGCGTGAGCAGGGCGTCGACCCGGCGGCGGTACGGCTCCTGTTCTGGCAGACCCACTACCGGCAGCCACTCGACTTCAACGACGCGGCGCTCGACGGTGCGCGCGAGGCGGTGCAACGCCTCGGCGAGTTCGACGCGCGGCTGCGCGACGCCGCACGCGGGTCGCCTGGCGACGGCCCGTTGGCGGCGCTGGGCACGGCCTTCCAGCGGGATGTGGCTGCGGCCCTGGACGACGATCTCAATGCACCGCGGGCCTTGGCTGCCCTGTTCGAGTTCCTGCGGGCGGCCAACCGCGCGTTGGATCGCGGTGCGGGGGGTGCGGGGGCCGCCGTGGGGGCGTTGAACCGGGTGATGGCGGTGCTGGATGTCCTGCCGACTCCGGCGGCCGTCGATCCCGCCCTGGCGAGCTGGGTGGAGGAACGGATCGCGGCGCGGGCCGCGGCGCGCAAGGCGAAGAACTTCCCAGAAGCTGACCGCATCCGGTCCGATCTCACGGCCCGCGGCGTGGAGATTGAAGACACGCCGACCGGCACGAAATGGCGGCTTACCGGCTCGGCTTCGCCTGCCGGACCGTGATCACCGCCTTCACCGACGGTGGATACTGCGGGAGGCGCGGCTGGATCATCACGCCGAGCTCGGGGAAGGGTCCGCTGCCTTTGACCGCGATCAACACCGATTCCCCGTCCGGCATGCGTTGTCCCTTCTTGCCTGTCGTGCGCTCGTAGAAGGCCACGACCTTGGCGATCGGGTCTGCGGTCGTGTAAATGGCGTACCGCTCCTCCGCCGACGACATCCCGGCGGTAGTGGCGGCGTCGAACGTCGCCCCGGGATAGGGGGACACGCCGAGGTCCGCCGCCATCGGCGGCCGGGCGGCGAGCGCGACGACGCGGCCCCGGAGCCGCTGCTCGCACAACGCGTCCAGTGCGGGCGTGGGCTGCGCGCCCTCGCAGCTCAGTGGGTGAGTCGTGACCTCGATGGAGATACGTGTGAGAAGCCGATAGCTCTTCCAGTCGGAGCCGAGCCCCTCGTCGCCGACCCCGAGATTGAACTCGGTCAGGTCGCCGTTCGCGGCCCGTGCGGCCCAAGTGAACCGTGCGCTCTCCATCCACTTCCCTGCCTCGTCAGCCGGTCGCACTCGCGCCAGCGACGCTCGCTTGTCCTTACCGAACAGTGTGTACGCTTCTCCGGCGCCGTCCGGCTGGTGGTGCTCGTCCGTGAGCTCGTGGAATGTGACCTCGTACGCCACAGCGGTGACTACGCCCGGCGCGACCGCGTCGGCCTCGGGACCGCCCCCTTCTTCGCCAGACGTGCGCGTCGCGCCAAGCTTCTGGGCGTAGAAGCGAAGCACTGCGCTGACATTCGCCGGGACGAGGAAGCTCGCGGCCTCGATGACGGAGCCGTCGCCCTGGCGATTCACTTCCCAATCGGTCTTGCCGTCGCTGGTGTCCATGACGGCGGCGGGGTAGAGCAGGACTTGGCTCCGCGTGCGGGGGGCCTGGGCCACGAGGCTGGCGACGGCGGCGAGTACGGCGATGCAGGGCAGGGGCATGGCTCAGGTTCCGTATTGAAAGGTGTCGGGCCCCGGACAATATCGCGCCCCATCGGGAGGCCATCCATGCCCGGTCGCGGTGCCGGAGGTGACGGGAACGCCCGGCAGGGCAATGGCTTCAGAAGGCCGGGGCCGGCAGCTAAGTTCTTAGGGGCACGTCCCTTGCACTGAGGGCCGTCCCCGTTTATGCTCCTAGTCTGGAATAATTCGCGATCGGCCAGCTGACGTAGCTCAACTGGTAGAGCAGCGGTTTTGTAAACCGCAGGTTAAGGGTTCGAGTCCCTTCGTCAGCTCACGTTGCCGAAGTGGGAGCGGCGGCCCGACATCTACCGGAGGAGAGACAACACACCCCGCGCGGCGCAACGCGGGGTGCGTCGTCACGGGGGTCCGGAACACCGAGACACGGGGGACAGGCAGCGGCGTAAGCCGGGTGGGGTGCCCGAGCGGCCAAAGGGAGCAGACTGTAAATCTGCCGGCGTCAGCCTACGAAGGTTCGAATCCTTCCCCCACCATGCGGCGCGCGGGCGTAGCTCAGTTGGTAGAGCATCAGCCTTCCAAGCTGAGGGTCGCGGGTTCGAGCCCCGTCGCCCGCTCTGCGCTCGCGTAGCTCAGTCGGTAGAGCGCGTCCTTGGTAAGGACGAGGTCACCGG
>CAZXKD010000127.1:0-8528 GCA_964641215.1 uncultured Gemmatimonadaceae bacterium
ATCATCGGCGACCGCGGCACCGGCAAGACGGCCATCGCGATCGATACGATCATCAACCAGCGGGGCCAGGGCGTTACCTGCGTCTACGTGGCCGTCGGCCAGAAGAACTCGACGGTTGCCGCCGTGGTGGAGCGGCTGAAGGAGCACGCCGCGATGGACTACAGCATCGTCGTGGTCGCGTCGGCCTCCGAGCCGGCCCCGATGCAGTACATCGCCCCGTACGCCGGCTGTGCCATGGCCGAGTACTTCATGTACGAGGAGAAGCAGGCGACGCTCTGCATCTACGACGATCTCTCCAAGCAGGCGGCGGCCTACCGCCAGCTGTCCCTGGTGCTGCGCCGGCCGCCGGGCCGCGAGGCGTACCCGGGCGACGTCTTCTACTTGCACAGCCGTCTGCTGGAGCGCGCGGCGAAGCTGTCCGACGAAATGGGCGGCGGCTCGCTGACCGCGCTGCCCATCATCGAGACCCAGGCCGGGGACGTGTCGGCCTACATCCCCACGAACGTCATTTCCATCACCGACGGCCAGATTTTCCTCGAGACGGACCTGTTCTACTCGAACGTGCGCCCGGCGGTGAACGCCGGGATCTCGGTGTCGCGGGTCGGTGGCAACGCGCAGATCAAAGCGATGAAGCAGGTCGCCGGGCGCCTGCGGCTCGACCTGGCGCAATACCGCGAGCTCGAAGCGTTCGCCCAGTTCGGCTCCGAACTGGACCCCGCCACCCAGCGGCAGCTGGCGCGGGGCGAACGCATCGTGGAAGTGCTCAAACAACCGCAGTATCAACCGATCCCTGTCGAGCAACAGGTGGTGATCATCTTCGCGGTCACCAACGGGTTCCTCGACGACGTCGAGGTGTCCCAGATCAAGGGGTGGGAGAAGGGCTTCCACGAGTTCATGGCGGCGCAGCACCCCGAGCTCGGTGAGGAGATTCGTACGCGCAAGGCGCTGTCCGACGACCTGACGGCGCGACTGCGCCAGGCGATCGAGGAGTACCGGGTCCTCGGCACCGGCTGATGGCGAAGACCCGGGAGCTGCGCCGGCGGATCAAGTCGGTCCAGAGCACGCGCCAGATCACGAAGACGATGGAGATGGTGGCCACGTCGAAGCTGAAACGTGCCCAGGACCGGGTGGTCGGGGCGCGCCCGTACGCCACCGCCCTGGCCGAGGTGATCGGCGGCCTGTATGCCCCCGAGTTTGCTGAGCGCTTCCCGCTGCTGCGCCAGCCGACGACCGACGCGATTCGCCGGGTGGCGTTACTCCTCCTCACCTCCAACCGCGGTCTGTGCGGCGGGTTCAACGCCAATCTGATCCGCGAGGCGCGGCGGCGCCTGCAGGAATTGGCAGGACAAGGGTCGACTGTCGAGTTGCACCTGGTGGGCCGCAAGGGCGTGAGTTTCTTCAGGTTTTCACGCCAACCCATGGCGTCGCAGCGCATCGACATCGGCGACAAGCCGACCGCGACGCACGCAGCCGAGCTGGTGGCGCCCCTGATGGCGCGGTTCGCGGCGGGCGAGCTCGATGCGGTCGAGATCGTGTTCGCGAGCTTCAATTCCCCGCTGTCCACGCCTCCGACAACGCTCCGGATCCTGCCTGTCGCCCCGCCCGCGTCGCACGGTCCGGCGGTCCGACGGTCCGACTATTTCATCCTCAAGCCATCGGCAGAGGCCATTCTCGAGCAGCTGCTCCCCCTGTACGTGCGGAACCAGGTGTTCCGGGCCTTGGTGGAGACGGCGGCCGCCGAGCACGGAGCGCGGCGCACCGCCATGAAGAACGCCACGGACAGCGCCGGGGACATTCTCGATATCTTGCGGCGCACCTACAATCGCGCGCGCCAGTCGCAGATTACTCAGGAGCTGGCGGAGATCGTCGGTGGAGCGGAAGCGCTGAGAGGCTAGCGATCAGCCATCAGCCCTCAGCCGTCAGTAATCACTGATGGCTGACAGCTGATGGCTGACGGCTCACAAGGGAATCCCATGACGACACGAGCGAAGACAGCGACGCAGCCGGCGACCGAGCCGAAGCGCAACATCGGCAAAGTCGTCCAAGTCATCGGGCCGGTGATCGACGTCGAATTCGAGCCGGAGCAGCTCCCCGAGCTCTACAACGCGCTCGTCGTGGAGCAACCGGGCGTCCGGCTCGTGGCCGAAGTGCAGCAACACATCGGTCGCAACCAGGTGCGCGCGGTGGCGATGAGCACCACCGACGGCGTGGTGCGCGGGATGCCGGCGCTGGATACCGGCGCCGCGATCTCGGTGCCGGTGGGCGAGGCCGCGTTGGGCCGCATCCTGAACGTGCTGGGCGAGCCGGTGGACGAAGGTCCGGCGATCCCCGCTTCGGCCGAGCGATGGCCGATCCATCGGGAGACGCCGAAGTTCGTGGACTTGGAGCCCAAGACCGAGGTGTTCGAAACCGGCATCAAAGTGGTCGACCTGATCGCACCGTTCGTGAAGGGTGGCAAGATCGGCCTGTTCGGCGGCGCGGGCGTGGGCAAGACCGTCGTGATCATGGAGCTCATCCACAACGTGGCGATGGGGCACGGCGGTCGCTCGGTATTCTGTGGAGTGGGAGAGCGCACGCGCGAGGGAAACGACCTGTACATCGAGATGAAGGAGAGCGGCGTGCTCGGCGCCTGCTCGCTGATTTACGGACAGATGAACGAGCCGCCCGGGGCACGCCTGCGCGTCGGCTTGTCGGGCCTCACCGTCGCCGAGTACTTCCGCGACATCGAGGGCCAGGACGTGCTCGTCTTCATCGACAATATCTTCCGCTTTACCCAGGCGGGCTCGGAGGTGTCGGCGCTCCTCGGCCGGATGCCCAGCGCGGTCGGCTATCAGCCGACCCTGGCGACGGAGATGGGCGAGCTGCAAGAACGCATCACCTCGACCAAGAAGGGCTCCATCACGTCCGTGCAGGCGATCTACGTGCCCGCCGACGACCTCACCGACCCGGCGCCGGCGACGGCGTTCTCGCACCTCGACGCCACCGTGGTGCTCTCCCGCCAAATCGTGGAGCTCGGCATCTACCCCGCGGTGGACCCCCTGGCCTCCTCGTCGCGCATCCAGGACGCCCAGTACCTGGGCGAGCGGCACTATAACGTGGCAGTGGAAGTGCAGCGGATCCTGCAACGCTACAAGGATCTCCAGGACATCATCGCGATCCTCGGGATGGACGAGCTCTCCGAGGAAGACAAGCTCCTCGTGGCCCGCGCCCGTCGCGTGCAGCGGTTCCTGTCTCAGCCGTTCTTCGTGGCTGCCCAGTTCACCGGGCTGGAGGGCAAGTACGTCAAGCTCGAGGATACGATCGGATCCTTCGAGCGGGTGGTCGCGGGCGAGTTCGACCACTTGCCGGAGCAAGCCTTCTACATGGTCGGCGGGATCGACGACGTGGTGGAGCAGGCCAAACGCCTGGCGTCGGCTTGATGCGAGTGACGGTTCTCTCCCCCGAGCGGTCTTGGTTCGACGGGGAAGCCGACGCGGTAGTGGCCCCGGCCTACGACGGCCAGGTCGGCATTCTGCCGCGACACGCTCCCTTCCTGACGCTGCTCGGAGCGGGCACGCTCATGGTGCAACACGGGGCCGAGACGAGCCGGTTTCGCGTGGCGGGTGGATTCCTCCAGGTAGTGGCGGAGGTGGTTCGAGTGGTCGCGGATACCGCCGAGGCAACGTAACTGAATGTGCCGCAACGAGATGCATTTCACAGGCTCGTTTATTATAGTGTAGGCCGCGCCCGCAGGACGTTCGACCACATCATAAAGAGAGGGGCAACATGAAGCGCACGATGCGTGCTGTGCTGATGGTTGCGGTGGCGATGCTCCTCGGCTCGACGCTCTCCGCTCAGCGAGCCGCGGCTAGGCAGGAAGGGCAGGCGGCCTCTTCTGTTCGGATCGGGATCGGCGGTGGGGTGCTGCTGCCGATCGGCGATTATAAGAACGCGGACAAACTCGGCTGGCTCGCCGGCGCCGATGTGACCTACTGGCTGACGGGCGGGACGATCGGCATCCGCGCCGAAGGCAGCTACAGTCAGACGAGCGAGGCGTCCGGCGTTACGGCCCACTCGACCAAGATCTTTGGCGGTATGGCAGACGTGGTCTGGGCTCCTGGCAAGACTGCCGACCAGATTCGCCCGTACCTGCTCGCTGGCCTGGGCTTTTACAATGTGAAGGTCGACGTCTCGGGCGTTTCGGGATCCGCCACCAAGATCGGCTTCGGCGGTGGGGCGGGGGCGGCGTTCAAGGTGGGCACAGGAGGGACGAGAATCTTCGTTGAAGGCAAGTTCGTGAGCGTGAGCACCGACGTGACCAAGACGAATTTCATTCCAATCCGCGCGGGTGTGCGTTTCGCTACGAAGTAATAGCTGCACCAGGAAGAACGGCCCCGGCAAGCACGCTGCAAGCGGCTTGTCGGGGCTTTTCTCTTGCCCTTTCCTGGCCGCCGGACGCAAATCTCTTGACAGAATTGGGGTTGGCTCTTAGCTGTTGTCCGGGCCCAGAGCCCCGAAGTAAACCCGAATGGAGAGTGTTATGCGGAAACCGATTGCTGGCGCGCTCATCGCGGTAGGTCTCGTGACTGCCCCGGCGCGTGCCGTGGCGCAACGCGCAGGGACGCAGCACGCGGAGATGCGCGGCGCCATGCATGAGCTCGGCGTGGACCTCGTTGCCGCGTACGAGCACGAGTCGTTCCCCTTAGGCAGCTTGAATCACATCCGGATCGCCACGCCCGTCGATGTCCGTCTGGGCTTCGTGAGCAAGGGCAACCTCATGTTCGAGCCCCGGTTTGCCTTCGCGTTCGACAGCAAGGCGACGGGTACCAGCAGTGGCTACGCGTTCACACCGGACCTCAACGTGCTCTACGGCAAGGACCACAGGAAGGGCATGTATTTCACCGCCGGTGCGGGTGTGGATTTGCAGAAGGACCTCACGGCCGCGGGCAGCAGCGCCCAGTTCGGGGTCAACGGCGGCGTCGGCACGCGCTCACCGTACGAGTCCGGGGCGATCCGGCTCGAGGCATTCGTACAGTACAGGTTCAAGAACACGAGCAAGGGTCTCCCGAACGTCCTAGACATCGGCGCCCGGGTCGGCCTCTCGCTCTGGCACTAGATGTCTGACATGCGCCCTTGACACGCACGTTCACCAGTAGGAGGTGTCGCATGCGCAACCTCTTCGGCAGTACCCTGGGAGTCCTGGGACTTGCATTCCTTCCCTCGCTGCTCCAGGGGCAACGGCGAGCGCCGGCCCGGACGGATGCTCACGCCGGCGCGCAGTACGAGTTCGGCGTGGACCTGGGGGCCGACTACGCCAAGCCTTCGAGCGTCAACGGTGTCAGCACCAGCGGTGGCATCGAGCTGCTGACACCGGTGGACATTCGCGTCGGCTTCCACTCCCGCGGGAAGCTGATGTGGGAGCCGCGCGTCAGTCTGGGCGTGACCACGTGGGGCGGCGCGACCCGTGACATGATCGGCGTGGGCCTCGCCGGGCTGTATTCCATGGACGCTGGCGGGCACAGCTCCGGCATGTACTTGACCGGCGGTGCCGGGCTGGTGCTGGTGAACAACGGGTTCACCAGCGGCACCAACGTTTCGCTCGGTGGGGGCGTCGGCTGGCGCAAGCCGTTCGGCTCGGCTGCATGGCGGTACGAGCTCGGCATCCGGTACGACACCAAGAATACCGCCTATCTCCCTGCCACCTTCCGGATCGGTGGGCGCGTCGGGCTTTCCCTCTGGCATTAAGCGCCCTGCCGGACGCGGTGTGAGCCGCGTCACGAACCCCGCACCCGTGGTCTCACGCCGTTGCGCGTGGGCCACGGGCTGTTTGTGGGGGGGGGGAAGGGGAACGGGGGCGGACCCTCCGGGTACCGTGGAGCGCGGAGAGAAACCTCGTTTCCGACAGGAGGGTGTCGATGCAGCACCGCATGACTGGGCTCGTGCTCGGGGCGCTGATCGCTGTCGCGACCGGCGCTGCGGCGCAAGCCACGGGGACGACGACCTTCAACGCACCCTACCGGGCGTTCACCCGCTCGGAGATCGGGGTCTTGCTGAGTTTTCCCGACCCCGGCGGCACCGCGTTCGAAGGCGCCTATCGATTCGCGACCGACAAGTTCGATCTCGGCTTCAAGGGCGGACTGTGGGACCCTGGCAGTGGTCTGAAGACGGTGTTCCTCGCGGGCGTGGAGGCGCGCGAGCGTGTCATCACGCACACCGTCGATTTCCCGCTGGACGGCGCCCTGGTGTTCGGGGTCGGGGGCAACTTCGTCTCCGGCGGCTCGTCGCTGATCGTCCCCGTCGGGCTCTCCCTCGGGCGGCGGGTCGACCCGCAAGGGTCACACATCAGCATCGTCCCCTACGCTCAGCCGACTGCTTTTCTGGTGGCGGACGGCGGCTCGAACGTGAAGTTCGCCCTCGGGCTGGGCGCCGATTTCCGGCTTAGCCGCGTGTTCGACGCCCGCATCAGTGCGGGGCTGGGCGACCTCAAAGGCGTGTCAATCGGCGCCGTGTGGGTGCATTGACCTGAGACAATGTTGACTTGCCGGCGGCGGCTTCCTACCGTAGGCAGGTCGCTTACCGGGGCCCGACCGTCCGGCCCCCTACAATGCCTGCGGAGGAATGACATGAAGCGTGGAGTGACAATCTTAGCCCTGACCCTCGGAGCGGCGTCCCCGGCAGCGGCGCAGCTGGCCGGGTTGCCTGTGTGGAACAGCCCCAAGGGCGGCACAGGCGTCACGATCAGTGGCGATTACGGCAAGCCCAACGACACTGGTGGCGGCGGCAATGCGTTCGGAGCGCGCGCGTCGCTCGGCCTGGCCAACGTGAACATCGGAGCAGGGATCGCGACGTGGAAACCGAAAGGTGCGTCCACCAGCCTGACCTCGGTCGGCGGGGACGTCGCGTACCGCGTGATCGGTGGCAGTCTCATTCCCCTGTCGGTGAACCTGCAGGGTGGAGCGGCACGCACCACCGCGACCGGGGCGCCTAGTCTCACGACGGTGACGGGCGCGCTCGGGATCAGCATCGACGTCCCCACGCCTGGCCTCAGCATCGAGCCGTACGTCGCGCCGGGGATCCGCTACTCGAAGGTCTCCGGAACCTCCGGTAGCAACAGCAACTTCGGCCTCATCATCGGAGCGAACCTGGGTCTCGGGATGGTAGGCTTCCACTTCGCGTACGACTACACCAAGCTGTCGTCTTCACAGGGTGGCGGCCACGCGAGCACGATTGGTCTCGGGGCCCATTTCGCCCTCAAAGCGCCGATGGGGATGTAACGCCGGTTCACAAGGGGAGCCGGTACCACTAGCTTGTGGGGGCGCGCCGTCACCGGCGCGCCTCTTTGTTCCCGGGAGACCTGTGACCCAGCGATTCGCGTGGGCGGCCCTGCTCGCCCTCAGCGCCGCAGCGAGCGCCTGCGCGCTCACCTTCGATAGCACCCGGCTCGGCGTGCCGGTGGTGCTGGCGGATACGGCGCGGGCTCCCGCGGGGGGAACGCCGTTTCGCGTCACCAAGCACCCGGTCTTCTTCGGCTGGGGCTTCGCCACCATCGCGGAGCCGAACCTCGAGGATGTACTTGCGGGACAGGTGGGCACCGGCGCGAAGATCACCAATCTGCGGATCCGGGTGCGGGCGCGCTGGACTGACCTCCTAGTCACCGGCCTGACGCTCGGACTGTTCTCGCCCCGCTCCGTGACGTTCGACGGAGTTGTCGTTCCTCCCCACTCTCCTTAGTCGCCCGAGTTGCCTGCCACCAGCTCCTGCACCAGGCGCGTGGTGCGCTCGGCCGCGCCGCGCCCCTCCAGGACCACTTCCCGCGCCGCCGCGCCCGCACGGCTGCGGGCCGCGGCATCGTGGTGCCACACCAACCACTGGGCCAGGAGCGGGTGGCGTCCATCCAGCGGCAGCGCGATCGCGCCCCCCCGCTCGAGCAGCAGCCCTGCGTCGCGACTCATCGTCCAATACGGCCCAACGGTCAGCGGGACGCCGAACACCGCCGGCTCGAGCACCGAGTGCAGCCCGGCGCGGTGATAGCCCCCGCCCACGAACGCCACGTCGCCGAGCGCGTAGAGATCCGCGAGCACGCCGACCCGGTCCACCACGATGATCGGCGCGGCACCGGCGTGCTCGAGTTGGGACAGCCGCACCGGCCGCGGCAGCCGTAGCCGTTGCGTCAGCTGCGTGATTCCCGCCAGGTGATCGGGATTGGGCTCGTGCGGCGCCAGCACCAGCCGCGCTCCGCCCCCGCCTCCCCCTTCTCCTTTCACGAGCTGGCCGCAGAGGTCGGCGAAGGCGGGCAGGACGACGGCCTCATCTGCGGGCCACGTCGAGCCCGCGACGATCGTGAATACTCCACCGCCGTTGCCGCCGCGACCGGCTGCGGCCAGCCGCGCGAATGGCTCGCGCGCGCGGTCGAGCCGCTCCGCGCGCTCGCTGACGCTGTCGTAGCGCGTATCGCCGGTCACACTCAACGCTACGGCGCGCACGCCGAGCAGCTGCAGGCGCCGCCCGTCGTCCTCGCTGATGGTGCCGACGCGGTGGAGCGCCCCGTA
>CAZXKD010000128.1:0-8457 GCA_964641215.1 uncultured Gemmatimonadaceae bacterium
CCCCCCCCCCCCCCCCCCCCACGGGCGGCCGAGCACCCCAGCGCGGCCCGCGTCCTCAGCGAGAACCTGGCGGAGACGCAGGGGCTCGCGCTCCAGGGACTACAGAGCCTGGCGGGGCTGCATGGGCTCGCAGACCTGGAAGGATTGCAGAGTCTGCAGAGCCTGGCCGGGCTGCGAAGCCTGGAGAGCGTGGAGCTGCTCCAGGGAATACAAGAGAGCATGCAGTGGCTGCCCCAGAGCCTTGCGCTCGTCGGGGGGCTCGAGGGGTTGGGAGCGCTCGAGGGGTTGCAAGAGTTTCAGGAGCCCGGTGACTCGCTGTACCGCGCCGCGCGCCGCGCGTTCAATCGCAGCGAGTACACGAGCGCTGCGGACCTGTACACCCAGTTGATCAAGCGCTATCCCCGTTCGTCGTACGTGGGGGACGCCCACTACTGGGCCGCATTCGCCCTCTTCCGGACCGGTGCCACCACCGGTCTGAAGCAGGCCCGGGATCTGCTGCGCGCGCAGCGGCGGAGCTACCCGCAAGCCAACACCCGCCGGGACGCGGATCAGCTCTACATGCGGGTCGTAAACCAGCTCGCCAGGCAGGGGGACGCGGAGGCGGCCCAGGAGATGGCCGACAGCGCGAAGCAAACCGGCGTGGCGCGGGCCCCCTCCTCCCCACGGGAGCCCCGGGAGCCGCAGACGCCGCGCGGCTGCCCTGGCGAAGGGGACGAGGACGACGTCCGGATGCAGGCCCTGAACGGCCTGCTCCAGATGGACGCAGATAATGCCGTGCCGATCCTCAAGCGGGTACTCGCCAAGCGCGACGGCTGTTCGGCCGCGCTCCGCCGCAAAGCGGTCTTCCTGATCTCCCAGAAACACAGCGACGAGACCGAGGACGTGCTGCTCGAGGCGGCCCAGCACGATCCCGACCGCGAGGTGCGTGGGCAGGCGGTGTTCTGGCTGTCGCAGGTCAACACGGAACGGGCGGTGGCGCTGCTCGATTCGATCCTGCGCACGACGACCGACGAGGAGCTGCAGGACAAGGCGATCTTCGCCCTCTCGCAGCAGCACAGCCCCCGTGCCGGCGCCGCGCTGCGCGCTTACGCCGAGCGCGCCGACGCGCGGACCGACTCTCGCGCCAAGGCCATCTTCTGGCTCGGCCAGCAGCACAACCCCGACAACGCCACGTACCTGCGCGGGTTGTACGCGAAGCTCACGGACGAGGACCTCAAGGAAAAAGTGATCTTCTCCCTGTCCCAGATGGGCGGCGCGGCGAACCTCCGCTGGCTGATGGACATCGCCCTGAACGAGCGTGAGGACATCGAGCAGCGGAAGAAGGCACTGTTCTGGGCCGGGCAGAGCCACGAGACCGATCTCGTCCAGCTGACCGGCCTCTATGACCGGATACAAAGCCAGGAGCTGAAGGAGCAGCTCATCTTCGTGTACTCGCAGCGGCACGAGAGCGCCGCGCTCGACAAGCTGATCGACATCGCCCGTCACGAGACCAACCGCGACCTGCGCAAGAAAGCGCTGTTCTGGATCGGCCAGTCGCACGATCCCCGGGCGGCCCGGTTCCTCGAGGAGATCATCAACCAATGACTCGGCTCCTCACCCTCCTCGTGCTGGGCGCGGCGAGCGCCGCGGCCGGCCAGGATCTGGCTCGGCGAGTCGCGGCCGCGCCCGACGGGCAGGTGCGCTTCAGCTACGCCGCCCGGCCCGGCATTTACGGGGACGGCCGCAACAGTATCAGCTGGGATTGCCGGGACGGGCGTTGCCGCAACCGGCAGGTGGAGGGGAACTACTCCGACGGCGATGACTGGCATTCGGCCTGTGACTCGGGGCCCGTCCGCGTCGCCCTCACGGTCCGGGGGGGTGCCGTCACACACCTGCGGGCCTACGTCGGCGGGGAATGGCGGCCCACGACGGGGGTGATCGACCTGGGCACGGTGTCGACGCGCGAGGCGACGGGCTTCCTCCTCGGCCTCGCTCGCGCCGACTCCCGCGCCGGTCGCGAGGCGATCTTTCCGGCCACGCTCGCCGACAGCGTCACGATATGGCCCGATCTGCTGCGCATCGCTCGCGACCCGCAGGTGCGCGCGGAGACCCGCAAGGCGGCCGTGTTCTGGCTGGGCCAGGCGGCCGGCGCAGTCGCGACCAAAGGGCTCTCCGACCTCGTGGATGACACCAGCATGGACGTCGAGGTGAAGAAGAGCGCCGTCTTCGCCATGTCCCAGCTACCGCACGACGACGGTGTGCCGGCGTTGATCCGCGTCGCCAGGGCCAACAAGAGCCCGGCGGTGCGCAAGAGCGCGCTCTTCTGGCTCGGCCAGACGAACGATCCGCGGGCGATCGCGCTGTTCGAGGAGATCCTCACCAAACCCTGACCGGGGCCCGCTTGCAACGGTGGCCCCTCGCGCGGCATCATATCCGCTGAGACGCTCGTGGCCCCCGCGCCGTCCCGCCGGGCCGTCGTCCCTCGTGCCCGAGGTCCGCGCGCATGCTGCCGGCTGCTCTCGCTGTTCTCGCCCTGCAGAGCCGCGACTCCTCGGCGTTACGGCATTCCAACGGGCTCGAGCCCCCCGCCGTCACCGCGATTCGCGTCGCCCACCCCCCGATGCTCGACGGCCGGCTCGACGACTCGGTGTGGGCGCTCGCAGCGCCCGTCACCGACCTGCGCCAGAGCGATCCGGAGGAAGGGCACCTCGTCTCCGAGTCCACCGCGATACGCGTGCTCTACGACGATCAGGCGCTGTACATCGGCGTGCGGCTCTTCGACCGCGAGCCGGGCAAGATCGCTCACCACCTCGGCCGGCGCGATTCGTTCACCCAGAGCGACGACTTCCGCGTCCTCATCGACTCCTACCACGACCATCGCAGCGCCTTCCGCTTCGACGTCAATCCCCTGGGCGTGAAGCACGATCTCCAGTTCGGCGACGACGGCAACTTCGCCGACGACTCGTGGGATCCGGTGTGGGAGGTCGCGACCAGCGTGGACTCCCTCGGCTGGACAGCCGAGTACCGGATCCCGTTCTCGCAGCTGCGCTTCTCGCGCTCCCGGGACCAAGTCTGGGGCATCCGCTTCGTGCGGACCATTCTGCGCAAGAACGAATTCGCCATGTGGCCGTTCATCGGGAAGACGGAGAGCGGGTTCGTATCGCGCTTCGGGCACCTGCTCGGGCTGCGCGACATCCCCGCGCCGAAGCGGCTCGAGCTGCTGCCCTACAGCATGGGACGCGGCACCTTCCGGCAGCCTGCCAACCCCGCGAACCCCTTCGACAGAGCGAGCGACTATTTCGGGAGGGCGGGACTCGACCTCAAGTACGGCGTCACCTCCAACCTCACGCTCGACGCGACGGTGAACCCCGACTTCGGCCAAGTGGAGATCGACCCCGCGTTCGTGAATCTCTCGGCATTCGAGCAGTTCCTCCCCGAGCACCGTCCGTTTTTCGTCGAGGGGGCGGACATCTTCGGGTTCGGCGGCGGGTCGGGGGGGTTCCTCCAGTTCGGCAACGCGCCGCAGTTCTTCTACTCGCGCCGTATCGGGCACCGACCGCTCGGATCGCCGTTCTCGCCGGGGCAGTTCGTGGACGTGCCGGAGAACACCACCATCCTCGGCGCCGCGAAGCTCACCGGCCGGTCGCCGAGTGGATGGTCGATCGGCGTGCTCGACGCCGCCACGGCGCGCGAGCGGGCCACGGTGCTCGACACCACCAGCGGCACGCGCTACCGCGACCCCGTGGAACCGCTCACCAACTACTTCGTGGGGCGGGGGAAACGCACGCTCAACGGCGGGAACGACGGCTACGGGTTCGTGGTCAGCGCCGTCAACCGAAACCTCGGGGTCCCCGCCCTGGATTTTCTGCGCACCGCGGCGTACGACTGGGGCGTGGATGCGCGACACCGCTGGGGCCACAACACGTACGCGGTCGCGGCGGACATCGGCGGCTCCTACATGAGCGGCGACACCGTCGCGATGCAGGCGACCCAGCAGGCCCCGAGTCGATATTACCAGCGTCCCGACGCCCGCTCGTTCCACTACGACCCGCGCCGCACCTCGCTCACCGGCCTCACGGGTGACCTGTATGTCGACAAGCTGGCGGGGAAGTGGCTGTGGGGCGCGGCGCTCAGCACCACGACCCCGGGATTCGAGGTGAACGACCTCGGCTTCCAGCGCCGAGTGGACCGAATTGCCAGCGGGGTCTACGTCGCAGCTCACTGGACGCGGCCAGGAAAAGTGATCCGAGAAGCCACCGTCAGTCTCACGGGCGCGCCGAGCTGGAATTACGACGGCGACCCCATCCAGCGGCAGCTGTTCGCCTCCAGCTTCGGCACGTTCCGCAACTTCTGGTTCTTCAGTTTGAGTGCGGGTTACAGCGCGTCCGTGATCGACGACCGGCTGACGCGCGGCGGCCCGGTGGCGCGGGCCCCGAAAGGTTGGTTCCTCCACGGCGGACTCCAGACCGACCAGCGGAAGGTGGTCACCGGCGGGGTGTTCGGTTCCTACAACTCCGATGTCTCAGGCGGGTTGTCCTGGAGCGCGAGCCCGCAGGTCAGTGTGCGGCCCTCAGGCGCACTGTCGCTCTCGCTCTCCCCCAACTTCTCGGGGGGCCGCACCACCGCGCAATTCGTCCAGCGGGTGCCGGACACGCTTGCCGTTCAGACGTTCGGGGCACGCTACGTTTTCGCCCGGCTGCTGCAGCACGAGCTGGACCTGGCACTGCGGCTGGACGCAACGTTCTCACCTACCCTGTCGCTCCAGGTGTACTCCCAGCCCTTCACCTTCGCCGGCGATTATAACGAGTTCAAGGAGCTCGCCGCACCACGCACCTTCCACCTCGACGCCTACGGGCAAGCGAACGGCTCGCGGATCACCTATGACGCGATCACCGCGACCTACACCGTGCACCCTGAAAGCGCCCAGCCGGCGGACTCGTTCACGATCGCGAATCCGAGCTTCCGCACCCGTTCTCTGCGGATCAACGCCGTGTTGCGGTGGGAGTATCGCCCGGGCTCGACCTTGTTCGTCGTCTGGACCCAGAATCGAGCGGGCGACTTCGCGGACCCCTCTTTCAACGTCGGCCGCGACCTGGGACGCGAACTCTTCAAGGACCGCCCGACCAACGTATTGCTGGTCAAGTTCAATTACTGGATGAGCCTCTAGAAACCGACAACATATATTTGGCCATGTCTTTCTGGACCCTCCGCCGCCGCCTGACCGGGGTGGTGTTCGGACTCGTGCTGCTCACCGCCGGCTGGGCGGCGGTGGTCGTGGCCGTGGCGGTGACCGGCGCCCGCGATCAGGCGACGACGGCCGACGCCATCGCCGTGCTCGGCGCCGCCCAATACAACGGCCATCCCTCGCCGGTCTTCCGGGCGCGGCTGGATCACGCCGCCACGCTCTACCTGCGCGGCCTCGCTCCCGTCGTGCTCGTCACGGGCGGTGTCGGCTCGCACGATTCCGTCAGCGAAGCCGAGGTGGGACGGCGCTACCTGCTCCAGGCGGGGCTGCCGCCCGAGGGCGTGGTCGCCCTGGCACCCACGACCTCGACCCACGCATCGCTCGAGGGCGTCGGCCGGTGGTTCGGCGGACGTCCCAGCCGACGAGTCGTGCTCGTCAGCGACGGCTTCCACATGCTACGCTTGCGCATCATCGCCACCCGGCTCGGCCTCGCTCCCTTCACGTCCCCCACGCCCACCTCGCCGATCCACGCGAACCCCCGTCGCAACACCACGTACATCCTTGCCGAAGGGCTCAAAGTCCCCGTGGCGTGGCTCTTCCAGCACTAGAGGCCATCGATGCAACTCTCCAGCCACCGCGTCTACACCGGGCGCGTGATCAATCTCGACGTGGACACCGTCCGCTTTCCCGACGGCTCGACCGGTGAAATGGAAATGATCCGGCATCCCGGCGCCGCGGCCGTCATTCCCTTCGCCTCCGACCCGGGCGGGCCCGACCCCACGATTCTCCTGCTGCGGCAGTACCGCTATGCCACTGGCGGCCCGCTGTGGGAGATCCCCGCCGGCCGCCTCGGGCCCGGCGAGGAGCCGCCGGCCTGCGCGCGTCGCGAGTTGCTCGAGGAAGCCGGTGTGACGGCGGGGCGGCTCGAGCGTCTGACTACTATCTGGACGACCCCGGGCTTCACCGACGAGGCAATCCATCTCTTCTGGGCCGGGGACCTGCGGACGGGGAGCCACGCCCGGGAGGCCGACGAGTTCATCGAGGTGGTGCCGCGGCCCCTGACGGAGGTGCTGGCCGGGATCCGGGACGGTGAGATCCGCGACGCCAAGACCGTGGTGGCCATCCTTTATATGGCGGGATTCCGGCTGCAGCTGTAGCATTTTGGTGTCCCCTGCGGGGGACAGGGGAACAGGTGGACATCAGGTGGTCGTTTTGTAAATGTCACTGCGACCGCGGGTTGGTCCGCCTGGTCCGCGGGTATGATTCGTGCCAGGCCACTGGTATAGAAGAAAGGGAGCCGGCCGAGCCGTTCTGGTTCCGTCCGAACAGGGAGTGAGCATGCGGACAGTTGTCAAACTCATGACCAAGCCGGGGACGCGGGCGTTGGAGCGTGCGGCGCTCCATGAGCTCGACGACGGCCAGGTGGCGCAGCGCCACCTCGGTGGCGACCCCCAGGCGTTCGGCACCCTGGTCGACCGCTATCAGACGCGGCTGCTCAATTTCGTGAACCGCACGATCGGCGATCGGGAGCGGGCTGAGGACCTGGTACAGGAGGTCTTCATCCGCGTGTTCCGCCACCTGCACCGCTTCGACCAGACCAAGAAATTCTCGACCTGGATCTACACGATCGCGTCGAATCTGGCCAAGAACGAGCTGCGCAACCGCAGCCGCAACCCGCTGGTTTTGTTCCAGACGATCAGGAAGAACTGGGAGGCCGACCACCGGCCGCTGCAGTTCGAGGACCCGACCGCGCGGCCCGACGATCTCTACCGCAGGCGGTTCCTGAAGGACGCGGTGGACCGGTGCGTGGTACAGCTGCCCGAGCATCACCGTGTGGTGTTTGTGTTGCGCGAGCTCGAAGGCAAGAGCTATCAGGAGATCGCCGAAATCACGGCGTGCAACCTTGGCACGGTGAAGAGCCGGCTCAACCGTGCCCGGAACAGCTTCGCCCATCTGATCGGGCCGCTACTCAAATAGCCCCTTAGCCGCCCCCCCAGCCCCTTACCCCCATCCAGCTAGGCGGCTAAGGGGCTCAGCGGCGAGCCGCGTGGAACCCCCGCCGTTGCGTGTTGTATTACCTCCCGCCCCATGACCTGTACCGAGTTCCGCGACCGCTACACCGAGTTCCGCGACGGCCTCGTCGCGGCTCCACGGGAGCGGCGGCGGTTCGAGCGGCATCTGGCGCGCTGTGGCGCGTGCAGTGAATACGACGCGACCCTGCGGCGCGGCGTCCTGGCGCTGCAGGGGGCGGAGACGATCGTGCCGAGCGCCTCCTTTCGCCACCGGCTGGACGCCCGGTTGCGCGCCGAGCGCTTGCAGCTCGCGGAGCCTCCGCTCCGGGCCCAGGGGGGTGCCGGGATCGCGGCGGCGCTGTTCGTGGCCGCTGCGCTGGCACTGGTGGCGGTCGAGAGCCTGGGTTCGAGACGACTCGCGACGGCAGCGCTGCCGCCGGTGCCCTTCCCCAAGCCGGTCGCTCGGGCCGGCGTCCCCTTCGTCACCTTTCAGGATCCGCGCGCCAGCGTGGTGACCGGCAACCCGAACCCCTACGGGACGGCGCTGGTGCAGCCCGCGAGCGCGCGCGCGGAGCCCGCGACGGCCGGTCGCTAAGCGTTCCACTTTCATCCCGTCACAGGGCGCGGTAACTTCCGCGCCGTATGGCCGCTCTGACCTTCGACGCGCTCCTGCGGGGACTAAAGCGGGAGGGGGGCGCGCTGCAGCCGGTGTATTACCTCCACGGTGAAGAAGATGTCCTGAAGGAGGAGGCCGTCCGCACCTTGCTCGATCGCGCGGTCGAGCCGGCGATGCGCGACTTCAACGTAGACATTCGCGCTGCGGGCGAGCTCGATCCCGAAACGCTCCACGCGCTGGTCAACACTCCGCCGATGCTCGCCGAGCGACGCGCCGTGGTGCTGCGGGGCGTGGAACAGCTGCGCAAGAAATCGCCGGCGCGTGAGGAGCTGCTCCGCTACCTCGCCACCCCCAATCCCGCGACGCTGCTCGTCCTGGTACAGGGCAGCGGCGTGGCGGAGCCGGAGGCGGACCTGGCGGCCCAGACGGCCGCGGTCGCGGTGGGGCGGCTGGCCCCGGAGCGCGTGCCGGGCTGGATCGCGCACCGGGCAAGCCGCCTCGACCTCACCCTCGCCCCGGACGCGGTCGACCTCCTTATCGCCGCCGTCGGCACCGACCTCGGCGCGCTGGCGCAGGAGCTGGAGAAGCTCGGTGCGCTAGCAGCGGGGCGGACCGCCACCGCGGACGACGTCACCGCCGCCGTCGGCGTGCGCCGCGGTGAGACG
>CAZXKD010000129.1:0-7255 GCA_964641215.1 uncultured Gemmatimonadaceae bacterium
CCGCATCGCCGACGTGAGCGGCCGTGCCGCCTTCGGCGATCTGGCGGTGGCCTACCGCGAGGAATTCCTCAAGCTCTGGGCCCACACCCGCGGCGGCGCGATGCCCGAGGCCGGCAACCTCTCCGTGGACGACGCCCGCGCCAACCTCGGCAGCTCGGTGCTGCCGCGCCTCGCGCTCGCGGGCGTCGTGGTGGTGCCGGCGGGGCAACTGTGGCACGACGCGCCCGTGGCGTTCCGGCCCGACTTCTGGACGGGCGTTTCCACCGATCGTTCCGGCGCGATGGAGCGCCTCACCCGGGCCGCCGAGCAGGCGTTCGAGCGGGCGGAAGCCGTTTCGGGAGAGCACCCGCACGTGGAGGGGGCCAGCGTGCTCGAAGCCGCGGGGCTCGTGAAGAGCTACAAGGGCCGCCGCGTGGTGGACGACGTCTCGGTCCGTCTCGAGCAGGGGGAGATCGTCGGGCTGCTGGGGCCCAACGGGGCCGGCAAGACCACGACCTTCTACATGATCACCGGGCTGATCCGACCGGAGCGGGGCCGCATCACCTTCGACGGGCGCGACCTCACGCCGGAGCCGATGTACCGCCGCGCCCTGGCGGGCATCGGCTACCTCGCGCAGGAGCCGTCGGTGTTCCGGAAGCTGACGGTCGAGGAGAACCTGCTCGCGATCCTGGAGACGCTGCCGCTGGCGCCGGCCGAGCGCGCCGGCCGGCTCGAGCACCTCCTGGACGATCTCGGCATCCGGCACCTGCGGCGCCAGCGGGCTTACCAGCTGTCCGGTGGCGAGCGCCGCCGGCTCGAGATCACGCGCTCCCTCGTCACCGAGCCCAAGTTCCTGCTGCTCGACGAGCCGTTCGCCGGCGTGGACCCGATCGCGGTAAACGACATCCAGACGATCGTCGCCGGCCTGCGGCACCGGGGCATCGGCGTGCTGATCACCGACCACAACGTCGAGCAGACGCTCGACATCGTGGATCGCGCCTACATCATGTTCGAGGGCAAGGTCCAAGTCGCCGGCACGGTGCGCGAGCTGGTGTTCGACGATCGCGTGGCGAACCTGTACCTCGGTCCCACCCTCACCGCGCGCCTGCGCGCCCGGCTGGCGCAGCCACAGCCTGCATGAAGACCGGCCTGCAGCAGCACGCGGCGCTGTCGCAACAGCTGCGGATCAACCCGCGGCTGTACCAGGCGATGGATCTCCTGTACATGCCGCTGCTCGACCTGCAGCAGCATCTGAAACAGGAGCTGCTCGGCAATCCGTTCCTCGAGCTGGTCGAGGCCGAAGAGGAAACGGAGGTTCCCCTCGAGGAGCCCAAGGAGGAGCAGAAGGAGACCGAGGGCGCCGACGAGCCGAACTGGGAGGACATCCTGCTCGACGACGGCGCGGATTCCGGCGTGCCGCCCCGGGACATGAGCGAAGCGCGCGAGTACGTCGAGCCCGTCCCCGTCGAGGCCAAGGACCTCGCGGACTACCTGCGCGAGCAGGCGCGGCTCCTGGACCTCACGCCGCGCCAGCAGCTCCTGGCGGAGGAGTTCATCGGCAACATCGCCGAAGACGGCTACCTCGGCGCGACGCTCGAAGAGATCGTGCGCGGGGCGAATCAACTGTTGGAAGAGCATGCGGTCGAGTCGGACTCGGACGTCAAGCCGCAGCTGTTCACCCTCGCTGAAGCCGAGGAGATGCTGCGCATCATCCAGAAGCTCGACCCTCCCGGCGTCGGCGCCCGCGATCTGCGCGAGAGCCTGATGCTGCAGCTCGAGGCTCGCGGCCAGACCGATACGCTGGTGTATCGCCTGGTCCGGGAGGCGTTCGACGACCTGAAGGCCCACCGCTGGAGCGATCTCGGCAAGCGCTTCGGACTGGATGCGGCCGAGGTCCAGAAGGTTGCCGACGACCTCGCCAAACTCGACCCCAAGCCCGGCTTGCAGCACTCCGCCGCCAACGAGGCGTACATCATGCCCGATCTCGTGGTCGAGAAGATCGACGGCGAGTACAAGGTGTTCCTCAACGACTCTGGGCTGCCGCGGCTCCGCATCTCGAAGACCTACCAGGACATCGCACGCGACAAGAAGAAGTTCCAGGGCGAGAACAAGGACTTCATCAACCAGCGCATGAACAGCGCGCACTGGATGATCCAGGCGATCGAGCAGCGCCGCCAGACCATGCTCAAGGTGATGAACTTCATCGTGGACCGGCAGCGCGAGTTCTTCGAGAAGGGCGTCGAGTACCTGAAGCCGCTCACGCTGCGGGAGGTGGCCGAGGTGATCGGGATGCACGAGAGCACGGTGAGCCGCGTGACCAACGAGAAATACGTCCAGACCCCCCGGGGGCTGCTGCCGCTCAAGTTCTTCTTCTCGAGCGGTCTCTCGACCACCACGGGGGAGGATGCCAGCGCGCGGAGCATCAAGGCCCAGATCGAGAAGATGGTGTCCGAGGAGGACCCGCGGTCGCCGCTGACGGATCAGCAGATCGTGGAGCTGTTCGCCCGGCGCGGGGTCAAGATCGCCCGGCGCACAGTCGCCAAGTACCGCGACCAGCTGGGCGTGCTGCCCGCCCGCATGCGCAAACGGCTATGAGCCTCGCCACCGCCGCGACGCTCCCGCCGCCCGAGGTGAGCGTCCTCGTCCCCGCGCGCGACGAGGCGGAGAATCTCCCCGAGCTGGTGCGCCAGGCGCGCGAGGCCTTGCTGCCGCTCCCCTACCCCTGCGAGCTGGTGATCGTCAATGACGGCAGTCAGGACGACAGCGCGGAGGTGCTGCGCAAGCTCGCCGACCAGCACCCGTTCCTGCGCGTGGTCACGCATCGCGCGCCCCACGGCATCGCCGACGCGTTGCGCTCCGGCGCGACGGCGGCGCGGGGACGCGTGCTCGTCTTCTGGCCCGCCGACCTGCAGTACCGGCCGGCCGATCTGCCCGGCCTGGTCGCGCCGATACTGGCGGGGGAGGCGGACGTCGTCACCGGCGTCAAACAGGGGGCCTACGAGAAGCGCTTCGTCTCCTGGGTCTACAACGGGCTGTGCCGCTGGCTGTTCGGCATCCGGGTCACGGATCTCAACTCGGTCAAGGCCTATCGCCGCGAAGTGATGGCCACCGTGCCCCCACGGCCGGATTGGCACCGCTTCATGGTCGTGGTCGCCGCCGCGGAGGGCTACCGGCTCGCCGAGCGACCGGTGCCGCTGTATCCACGACGGGCCGGGAAGTCCAAGTTCGGCTTCGGCCGCATCCCCGTCGGCGTGCTCGACCTGCTGTCCGTCTGGTTCCAGCTGCGCTTCGGTCGCAAGCCGATGCTGTTCTTCGGCCTCTCCGGGGCCATCCTGATCTGCCTCGGCTTCCTGGTCGGGATCGTCGCGCTCGTCGAGCGCTACGTCTTTCATTTCGGCTACCGGCCGCTGCTTTACCTGATCATGTTGCTGGTGATCACCGGCATCGCGTTGTTCGGCTTCGGGTTCGTGGGCGAGCTCGTCGCCGGCGTCCGCGACGACCTGCGGGCGCTGCAGCACGATGTGGAGCGCCTGAAGGAGCGGGCCGGGCAGGGTACGAATCGTCCCTCGTAAGCGATGCGGATCCTGGTGGTCAGCCACAACTACCCCCGCTTCCCCGGGGACCCGGCGGGAGGGTACGTCGCGCGGCTGGCCCGGGCGGCCCGCGCCGCCGGTGCCGACGTCTGGGTCGTCGCGCCGCACACGCCGGGCACGGCCGCCGAGAAAGCCGATACCGGCGTCTCCGTCCGCCGCTTCCGCTACGCGCCCGCAGCGCTGGAGCGCATCGGTTACCGCGGCGACGTGCGTTCTCGGGCGTTTCTTTCCCCCCTCAGTCTCGTCGTCCTGCCGCTCTATTTCGTCGGGTTCGCCCGTGCCGTACGCCGGGCCGTCGCCGAGCTCGACCCGCACGTGATCCACGCGCACTGGTGGTTTCCCGCCGGGTGGGTCGTCGCTGGGGCAGGGAGGGGCGGAGGAGGCAGGACGCCGTTCGTGGTTACCTGTCACGGCAGCGACGTCCGGCTCCTCGACCGCCGGCTGCTGTTCCCCCGCCTGGCGCGGCGCGTGTTCGACGAAGCGGGGGCGGTGACGACGGTCTCCCGGTTCCTCGCGGCCGACATCGAGCGCCACGTCCCGCGGCTCAAGCGCCCGGTCGCGGTCGCCCCGATGCCCATCGAGGTCGACCGGTTCGCAGCGGGGGCGGCGACCCCGAAAGCGCAACCGCCGCGCATCCTCTTCGCCGGCAACCTGCTCGCCAGCAAAGGGGTCGACGTGCTGTTGCGCGCGCTCCGGATCCTGCGGGAGCGCGGCATTCCCTGTCGAGTGAAGGTGTTGGGGGAAGGGCCGGCGCGCAGTACCCTCGAGGGCCTGGCCCGCCAGCTGGCGATCGCCGAGGCGGTCGACTGGTCGGCCTTCGTCCCCCAGGACACAATGCCGGCCGAGTACGGTGCCAGCACCGTCACGGTGCTGCCGACGCGCGGGCGAGCCGAGGGGCTTGGTCTCACCCTCGTCGAGGCGTTGCTCGCGGGCTCGGCGGTCGTCGGCACGCCAGTGGGCGGCATCCCGGAAGTCGTCGTGGACGGCGAGACCGGTCTGCTCGCCCGGGACGGCGACCCACGGCACCTCGCGGACCAGGTCGCGCGCTTGCTGATCGATCCCGCCCTCCGTGCCCGGCTCACCGCGGAAGGGGCGCGACGGGTGCGAGCGATGTATTCGCTCGACGCCGCCACTGCCCGATTCCTGGCTCTGTATGACGCCATCGCCCGCGATCACCCGGCACGCTGAGACGTCGCCGTCCCCCCTCGTTCCCCCGGAGGGCTGGGCCGAGCTCGCCCGCGAGGTGGGCACCTTTTACCACCACCCGCAGTGGATCATCGGCCTCGCCCAGTGTTTCGGCTACGAGCTCTGCTGGCTGACGTCCAAGCAGGACGGGCGGCTGGTGGGTGGTCTCGCGCTCGCGACGGTGCCGGGAGTGCTGGGAGGCAAGCGGTTGGTGAGCTTCCCCTTCAGCTTCATCGCCGGCCCCATGGCCCGATCCCCCGAGGTCGTGCGAGCCCTGGCCACGGCCGCGCGTGATCTCGCCGTCGAGCGGGGCGCCCGGCGCCTCGAGATCAAGCAGCTCGGCACCGGCGCGCCGGCTGCCCCGCCGGAATTCGTGCGCTCCACGCGCTATACCACCTACCGGGTGTCGACCGCAGGCGGGGAGCAGGCGGTGTGGAGCCGGCTGCACGTCACCAGCACGCAACAGCGGATCCGCAAGGGCCAGAAAGCGGGCGTGGTCGTCGTCGACGGCGAGTCCGTGGCAGACTGGCTCGCGATGGCCCGGCTGGAGGAGCGGGTGCAGCAATGGCACGGCGTGCCCGCACCGCCGCGCCGCTTCTTCGTCGACCTATGCCGGCGGCTGCAGCGGGAGCGACTCGCCGACCTGTACCTCGCCCGCGCGCCGGACGGACGGATAGCGGCCGGCTTCGTGATGTTCCGGGGGCCGCGGGAGTGGATCTACGCCTTCAGCGCCTCCGATCCGGCGTACGTGAAGGAGTACCGGCCCACGCACGTGCTGCTCTGGGCGGCATTGCAGCGCGCCGCGGCGGCGGGCGTCACCTGCGACTTGGGCCGCACGGCACCGGAGCAGGCTTCGCTCGCCGAGTTCAAGCTGCGTTGGGGTGCGCGGCCGGTACCACTGGCATATGATTACTGGCCCGACGCGGGCGGCCTGAAGCAGGCGCGCCGCAATCGGGGCGCGCTGGCGCTGGCGGCCCGCGTGTGGCGGTGGCTGCCGGCGCCCGTCGCGCGAGCGGGCTCGGCCCTGTACCGGTTTCTGGGGTGATCCGGTGCGATTCCTGTGGCGGCTGCGGAAGAAGGTCCTGAAGCGCTGGGCGCGGAACGCGTTTTTCCCCGCGTGGCGCGTCCAGCTGTTGCGCTGGTGCGGCTACCGCATCGGGCGGGACGTCTACATCGCCGACGACATCCTGATCGCCGAGGAGCTGGAGGACAGGGGCAATCTGACGATCGGCGACCGCGTCAGTATGGCGCCTCGGGTCACCCTGGTGACGTCGTCCCACCCCAACGACTCCCGCATCCGGGACTTCGCCCCCGTCAAGCGCGCCCCGATCGTCATCGAGCCCGACGTGTGGCTCGGCACCGGCGTCGTGGTCCTGCCCGGCGTGACGATCGGCCGCGGCGCGGTGGTCGGCGCCAACAGCGTCGTGACGCAGGACGTCCCACCGCTGCACGTTGTCGCCGGCCAGCCAGCCCGCACCGTCCGCGTCCTCACCCCGCCGACCGGCTGGTCGTGATCCGTCTCACGACGCCGGCCGCGCAACTCCGGCCCAACGAGCGCTACGGCCTCGCCGTGCTGCTCGACGCGGCGCGGCTGCTGCCCGTGGACGACCCCGCCGCGGATGTCGTGCGGCTCACCATCACCAACGATCGTCGCGACGACTACGACGCCTTCCTGGCGGGGCGTTGGGCCCTGGTGCACGAAGACGGGGAGGTGCGCCTGTCCCGCAACGTCCTCACCTACATCTGTGACGTGGTCGGGGCAGGGGAGGAGCAGCAGTCGGACAGCTACGACCGGCACGACCGCGTGCCGTCCCACGAGAATCCGCTGGTGCGGGTGGAGCGCTGGCGCGAGCCCGTGATGAGCCGGCATGCCGCAGCGCTGCGGGCTGCCGTCCGCGCGGCCGCCGGTCCGCGGCCGGTGCGCTGTCTCGCTCCTTGGCCGGAGGGTCGACGCTGGGCGGCGGCATTCACCCACGATCTCGATGTGGTGGCCGGCTGGCCCGCCTTCACCCTGCTGCGGCTGCTCGAGCTGGTAGGCCGGGGCGAAGTCGGCCGCGCCACCCGGACCACCCTGGCCGCCCTCGCGGCCTGGCAGTCGCCAGTCTGGAAAGGGGTGGACCGGCTGCTGCGCGCCGCCAGCGGCGCCGGCATGCGCTCCACGTGGTTCGTGATCGCCGGGACCCCCACGCTGCGAACCTGGAGCAAGGGAGACGTCACGTACCGCCCGGAGTCCCGCGCCGCGCGACGCATCCTCTCGGCCATCAGCGACCAGGGCCACGAGATCGGATTGCACGGCAGCTTCGCCAGCTGGCTCGAGGCCGCCACGCTGCGCCGCGAGCGGGAGCGCCTGACGGCCATCACGGGGGGGGCGGGGGGGGGGGGGGGGGGGGGGGGCGCTTTTCCGCGCCATGCGCCCCGGGGCCCCCAACAGCCCCGTCCCCGCCCGCGGCTCCCGGTCCCACCGCGGCGCCGGCACCCCCCACCGCCAGCCCTTTTCC
>CAZXKD010000129.1:7265-8402 GCA_964641215.1 uncultured Gemmatimonadaceae bacterium
GGTGGGCGGGTGGGGTGGGGCGTGTGCGTCGCGGGGGGGGGCGGCGCGCCGGGGCGGGGGTGGGGGGGGGGGGGGGAGACACGGGTGGGGGGGGGGGGGGGGGGGGGGGGGGGGGGGGGGAGTGCGGCAGCATTTCCTGCGCATGCGCCCCGGGGCAACTCAACAGGCCATGCGCGCCGCGGGCTTCCGGTACGACGCGACGTACGGCTACCCCGACCGCAACGGCTTTCGACTCGGACTCGCCGACGTCGCCCCCGGCTGGGACGCCGGGACGCAGCAGCCCACGCCGCTCGACGAGGTGCCCCTCGTGTGGATGGACCGCGCATTGAGCAAGTACGGGGGAGTCGAGAACCCCGACGCCTGGATCGACGACGGGCTCTCGCTCGCTGCCGCCTGCCGCGAAGCGGAAGGGCTGTGGGTGGGACTCTGGCACCCGAACCTCACGCCCGCGTTGGGATTTCCCGGCGCTCCGGAAGCGTATGGGCGGCTGGTGCGCGGAGTCCTGGCGGGACAGCACGGCACGCCGCCGTTCGTGGGGACCCTCGGCGAGATCGTCGCATGGCGCGCGGCGCGGCGCGCGGTGCGGGCGCGAACCGTGACCGCGGACGGTCAGCCCGACCTCGTGGCCGACGGGGGAAGACTCCAGCGGTGGCCTCTCGTCGTGGAAGACGGCGAGGGCAGGGTCGTGCAGACGCGTCCCTGGCCGGGCGGCCATGGCTGAGCGCCGGCGATGGTGGCGCGTCGCACAGGCCCTGCTCGCGCTGCTCGTCATCGGACTCGCGGCGCGCAGGCTCGCCGGAAGCTGGGACGAGCTGCGAGCCCAGCCCGTCGCCTGGGAGTTCCGACCGGGCTGGCTCGCCCTGAGCGTGGCGATCATCTGGGCGACCTACGCGTTGCTCGTCGAGGCCTGGCGCCGCGTGGTCGTCTCGATGCACCACCGACTCGATTACCTGGACGCCGCCCGCATCTGTATGGTCTCGAACCTGGGCAAATACATCCCCGGGAAGGTGTGGGCCATCGCGGGCAACGCCCTGATGGCGCAACGGGCTGGCGTCGCCCCGCCGGCCGCCGTCGCGGCCGCGCTCGTGAACCAGGCCCTGGCACTCGCGGGGGGCCTGGTCCTGGTGGGCGCGCTCA
>CAZXKD010000130.1:0-8265 GCA_964641215.1 uncultured Gemmatimonadaceae bacterium
ACCTCGTACATCCACACCCATTTCCAGGCGGTGCCGAGGAACACCACCTGTTCGGTGACGTGCTTCAACGCCCGGATGCCCTCGCGCGCCTTCTTGAAGCGCGCCGCCGCCCGCGTCGCCAGATCGCGCCCCGGCGCGTCCGCTTTGGGACGCAGCCGGGGATCCTTGTAGAGATTCGTCGCCCAGTAATGGGCCGGGAGCTTGGGCATGGTCCCGAAAAAGTAAGGGCCGGCCGAGGAAGGGGAAGCGGAACGCTATCCGCAAGCCACGCAAAGGGTTGCCCGGATGGCGCGATTCAGCGGGGGAGCGCACGGCGCCAGCGGCTCAGCAAAGCTGCGAGGTCGCGTTCCAGGCTCCCGACTGCGGCTCCGACCTGGATGGTAGGTGCCGCATCGCTCCCCTCGACCACGCCGTACGCGCGCGTGAGCCGTGCGTTGAGCCGTGCCAGCCCGGTGTCGAGGGAATCGAGCACCGCCGCCGGAGCGCCCTGGCCCGCCGTCTTCCGCTGGCGCACTTCACCGAGCGCGACGGAATCCTGCCTCAGCGCGGCGACGACCCGCTGTGCCAGCGTGAACTGCAGCGTCAGACCGGCCGGGGGAGTCGACACGCGCGGGTCCATCCGCACCGTGAGCGGCTGCGTGTAGGTCTTCCCGTCCACCACGAGCTTCACCGTGTAAGTCCCGGGGAGCACCCAGGGACCGCGCGGCTCGCGCGGCGTGTCGCGAGTGGTTGCCGATATCGGGTAGTCGTGCGCCAGGGCTGCCGGCGGCGGATAGTGCAGATCCCAGATGAACCGGTGCATGCCGGCGCCGGCGGAGAGTACCTGCGGCGGTCGGATCCACGAGGTCGGAATGTTGAGCGTGGTCTCGGGCGGCACCGGTACATCGGCGCTGGAGTACTGGCGCACCACCGTCCCGCGGCCGTCGAATATCGTGAGCGTGACGGGTTCCGTCGGGGCCGCCTTCAGGTAGTAATCGAGGATCGCCCCGTCGGGCGGGTTCTTGCCCGCCGGCTCGTCGGGCGGCAGCGGTGTGTCGGGGTTGCGGTTCCAGCGAACCCGGACCGCTCCGGCCGGCCGGAACAACACGGCCGCCGCGCTGATAGTGCGCGCGTCGAGCTGCCGTAACGGGGTGATATCGTCGAGGATCCAGAAAGAGCGGCCGTGGGTGCCGACCACGAGGTCGCTGTCGTGGATCACGAGGTCGCGGATCGCCGTCGCGGGCATGTCCAATCGCAACGATTGCCAGTGGTCGCCGTCGTCGAAGGTGACGTACACCGCGCGCTCCGAGCCTGCGAACAGCAGGCCTCGTCGCACGGGATCCTCCCGCACCGCGTTGACGACCTCATTGGCTGGGATGCCCGCCACGATTTCCGCCCACGACTTCCCGCCATCCCTGGTCCGGTAGATGTGCGGGCGCAGATCGTCGAGGCGGAACCGGTTCACCGCCGCGTAGGCTTCGAGAGTGTCGAAGTGGGAGGCCTCCATCAGCGAGACCTTGCTCCACGGCGTGAGCGCGGCCGGCGTGACGTTCTTCCAGGCCCGCCCACCGTCATGCGTCACGTGGATCAGCCCGTCGTCGGTCCCCACCCACAACAAGTCGATCCGCCGGAACGAGGGGGCGATCGTGTACACCACCCCGCGGTGCTGCCCGTGTTCGGGATCGAGTCCGGTGAACGCGCCCAAGTTCGCCGGCACGTCGTAGCTCGCGCGCGTCAGGTCGGGGCTGATCACCTGCCAGCTGTGTCCGCCGTTCCGCGTCTTGAAGACCACGTTCCCCGCGAAGAAGAGGATCCGCGGGTCCAGCGGCGAGAACAGCAGCGGCATCGTGCGGACAAAGCGGTACGGGCTCACCGCCGCACCGCCGCCCGCCCCCCCTCGCACCGGCTCGGGCGTAACGTCCTGCACGTCCCCCGTGGTCCAGTCGAACCGTGACAGCTTGCCGCCGTACACGATGTTGGGGCGCAACGGGTCCGGCGCGATGTAGCCGTACTCCTCGGCGCCGACCGGATGCCACTCGCGGAAAGTGATCTCGCCGTCCCCGCCGCGGCTCGCCACGCCCGCCGAGCCGCTCTCCTGCTGGCCCCCGTACACCCGGTACGGGAAGGAGCGGTCGGTACTGACGTGGTAGAACTGCGCCGTGGGCTGGTTGTACCACGAGCTCCACGTCTCGCCGCCGTTCACGGTGATCACGGCGCCCTGGTCCCCGGCGAGGAGGATGATCTTCGGGTCGTCGGGGTTGATCCATAGCCGGTGGTAGTCGTCGCCGCCGGGCGCGCCGCGGAAGGCGGTGAACGTCTGGCCGCCGTCGGTCGACTTCCAGGTGACGACGTTGGCCACGTACACCACGTCGGGATTCCTCGGGTCCACCTTGACCTCGTTGAAATCCCCGTCGCGACCCCACAGCCGCGGGTCGCCGTTCACCCGGCGCCAGCTCTCACCGCCGTCGTCGGAGCGGTACAGCCCACCGCCCTTGGTGGCACCCACCACGGCGAACATCCGCGGCGGCGCGCCCGGCCCGAGACCGAGCCCGATGCGACCGAGCCCGTCGGCGGCGGGGAGCCCGGTCGTGATCTGGCGCCAGCTGGTGCCGCCGTCGCTGGACTTGTACAGCCCGTTGTTGGCGGAGAGGGTCCAGGAGCTGCCCACCTCCCACGGGGCCTGACGCGCCGCCCACAGCACCGCGAACACGGTCTGGGGATTCGCGGGATCGAACGCCAGGTCTACGGCGCCGGTGTTCTCGTCCTTGCCGAGCACGCGCTCCCAGGCGGCTCCGCCGTCGGTCGAGCGGTACAGACCGCGCTCGGTGTTGGGGCCGTAGGGGTGGCCCAGCACCGCCACGAAGACGCGGTTCGCATCCCGGGGGTCTACGACGATCTGCGCGATCTGCTGGCCGTCCCGCAGCCCCAGGTGTCGCCAGGTCTTGCCGCCATCGGTCGTCTTGTAGATCCCGTCGCCGACGGAGAGGTCCGGTCGTTGCAGCCCTTCCCCACTCCCCACGTAGATCGTGTTCGGGTCCGACCCGGCGACCGCGATCGCGCCGATCGAGCCGGTGGGCTGGTCATCGAACAGCGGCGACCAGGTGCGGCCGTAGTCGGTGGTTTTCCAGACGCCGCCGTTGTTGACGCCGATGTAGAAGACACTGGGCTGACCCGGCACGCCGACCGCGCCGACGGTGCGGCCGCCACGGAACGGACCGATCATGCGCCAGTGCAAGCCGGCGAAGAAGGACGGATCCACCTGCTGCGCCCGCGCCGGCGAGGGCGGCGCAACGGCCAGCAGCGGGAGACCGAGGAGGGCGATCAGACGTCCGGTGCGGTTCACGTGGCAGCTCCGTTGGAGATAGGCCCGCGTCATTCTGCACCCCAAAGGCAGGACGTCAAGCATCCACTCGCCGCGTCGCCGAGCGGAACCGCGCCTGATCCAGCAGCCGGGCACACGACTGATCGGGGACGCTCATTCGGCCGTCCTTGCCCATCGTGAGTTTGATCACGTCCGCGTTCCGTCCGTACCAGCGGGTGCTGGGCTCGAGGTCCGAGGGATAGACGCACCGCGGCAGCGCCGCGACGGCGAGCGGCGCCTGCGAGCCGATTCCCGACTCAGGCATCGTGCCCGCCCACAGCTCGGCGCCATACTCCTCGGCGATGCGGTAGATGCGACACACTTCGCTGAGCCCGCCGACGCGGTGCACTTTGATGTTCCACACCCGTGGTCCCCCGAGGGCGACAATCTGGCGCGCGTGCGCGGCGCTCTTCAGGGACTCATCGAGGCAGATCGGCGTGCGCAGGGTAGCGGCGAGTCGCGCATGGCCGACCAGCTCGTCGGGGGCCAGCGGCTGCTCGATATAGAGCAACCCCGCCTCGTCGAGCGCCCGGAGATCGCGCTCGTGCGTTGGCCACTCGTAGGCGCCGTTGGCGTCCACGGTGAGCGGCAGATCGACCCCAGTCATTGCCTCGCGCGCGGTCCGGACAGCGGCGGCGTCCCACCCCGGCATCACCTTGATCTTCACCCGGCGATAGCCGAGTTGCAGGGCGTCGTACACCCATCGGGCGAGGGTCGCGAGGTTGCGATCCGGCGGGATGCCGAGCGCGACGCCGCACGGCACCGCCGTCGCGGGCCTCGCGCCAAGGCGCTCCCCGAGCAGCGCGGCGAGCCCGGTCGCGCGGCGGTGGGCCTCGAGATCCCAGGCGGCCGTTTCCACGCCCGCCCGAGCGAATGGATTCCCGCGGATGCCTTCCCGCAGGACCGCGTCGAGCGCCTCGGGGGTGGCGAGCTCCAGACCGACGACGCGCGGCAACAGTACCCGCCGCACCAGATCGGTGGCGCCGGCGAGCGTCTCTTCCGAGTAGAAGGGCAACTCGAACGGCGGCGACTCGCCGTACCCGACGTGGCCGTCCGCATCCCGCAGCACGACGATGAGGGAGCGCCGCTCGGTGACCGTGCCCCCCGAAATGACGAAGGGCTCGACCAGCGGCAGGGTGAGCTCGAACAGTTCAGCGGTGGCGATGCGCATCCGCGAGATCCAGGAAGTGCAGTTCGCCGCCGCGCCGCTCGAGCTGGCCGTGCGCCTCGAGGTCGAGCAATCCTGCGACCAGCCCGTCGTCGGGGTGAAACACCAGCGCATGCAGCGCGCGCTGGGTGCGCGACCCGGCGACGGCGGGGTAGGTCGAGAGCGGGAGTTGGAAGAACGTGTGGAGCTGGACGGAGGAGCAGCCCCGGCGGGCGTAGGCGAGGATCATGCGGCCGGTGCCGATGTTCCCCGTGCCACATAGAGGGACGGTCGGACGGTCGGACGGTCGGTCCGCGAGCGCGTCCAAGACCCGAAGATTCCGCTCGCTCAAGTCCCATCCCCCGTACGCCATGCCGAGGGTCGCGTCAAACAGCCGGTTGAAGACGACCAGCGCATCGGCGTTTGCCGCCGCCGTCCGCAACATCTGGAGCTGGAACTCGTCGTCGAAGCGCGCATTCATCACCTTGAGGGCGAGGCGGACCGCCGCGTGGGCGCGGACGTGCTGGGGCACTTCCCGCAGCCAGCGCAGGATCTGGTCCTGGTCATCGGCGAGCGCATCGCCCGCCAGCGTCGGCGAGAAGTCCTTCTCGAGCGGCAAGGGGGAGTCCCCCCACTCCGCCGCCAACCGCTCCGTCGTGTAGCGGTACTCCGTCTCGCGGAATGGCTCGCCCAAATGGGGGAGGTGATACTTCACGGACGGGACGCACAGCAACGTCCCCGCGCGCGTCAGGTCCCGGCCCGCGCGCACCAGCGCGAGGTAGTCGTCGAACGAGCGATCCCAGCCCCGGCCCTTCCAGGTGACAGTCCACCCGTCGCGGCCGTCGCCGGCACGGCGACGCTCGACATTCATGCGCGACTCGTGGATCGCCCACGCGGCCATGGCCTGCGCGCCCTGCGCGTCCTGAGCGATGACGGTCTTCAGGACCGCGAAGGCCAGCCCGGCCGCGGCGTCCTCCACGAGCTGCTTCTCGTTCAGGGAGAGCTGGCCCGAGCCCTTCCCGATCGGGTGCGGGACTGCGACGCCCAGGTAGCGGGCGCTGAGGTCGATGCGGTAGGTCTCCCGCACGTAGTCGGGGAAGTCGCGGGGCAGCGATCGAGCGAAGCGCTCGAAGTCACGCGCGAGCGGCGCGCGCATCGAGGACCGCCCGCCGCACGGCATCGCGCTCGACGGGGTCGAGCGCCGGCCCCCACGGGTCGTCGCACGCGTCCTCGGGAATGACGCCGTCCGCGGCGAGCGCCCACAGGATGCGGCGGACATACCCGTCCACCGGTGGACCGAAGGTCGCCACGGCCAACCGATCGAGCAGGCCGGACAACTGGACGAACCGTGCCAACGCCGCGGTCCGGAAGGCCCGGAGCAACTCGGCCTGCAGATCGGTGAGGGCGGCGCCCATCCCGATCAGGGCCGCCCGGGCGCCCATCGTCAGCGAGTAGCCGAGGAAGCGATCCTCCCCCGTGATGAGCAGCTTGTCGGGATACTGGCGCATCAGGCCCGCCAGTCGTTGGAAGGTCCAGACCGAATCGAGCGTGGCCACCTTGATGCCGATGACGCCGGGAATCTTGAGGATCCCATGGAGAGTGGGATTGTCGTAGGCGACGCCGCCCGCCGCTTCATAGAGATAGAACGCGATCACCGGGAGCTCGCTGGCCAGGGCCTCGTGGTAGGCGATCGGATCGTCGGCGCGCGGGAACGCCAGCAGGGCGTCGGCCCCGCCCCGTTTGGCTTCGCGGGCCATCTCGAGCGACGTCGCCCCCGCGACGATGACGCTCTCGGGCAAGGCCTGCCGCCACACGCCGAGCACGCTGCCGCGCTGCGCCGGTGCGAGATGACGACCGCGTCCGGTGTGGGCCCAGACAGCGACGCCCGCGACTTGCTGACCCGCCATCCAATCGGCGAAGGCGCGCTGGGCGTCCGCCGCTATCTCCGTTCCCCGGAACGGGACGGGAACGGCGGGGACGAGGCCCCACTCGAGCCGGGTGCCGACCGCGGACAGGCTCACCGCTTCGTCGGGCCGCTCAGGCCGTCCCGCACGTTGCCCGACTCGATCGACGCCCGGGCGCGGGCGGAGAGATCGAGCAGGTCCAACTTGGCCACGACGTTCTCGGGCAGCCGCAGCGGCTGCCCGGTGCCGAACACGAACCGGTCCGCTCCGACGGTGCCCAGCACGGAGGCCAGATGATCCTCCGGCGGCCCCCAGATCCAGCTGATGTCCCACCACAGCCGCCGCCGCTCCGTGGGCGTCGCCCCCCAGTGCACTTCCTCGATGAAGCCGCGGTCGGCGTGCGTGATTATCAGACGCAGGTCCTCGTCACCGCGGATCAGCGCACGCACGCTCGCGGCGGCGAGCTCGGGCACGACGTCGTTGGGGTGTCGCTGCCGGCCGTCTTCCAAACGCACGGCGAGCAGCAGGGGGACCCGCGTCGTGCCACACGCCGCGGCGAGCACGCGCATTTCGTCCCCCGTCGGCGCGAGGCCGAGATAGTGGGGGTCACAGCGCACCGCCGGCACGTCCGCGCTCGCCGCCTCGCTCAGTACACGCTCCCAGTTGGCGAGTCCGGGATGCAGGGCCGGCACCGGCCGCAACCGCGCGTTCCGGGCCGTCGTCTCGTACAGCCAGGCGTTTCCCTCGGTCGGATCCCGCCAGAAGAGTCCGGGCAGGTGGGAGACCCAGGCCTCGTCGATGCCCACGCGATCCATGGCAGCCAGCAACGCGTCGGGAGACGTGCCCGGGACCCGCCGCCACGGGTAGGCGCCGAGGAACGCGTTGACGTCGATGCGCATCAGTCGTTCGGAAAGCTGTGCGGTGGGAAGATGCGGGCCGCGTTCTTCCACTTCACCCGCTCGAGCGCCTCGGCGGAGAGGAGGTGTCCCAGGTAGCGCAGCTTGGCCCAGCCCGTCTCCATCGTCATGTCGGTTCCCCACAGCAGCCGGTCGACACCCGCCGCATTCATGCAGGCTTCGAGCATCCCGCCGTCCACCCCGCTCCCCGAGAGATCCACATAGACGTTCGACCGCGACGGGAGCACGGCGAGCGAGTGCAGCCAGTCCCCGCCGCCGGCGATGTGCGCCAGGATGAAGGTCACTTGGGGGTGGCGCGCCGCCAAGGCGCAGAGCTCGGCGGCGTCGGAGGCCTCCTGCCCAGGCCAGTCGCGGCGCCGGTGCTGCCATACATGATGGAGGATGGGCAGTCCGTGCCGGCGCGCCGCCTCGCAGATCGGATCGAGCAGCGGGTCGGTCGCCCGCCGGCTCGCGGCCAGCTTGAGGCCGATCATCCCCGCCGCGCGGCAGCGCTCGATCTCCGCGAGGGCGTGGCCCACGTCATTGGGATTGACGGTCACATAGCCGCGAATGCGGTCGGGGTGCTGGCGCTGGAGGGCGAGGACGACGTCGTTGCCATACACCACATCGGCGGGCGACGGGAAATAGGTCGGCGACGAGCGGCCGAAGGTGCCGAGGATCGACGTGAGATGGATCGTGATCCCGATCGTTTCCCCGGCCTGCAGACGGCTCGCGTTATACTCCCGCCAGTCCGGGCGCGGCCCCCGCTCCGGGAAGAAATGGGCGTGGACGTCGATCAGCATGTCAGGGAATCTGGGGCGGGGCCGGCCTCGCGCAACCGTGTCGCTGCCCGTATCTTCGGGCGCGGAAACCGCGGTGCGTTGTCACCTGTCCGCAGTCAGCCGGAGGAACGCCATGGCGCTCGTCGACCGCGTGAAGAACATCCTGCTGCAACCGAACGCCGAATGGGCGGTCATC
>CAZXKD010000131.1:0-8202 GCA_964641215.1 uncultured Gemmatimonadaceae bacterium
CGCGCCAGCGCCAGCCTCGCCCCCAAGCCTACGAGCACTGTGCCACTCACCCCCTCGAGCGCGCGGCGCACCGCCGCCCGCGTGAACCAACCGCGCGCGCCTTCCAGCAAAGCGGCCAGTCCGCTCAGCCACACCAGGCCCAGGGCCGCGTGGATGGCGGCGAGCAGCAGGAACGTCGGCAGCAAGGGATCGCCCGGCCCCACGAACTGGGGGAGGAACGCCAGGTAGAAGACGGCGACCTTGGGGTTCAGCACGTTGGTGAGGAACCCTTCTCGCCACGAGCGCCCCTGGTCGCGTGGGCGCATGTCGCCCGTGCCCGGCCACGAGGCATCGGTCGGAGCGCGGCCCGCCGCGCGGCGCAGCGACTGCACGCCCAGCCACGCGAGGTATCCTGCGCCGGCGAGCCTGACGATGGTGAAGGCCTCGGCCGAGCGCGCGAGGATCACGGAGAGGCCGAGGGCCGACAGCGTGGCGTGCACGAACAGGCCGCTGCAGATGCCCAGCGTCGTGATCACCCCGGCGCGCCGGCCGCGGGCGATCACGTTGCGGATGACGAGCATCGTGTCCGCGCCCGGCGTCACGGTGAGCACGGCGGCCACCGCCGTATAGGTGAGCAAGCTCGCGGTGGTCATGCGTCCAGCGCTAGGGCGAGGCCGCGCCCCGCCTGGACTGCCCGCTCATAGACCGCGGCTGCAGCCGCGACATCCTGCAGCGCCATCCCCGTCGAGTCGAAAACGATCGTCTCCTCCGCGGAGCACCGCCCCGGCTTCCGACCTGCGACCACCTCGCCCAGCTCGGCGCGCACGTCGGCGCGCGTCATCACTCCCGCCCGCAGCGCGTGGTGCAGGTCGCCCATCGCGGCTGCCTGCTCGAGCACGTCCACGACGACGTGACTCGCGGCCAGCAGGGCAGGGGCAATCTCTTGTTTCTCCGGATGGTCCGCCCCCACTGCGGCGACGAAGCTGCCCGGGCATACGTCGCCGGGGCCGAGAATCGGCTCCCGCGACGGCGTGCAGGTCACGATCACATCGCTCTCGCGCGTCGCCGCCGCGATATCGGCACGCGCTCGGACCTCGAGGCCGGGTCCCGTCGTCATCTCACGGGCGAACCGCTCGGCGGTGGTGATGTTCCGGTCGCAGGCGTATACGCGCTCCACGGCGCGCACCGCCCGCACGGCACGCAACTGCACTCGGCCCTGCTCGCCGCAGCCGACGATGGTGGCCGTTCGGGCATCGGGCCGCGCGAGGTACTTTGCTGCGACGGCGGTCGCCGCCCCGGTCCGGAGCGTCGTGATCTCCATCGAGTCCATGAGGGCGAGCGGCGTGCCTCGCTCGGCGTCCGCCAGCACGATCACCCCCTGAATCGTCGGCAGACCGTGGCGCCCGGGGTTGTCCGGGAAATTGGCGTTGGTCTTCGCCGCGAAGTACCGCCGCCCCAGCTCGAGCACCCCCGCCTTGATGTGAAAGCCGCCGCCCTGGACGGGCACGCTGAGTACGCCGGGGGCGGCGGCTGTGCCTGCGCCGTAGCGCCGGAACGCCTCCTCGACCGCCGCGATGCAGGTATCGAGATCGAGCAGCGCGGCGACATCCCTCCGAGTGAGCAGAAGGGTGGTGCCCCCCGGTTGCGATCCGGTCGACGGGCGGCTCAAATGCCGAAGAGGAGCCGGTCGAGCGCGAAACGCCCGGCGCCCAGGAGCACCAGGGCGAGGGCGGCGATCAGGATGATGAATTCGAACTCCCAGCCGCCCTCGCCACTGAAGCGTTTGTGCATCTGCATGGCCTTCAGCCGGATCGCGCCGAGCATGACGAGGCAGAACCCGGCGGCAGCGAGCTGCGTGAGCAGCCCGCTGAGGACCGCCAGCGCCCCCAGCGGCTCGGCGATGGAGAGCGTTTTGAACAGGGACAGCAGGCTCGCCGGCATCTGTGACGAGGGTTGCATCTTCCACATCGCCTGCTTTTGCCTGCCGTGCACGAAGAAAATGGCCCCGAGGCCGATCCGGAGCACCACGAGGGCCCAATCACCTAGCTGATGCAGATCCGCGAAGAATCCCATAGGAGCCTCCTTCCACAAGATGGGCTTTCGAGAGCGTGGCGGCGAGGGGGTGAGTATGTTGTCATGGACGACTTGAGAGGCGCGCGCCCCTGGCCACGGTTGCTTTGCTGCTCGTCGAGGACGATGAGTTCGTTCGCCTGGCCCTCACGCGAGCCCTGAATCGCACTGGCGTCTTCACAGTCACTCCGGCGGAGCACGGGGCGCGCGCCCTCGAAGTGCTCGCCGCGCAGCCAGTGGATGCGATTCTCACCGATCTGCAAATGCCGGTCATGGACGGCCTCACGCTGCTGGGCGATCTCCTGGAGCGGGGCACCCGCACGCCGGTGGCGGTGATGACCGGGCAGCGCATTACCCCCGAGCTCGCCGAGCGATTACGCGGGTATGGGATTGCGGCAGCGTTCACCAAGCCGGTCGACCTGTCCACGCTCACCGACGAGTTGCAGCGATCGCTGAGCCCCGCGACGGTCGGCCGCATCATGGGGATCACGCTGTTCGGGTTCCTGCAGCTCCTCGAGGTGGAGCGCAAGACCGGTCTGATCGTGGTGAGCGCGTCGGGTGATGAAGGACGGTTGTACTTCGACCGTGGCAAGCTGGTCCACGGCGAGACCCGCCGGCTGCGTGGGGTGGCCGCCGTGAACGATATCGTCGGCTGGCCCGATCCGAAGCTCGAGATCTTCTACAAGCGTACGTCGCGCGAGCGCACGATCGAGGAGCCCCTGCAGCACGTCCTGATGGAAGCGGCGCGGCTCCTGGACGAGCGCGGGGTACCGGTGGGCATGGCCGGAGGAGACCCCGGAGCGCACGGGCACTCGCCCGAGGAGCCAAGCCCGACGACGGCGGTGCGCAGCAGCCTGGAAGAGGCGATGCAAATCGACGGCGCGCTGGGCGTGACACTGGTCGACGGGGCCAGCGGCATGAGCCTCGGCACGGCAGGCGGGAGCGCGATGCTGAACGTGGAGCTGGCCGGCGCGGGGGCCGCCGACTTCGTCCGCGCCAAGCTGCGGGTGCTCGCAGCCCTCGGCCTGAAGGATACGATCGAGGACGTGATGATCACCCTCGGGAAGCAGTACCATCTGATTCGTTTTCTCGGCCCGGAGCTGAACGTGTTCCTCTATCTGGTGCTGGACCGCGAGCGATCCAACCTCGGCCTGGCGCGGCACCGCCTGGCGGCGATCGCGCGCGGGATCACCCTGTAACCCCAGGCTCGAATGATCACCTCGGTGCGCCGCCTGCTCGGGCTCATGTGCGTGGCGCCCGCCCTCGCGGCGCAAGCGCGCCCGCTCACCACGGCCGAGCGCACTCGCTACGCCGCCACGTCGACGAATGCGGACGTGGGCGCCTTCCTCGACAGCCTCGCGCTCACCGGGGCGCCGATCGTGGTGTCCGAACTGGGCATCACCGCCCTCGGCAAACCGATCTACTTCGCGATCGCCTCCGATCCGGCCGTGACGTCACCGGGGGAAGCGGCGGCGGCCGGGAAGCTGGTGATCTATCTGCAGGGGAACATCCACGGCGGAGAGGTAGAAGGGAAAGAAGCCGTGCTCGCGCTCCTGCGCGACCTCGCCGGCGCGCGGCGAGACCTCCTGCAGAAGCTCGTGATCCTCGTCGTCCCCGACTACAACGCCGACGGCAACGACGCGTTCGGCCCCCAGGCCAGCAACCGCTCCGAGCAGAACGGTCCCGAGCTGGTGGGCCGGCGCCCCGATGGCGCGAACCTGGACCTGAACCGCGACTACTTCAAGGCGGAAGCGCCGGAGACGCGCGCCTCCCTGGTCCGCGTGTACGACACCTGGGACCCGGCGCTGATGGTCGACCTCCACACCACCGACGGCACGCGGCACGGCTACCTGCTGACGTACGCGCCGCCGCTCGATCCCAACGGGCCGCCGGGCCCGACACTGTTCGTGCGCGACCAGATGCTCCCCGCCATCCGCAAGAGCCTTCAGGACAAGTACCACGAGCCGATTTTCGACTACGGCAACGTCGACAACCCCGTTGAGCCGAAGAGTTGGGACAGCTACGCGCCCCTGGGGTGGTATGGCACGAACTACTTGGGGCTGCGGGGGCGCATGGCCATCCTGTCTGAGGCCTACTCACACGCGGACTTCAAGACCCGCGTGCAGGTGACGCACGACTTCCTGATCGAGATCCTCAATTACGCCGCCCTCCACGCCGACGAGATCCGCCGTCTCGAGCGCGAGGCCGATCGCCAGACTACTCTCGAGGGTGCCGGGCTCGCCCCCCGGCCGGATCTGGCGGTCACCTACAAGCTCGGCTCGCGCGGCGTCGAGGCGGTCGTGCTCGAAGTGATGAAGCCGAACCCCGATTCGGGGAGGCCACGGCTGCTCCCCACGGGCGAGCTCCGCCCCTACCGCTTGCCGGTCAATGACCGTTTCGTGGACTCGCTGACTCGCGGTCTGCCCGCGGGTTATTTCCTCCCCTCGGCGGAAGGGGGCCTCGCCGCGTTGCTGCGGCTGCACGGCATCCAGGTCCTGCGCCTCGCAGTCGACTGGGCCGACACGATGGAGGTCCTCACCAGCACGCAGCTCAAGTGGGCACCGCGGGAGTTCCAGGGACACCATTTACTGGACGTGACGGGGAGTTGGTCGCGCGGCGCCCGCACCGTGCCGGCGGGCACGTACTTCGTGTCCACCGCGCAGCCGCTCGGCAGGCTCGTCTTCTCCCTGCTCGAGCCCGAGGGGATGGGGCTGGCGCGCTGGGGGATGCTCGATCGGCTGCTCGGCGCCGAGTTCGGGACGCTGTCGGGGCAGGTCTACGGCTCGGTGGCGTTCGGGGAATTCCCGGTCTGGCGGGCGGTGCGCGCGCCGGGCGCGCCGACGCGGTCGCTGCCCTAGGCAGTGGACTCGCCGCCGCGGGGAGCCGCCCTCCGGCGCTCGATCGGGCTGATTCGCGCCACGGCCATGGTCGTCGGCACCATCATCGGCGCGTCGATTTTCGTTCAGCCATCGGTGATCACCGGCGAGATGCGTTCGGTGGGCGGGGTCGTCCTGGCGTGGGTGCTGGCCGGCGTGCTCACGCTCGCGGGCGCCCTCATCTGCGCGGAGCTTGCCTCGGCGTATCCCACCAGCGGTGGCGTCTACGTATTTCTGCGCCAGGCGTACTCCCCGGCGTTCGGGTTCCTGTGGGGCTGGGCGATGTTCTGGAGCATGCATTCCGGAATCATCGCCGCGATCGCCGTCGTGTTCGCCCGCTTCGTCGCCTATGTCGCACCGCTGGGGGCGTGGGCCGGGGGGGGGGGGGGCGGGGGGGGCGACGGTGGCGTCCGGGCGGTCGCCATCGCCGCCATCCTGGCACTCTCGTTCGTCAATTACTTTGGCGTTGCGGTCGGCAGCGGCCTGCAGGCTGCGCTCACGATCGGGAAGGTGCTCGCAGTCGTCGCCATTATCGCTCTCGGCTTCTGGCTCGGCGCCAGGCTTCCCGACCACTTCGTGGCCGCGAGCAGTCAGCGAGCCGCCCCCTCGCCCGGGGCGTTGGCGGCGGCCGTGGCGGCCGGCCTGTTCGCCTTTGGCGGGTGGCACATGGTGACCTATACCGCGGAGGAGACCCGCAATCCCCAGCGCACGATCCCGAGGGCGCTTATCATCGGAACGCTCCTCGTCACCGTCATCTACGTGTTGATCAATACGGTGTACCTCTACGTCCTGCCTCTCGATCGCGTCGTCGCATCCACCCGGATCGCGGCGGACGCCGCCGACGCCCTGCTGAACCGCGGCGGGGGTGCGGTGGTATCCGTACTCGTCGCGTGTTCGGCCTTCGGTGCCCTCGCCGGCATCGTGCTGACGGGGCCCCGCGTCTACTTCTCGATGGCACGGGACGGGCTGCTGTTCCGGTGGGTGGGAGCGATCCACCCCAGGTTCGGGACGCCGCACCGCGCCATCGTCCTGCAGGCGGTGTGGTCCTCGGTGCTCGTGGCGACGGGGACCTATCGCGCGCTCTTCACGCGCGTCGTCTTCACCGAGTGGATCTTTTTCGCCGCCATCGCGATCGGACTCGTGCTGCTGCGGCCGCGCCCCGGCTACGCGCCGGTGTACCGGGTGCGGGGGTTCCCGGTGGTTCCCCTGGTGTTTGCAGCGGCCGCCGCCGCCGTCGCGGTCAGCCAGATCGTTGCCCATCCGCGTGACAGTGTGCTGGGACTGATCCTGGTGTTCGCGGGACTGCCGGTCTACGTGCTGTGGGCGGTCCTCACTTCCTCGAGGGAGTGACGCGTGAGGATCATCGACTTCCACAACCACTTCTATCCGCCCGAGTACCTCGCGGCGCTGCGGACCGGCCCGAGCGCGGTCAAGGTCTGGACGGACGACGACGGCAATCCGGTGCTCGGCTATCCGGGCGACTACAACGTGGCCGTACGGGGGCACCGCGACGTCGCGTATCGGGAGGAGGTCCTCGCACAGGAAGGCGTGGACATGCAGGTACTCACGTTCACGACGCCTGGCACCCACGTCGAGTCGCCGGAGCGGGCGGTGGCGCTGGCGCGGCTCGTGAACGACGCGTTCGCCGCCGCCGTGCAGACGCGGCGGGCCCGGTTCACCGCCCTGGCCACGCTGCCGCTCAACGACCCGAGGGCGTCGGCGAGGGAGCTGGAGCGGGCCGTCACCGAGCTCGGGTTCCGCGGCGCCATGCTCTTCAGCAACGTCAATGGCGTGGCGCTGGCCGATGCGCGCTTCTGGCCGCTGTACGAGCGGGCGGACGCGCTCGAGGCGGTGTTGTACATCCATCCGACCAACCCGCTGAGCGTCGAGGCGATGACCGACTACTGGCTCATGCCGCTGGTGGGCTTTCCGTTCGACACGACGCTCGCGGCGGCGCACCTCGTGTTCAGCGGGGTGGTGGAGCGATTCGGCCGCATCCGCTGGGTGCTGGGCCATCTCGGTGGAGCGATCCCGTACATTGCCGAACGGCTGGACCGCGGCTATGAGGCATTTCCCGAGTGCCGCGCGCACATCCGACGTCCTCCGAGCGCCTACCTGAAGGAGTTCTACTACGACACGGTGAACTTCGACCCGGCCGCCCTGCGACTGGCCGTCGCGTTCGCCGGCGCGCGCCAGATCGTGGCCGGCAGCGACTACCCGCACCGGATCGGCAGTCTGGGCTCGATGCTGTCGAGCCTGCGTCGGCTCGACGTCCCGGCCCAGGACGGCGCGTTGATCCTCGGCGGGAATGCCGCGCGGCTGCTGGGGGTCTGAGCGCCCGCCCCCTATATTCCGACCCCGTGACGACGGACATCCCGGCCGAGCTCCAGGCCGCGCTCACCGAGCGCTACGCGCTCCGCCACGTGCTGGGCCAGGGCGGGATGGCCACCGTGTACTTGGCGTACGACGCCAAGCATCGGCGCGAGGTGGCGCTCAAGGTGCTGGTACCCGGCCTCGCCGCGTTCCTCGGCGTGGAGCGGTTTCTGCGGGAGATCCAGACCGCCGCCCGCCTCACCCATCCGCACATTCTCGCCCTGTATGATTCGGGAGAATCCGGCGGGTTCCTGTACTACGTCATGCCGTTCATCAACGGGGCGTCGCTGCGCCAGCGACTCGCCGGCCGGCGCTGTCTGGGTACCGACGAGACGCTCGCCATCGCCGCGCCCGTCGCCGACGCCCTCTCCTACGCGCACCGCATGGGGATCCTGCACCGGGACATCAAGCCCGAGAATATCCTCTTTTCCCAGGGCCACCCGATCGTCGCCGACTTCGGCATCGCCAAGGCGATCAGCACGGCGGGTGGCGCCAACCTCACGCGGACGGGGTTCCCCCTCGGCACGCCGGGCTACATGAGTCCCGAGCAGGCGGCGGGACTCACCGATCTCGACGAGCGGACCGACGTCTACAGTCTGGCGGTGGTGATCTACGAGATGCTGGTGAGCGAGCCCCCCGGCCGCTGGCCGACGGAGGACGCGGTGCGCACCGGCCGGTTCCTCGAGGCGACGGCGTCGCATCGGTCGCGGCTGACGGCGGTGGGGAGCCGAGTCGAGGGCGCGTTGGTCCGCGCCCTGGCGATTCGGCTCGATCAGCGCACACCGACCCCCGCGACCCTGATCGACGAGCTCACCGGTGCGGCGGCCCCCCGGCGGCGGTACAGCGGTGGCGAGGTCGAAGCGATCGTGAAGCGGGCGTCCGAGATCGAAGCGACGAGTCCGAC
>CAZXKD010000132.1:0-3983 GCA_964641215.1 uncultured Gemmatimonadaceae bacterium
CGGTGAGCGCGCGCGCGGCGCTGCTCAACGCCGCGATCACGGCCACCGTTGGCGGCGTCAGCAAGGTGTACGTGAAGAAACAACTGGCCGGCGACTGCACCAGCGTGGACTCGATCGGTGCGCGCACGGTGGCGGTGGGGCAGCATGTCATCGTGCTCGCCGACACCAACACGACGACATGGCCCAAGACCCAGCGCCCCGACTCCAGCTTCTACCAGACATTTGCCACCGAGTACGACCAGCTGACCTGGCCGCACATCCAGACCTACGTGGGCGACCCGCTGGCGTTCGACGACAGCTTGTCCCGCCTGGGCAAGGTGACCGTGACGCTAACACCGGTGCTGAACCGGCTCGGCGGGGGGATCGTTGCCTTCGTCAATCCGTGCGACTTCCTGCCCTTTGCTGCCAGCGGGCCAAACGCGGCCTTGAGCAACGACACCGAGATGTTCTACTCCCTCGTCCCGTCGACCAACGGCTTCCGCGTGGCCGACTGGGAGAAGGAGCTGCGCGCGACAGCCTCTCACGAGACCAAGCACCTCGTGTCGTTTACCGACCGGATCCTCAACAACAGCCTCGTCTTCGAGGAGATCTGGCTGGAGGAAGGCCTGGCGCAGGAGTCGTCCGAGATCTGGATGCGCCATTTCAACCAGGCCACGTGGAAGGGGCACGCCAACTTCCTCCAGACCGTGGCCTGCGAGATCGACCTCGGCGCCAACGCGCCGTGCGATGCGGCGAACGACAAGCCGCTCGACCTCGCCATCGGGCACCTCCCGTTTCTCTTCACCTACCTCCAGCAGGAGAGCCAGTCGAACTCCGAAGGACTGGGCGCCGATACGCCGGCGAACTACGGCGCGGGCTGGGCCATTGCACGCTGGGCAACCGACCAGTACGCCACCGCCGAGGGCACGTTCATCAAGGCGTTGGTGAACGACCCCTCGCTCAACGGCCTGCCGAATCTCAGCGCGCATACCGCGCAGCCCATTCCGCTGCTGCTCCTGTACTGGAATCTCGCCTCGGCCGTGTTCGGCACGCCGACGTACACGGCGGCCGACCCCCGCATCACGATTCCCAGCTTCGACTTGGCGAACATCTTCCAGATCGGTCAGACGAAGCTCACCTGCAACGGCACGCCGTGCGGGTTGTTCACGATGTCGGGAACGCCGGTGTACCCGGTCCAGCCGATTGCGCTAATGTCCGGCAGCATCAGCCAAGCCGTGCACGGCGTTCCGGGAACGGCTGCCGCGTTTTTCCTCCTGACTGCATCCGGCGACGGAACTCAGGCGCTCGAGCTGGAAAGCGGGAGCGGCGCGACCATCTCCGCGTCGAGCGGCCTCCGCGTCGGCATCATCCGGGTCAACTGATGCGGGTGATGCGCGGGGCGACCGTGGGCTTCGCGGTGGCGGTGCTCGGCCCGGCCGGCTCAGGGTGTCACCATGCGGGCGCGGCGCAAGCCGCGCGTGCCGACCTGCAGGCGGCCGACTCGGTGCGGGGCCGAGTGCAGATCGTGGGCGTCGCCGCGGCTCCTAAGGTGACGCTCGTCCCAGCCAACGGTGGTAGCGTTCTAACGCTGACCGGTCCCGCGTCACTCCGGAATCTCGACGGGCTGGGCGTGTCGGTCGTGGGCTGGCGCAAGGGGGCCGAGCTACGGGTCAGGCGCTTTACCGTCGTGACGGCGAACGGCCTGGCGGCAACGGACGGGCGGCTCGTTGCCGACGGGCGCACGCTCTACCTCGAGACGACCGACCACGCCCGCCACCCGCTGGTGGCGCCGTCTCCGCGACTGTGGGAGCATGTCGGGGGGCGGGTCTGGGTCTCCGGGCCGCTCGACCACGAGGCGGTCGCCTATGGCATCATCGAGTAGGATCTCACAAACTGGTTCCAGGCGCTCGCCCGCGACGACGCGACGGCGTTGGTGATCACGCGGGCGGGCGGGGGGACCCGGTAGTGCGCGGGGTGAAAGACTCGTGGGCGCGAGGATTGCACAAGCCTATGCCCAACAGTAGCTTCCATTCCCCCGGCGCCGTAGCCAAGTGGTAAGGCAGAGGTCTGCAAAACCTCCATTCGACGGTTCGACTCCGTCCGGCGCCTCTCGCTCCGGCAACGACTTAGGGCCGCTCATCTGAGCGGCCCTTGGCGTTTTGGGAAGGTTTTTTGGGAAGGTTTGCACGTTGGACCGCCTCAAGCGCGTTTCTCCCCGTATGCTCGACCTGGACTTCTTGGAGTGTCTCTTTAGCCTGGGCTGCTTTCGACATACTTGGGCTCCCACGTTCCGCGCCACTTGGGCCGCGTGCGAGCAACACCCTTTACGCTCATTTGGTCAACCGGCCCCCCGGTAGCGGCATCCTGAGCAAACTGCAGCATCCTGTCCGTCCCATGTTGATCGGTTTCGCTGCGTAACCCACGTGTGTACGAAATCGGGGCAGGCCCAGCCGCCGCGATCAATGCACAACGGCGAGGTTGCAGCGCTTCCCTCAGTGATCCTCTGGGGCGATGGGTGTCCCAGCGACGCTTGCGGACTCCGACGAGTCGACCGCCGGGGCGCTGGAATCGAGAGGTGACGTCATGATGCATCGCGTACGCCACTCACCCCTCCCGACGCGCGGGTTCGTGCGGGCCTGGGCTGTAGTGGCCCTCGGCGCACTGGCCGTCAGCGGCTGCGACTCGTCCACCGCCCCTTCGGTCCCCCCGGCCCCCTCGGCCCCCTCGCCCAAGACGGGGAGCCTCACGGTGACGATAACTGCCCCCCGCGGGGTAACGCCGGGTGTGAACGTGAGCGGACCGGGAGGCTACTCGCAGAACCTGAGTGCCACGCAGACCCTGACCGGGCTGGCGGTGGGCAGCTACACCGTGAGCGCCTCCGAGGGGGTCGTGTCCACCCCGATCATCGTCACCCTCTACGAACCGACGGTCACGGCGGTCTCGGTCACGGTGAGCGCGGGGGCAACGGCCTCGACGAGCGTCAGTTATGCCCTCCGGCCAGGCAGTGGCGCCCTTTGGGTGACCAATACGACGGGGCTCACGGTGGTGGCGTACTCAGGCGCCCAGCTCGGGGCGAGCACCGGGGCGGCACCCGTGACTGCGCTCGCCACCGGGGGAGCGCCGTTCGGGGCCACCTTCGATGCCGCCGGCAATCTCTGGGTCGCCAATCCCGCGATGGTCAACAGCACGGTGATCGAATTCAACGCGAGCCAACTTGGGGCGAGCGGGACCCCGACGCCGGCCGTCACGCTGAGCGGCGCGGCGCTCAACGGCGCGGAAGGCCTGGCCTTTGATTTTCGTGGCAATCTGTGGGTCGCCAATACCGGCAACAGCACGGTGATCAAATTTAGCGCGAACCAACTCGGGGCGAGCGGGAGCCCGACGCCCGCCCTCACGCTGAGCGCCACCGGGGGCTCGCTCAACAACCCCGTCGGCCTGGCCTTCGATGGGAATGGCAACCTCTGGGTCGCGAATTACACCAGCAGCACGGTGGTCGCATTCGCCGCGAACCAACTCGGGGCGAGCGGGAGCCCGACGCCCGCCGTCACGCTGAGCGCCACCGGGGGCTCGCTCAACAACCCCGTCGGCCTGGCCTTCGATCGGAATGGCAACCTCTGGGTCGCGAATAACACCAGCAGCACAGTGGTCGAGTTCGTGATGCACCAACTCGGGAACCCCACGCCGCAGGTCACGCTCAGCGCCAACGCCGGCTCACTCAACCGCCCGACCGGCTTAGTCTTTGATGCGAATGGCACGCTCTGGGTCGCGAATGGCGGCGGCAACACGGTCGTGCAGTTCGCGTTGAGCCAGCTCGTGGGCTCGGGGGCGCCCACGCCCCACGTGACCCTCAGTGGCAGCTCGCTCGTGCACGCGTTTGGTCTGGTCTTCGACCCCTCCGGTCTACCGGCGCCGGGGCCGTGCTGCTGAGGGCAGCCCACCACGACCGTCGCTCGACTCAGTCTGGCCCCCATGCAAAGCGTTCGACCGCGGTCCTCAGGTGCTCC
>CAZXKD010000132.1:4083-8126 GCA_964641215.1 uncultured Gemmatimonadaceae bacterium
CTCGACTCAGTCTGGCCCCCATGCAAAGCGTTCGACCGCGGTCCTCAGGTGCTCCGGTACCCAGGTGTCGTTACGGCGTGCTCCTTAGAGAAGGTGCGCTCATGCACTTTGTGACCTTCGGGTCGAACCGTAGGTGCGGGCGAGTAGCGAGAATAGGGCCAACGCTGCGCGTTGCCTCGTCTGTTACGGTGACCCAGACGATAGGTACCTTGCGGCGCTCGACTGGAGCTTTGGGGCCGCACGCCTGTCCCGCTGTCGCCACCGGCAGTTCAAGCTCGGCTCGCTCGCCAAAGTCAAAACGAACCGGCTTCACGCCTAAGGCGAGAGTAGAGTCCCAGCCGAAAAACCAGATGTACGCCGAAGAAGGGAGGGAGTCCGGGAGCGCTGCGACCGCAGCGTATTCAAGCTCCGGCGGTAGCGCTCCGACGGCGAGCGTGGCGGCATTTTTCCGGCCATCGCTTGCTCCGAACCGCCACTCACCCTCGGTCGTAGACGCTTCCCAAGAGAAGCCGCTGGCCATGGAGGGATTCCAGCTCGTGCGTTGATAGTACTCGTGACTGTTACGACTTCCATCGAGCACGGTTTTCCATTCGTCGACGTATTGATCCTTGTACCCCTCGTTCAACGCGATTGAGACGTGCCGTTCAAGCACTGTCATCCCGTTCGCGTCCCGCGTTATTGCGTACTGCGTGCTCATCCGCCGAGTCCGCGTGTGGTCGTTGTCCTCAGCGTACAATGAAACGCCGTCCAACGTTGCCCAGTCGAAATCGAGAGAGTCGTTTACCGTACGCGCCGCACCTGCGCCGGCGCCCACCGGAGCGGCGCCCGGTGCGGGTTTCTGAGCGCCGAGGGTGTTCGCAAGGGCGAGGAGGGCACAGGGAAACACAACTGCTGCGCGGCGTAGCCAGGGTCGTAACGGCCCTCGCGTCTTCGCGCCATGTTGGTACATCAACGAGCCGCTGAACGCTGCCACGGATGGCCCGCTATCAGTCTTAGCCGGTGCGTCCCACTGAACGTGACTCCTGGACAACCGCGCGCAACTGCTCCGGTACAAGATGCGTGTAGCGCAAGGTGGTCGCTAGATCAGCGTGGCCGACGTACTTCATAACGAGTTGGGCTGCACCGTGGAACACGACGGGTCCGGCTGGGACAGAGGCTGCCGAGACCTCGACCTTCGATTCGCTCAACCGAACGGTGCGTCGGTGAAGCCGGGCATTGTTCCTCCGTTGCTCAATGATGGAGTCGGCCTATTGGACGACGATCGTGCCGGTCATCTTGGGATGGAGCGCACAGAAGTACTCGTAGCGCCCCGGTTGAGTGAAGCGGAACGCGTATTGGTCGTTGGTGTCGAGCGCTGCGGAGGCCGCGAACTTCCGGTCGCTGCTCACGATCAAGTGGGGAACGTCATCAGCGTTGACCCAGGTGATCGTGGTGCCGGCCGGGACGGTGGTGGTCGGCGGACTGAAGCTGAAATTGTCGATCTTGATCGTCGTAGCGGAGCTGGCCGAATCAGGCGCCACCGCAACGGCGCGCGGGGTCACTGATCCTGTGGCGGCCGCGGCGCCGACGACCGCGCCCGCCGGACTGTTATCGAGCGGCGAGTCCACCACGGCGAGCGTCTGGTGCCCGCGGAGAAACTCGACGCTCGCGATGCCCAGGACTTTCCGGAGTCTCTCCGCCTCCACCTTCATGGGCCCAGGGGAAGGCGCCGTGCCGGGTGCCGGCTGGGGGAACGCCGTGGACATCGCGGTGTGGAACCGCACGTTGCCCTCGACCTTTTGCAGCACCTGGTGGATGTGGCCGTTCAGTACCCCGACCGACCCGAACCGCTTGAGGAGCCCGAGCGCCTGTTCGCTGTCGTCGGTGCCCCAGCCCCACTCGGGGTAAACGGTCCAAAGCGGGATGTGCGCGAACACGACGATCGGGGTGCTGCTCGAGAGACCCCGGACGTCTTTCTTGAGCCAGTCGAGCTGCTCCGGGCCCAGGCTGCCGAGGCCCCCTGCCTTCAGGTTCATGACGTTCACGAGCCCGATGAAGTGCGCGCCGCCGTGGTCGAAGCTGTACCATCCGTTGCCTTTCGTGCCCTTGCCGTACCGCTCCAGGTAGCCCCGCCCGTCGTCGGTCAGGACGTCGTGCTCGCCCGGGACATAGAACACGCGCTCGGTCTTGATCCCCTTGATGACCTGGTCCGCCGTATCGAACTCGCTCGGCTTCGAGAGCTGGCTGATGTCGCCCGTGTGGAGCACGAACGCCGGCCGCTGGGGCAACGCGTTGACCCGTTCCACCGCCGCCTGAAGCGTCGCCGTGACGTCCGGGTTGGCTTCCTTGCTGAACCCGATATGACTGTCGCTGATCTGGGCGAAGAAGAGCTGGCCCTTGAGGGCGTCCGGGCTCTGGCGCCGGAGGGAGCTCAGGCTCGCCGACGACAGGATGCCGCCGTTGACGGCCCAGAGCATGCCGGTGCCGGCCCAGGCCATGCACTTGAGAAAGCCCCGGCGGTCTACGCCGTCATCGTTGTGGTCGTGCCAAATCGTGTCGCTCATGGTCCGTCTCCCGGTCAAGCGTTATCTTGCGCGCGGTTTGGGCGCTTCGGTGTAAGAACCCCGGTGAGCCGGCAGAAATTCCCGGGAATAACGGACCTACTTTCGGAGTCTTCATTTGGTGTGGCACTGGCACACCTCGAGGGACAGGGTGGACCCCAGCGCGCTGGCACGATTCGAGGAGACGGTCCTTCCCCACCTGGACGCGGCGTTCACGTTGGCGCGCTATCTCCTACGGAACGACGACGATGCCCAAGACGTGGTCCAAGACGCCTACCTGCGGGCCATCCGCCATTTCGGCGGGCACCGGGGTGGAAACACCCGTGCCTGGCTCCTCACGATCGTGCGGCACGCCTGCTATAGCTGGCTGCGGCGACACAAGGTGGACGCCGGCGCGATCGAATTCGATGAGACGCTCCATAGCGACGTTGGGGTGGGGGATGACCCGGAGGCGGACGCGGTCCGCGGCGCCCTCGGGGAAGCGCTGAACCAGGCGATCGATGCGCTCCCCGTCGAGTTCCGCGAAGTCTTGGTCCTGCGCGATGTGCAGGGGTTGTCCTATGCAGAGATCGCCGAGGTGGCGCGCATTCCGGTGGGGACCGTGATGTCGCGGCTGTCGCGCGCCCGGCAGCGGGTCCAGCGCGCCCTGCCGATCGAGGACTACCGGAGGAGCTGATGAGCGTGTCGTGTGAAACCCTGGGTGACAAGCTGACCGGCTATCTCGATCGCGAGCTCGACGAGCGGGCCACGGGCGAAGTCGAGGCGCATCTGCGCCAGTGTGTGACCTGTTCAGCCCAGCTCGAGGGGGCGCGGAGAGTCCGCGCCGCCGTGCAGGCGCACCTGCCGCCGCTCCGGGCACCGGACCGATTGCGGGGGAACGTGCGCGCCATGCTCCGGAGCCAGACCAATCGGGCGCAGCTTCGGCGCACGTGGGTCCCGACCTGGGCCGCGGCCGCGGCCGCGCTCTTCCTCGGCGTGGTCGGCGGATGGCAGGGCGCCACGTGGCGCGGCACCCGGAGCGAAGGATCGGATCTGGTGGCCCAAGTGGTGGCGGGCCACGTGCGCTCGCTGCAGGGAACTCACCTGACAGACGTCGCTTCCTCCGAGCATCACACGGTGAAACCATGGTTCGCCGGCAAGCTCGACTTCTCACCCCCGGTGCCGGACTTCACGACCCAAGGCTTCCCGCTGATCGGCGGGCGGCTCGACTATCTGGGCGAGCGGCAGGTCGCGGCGCTGGTCTACGGGCGGAGGCAGCACGTCATCAATCTCTTCATCTGGCCCGGTCGTGATTCGAACGCGCCTCCGGCGGCCGCGTCGCGCCGAGGGTACTCCATCGTGCACGGCGGGGCGGGTGGGATGGCGTATTGGGCGGTCTCGGATCTGAACGAGCCTGAGCTCTCCCAGTTTGCGCGGCTGGTGGCAGGCGACCTTGGCAATGGCGCCGTCCAGCCGTAACCCCGGCCGCGGATCTTCCCCCTCCCTCCCTTCCGTCCCCGCCTC
>CAZXKD010000133.1:0-8107 GCA_964641215.1 uncultured Gemmatimonadaceae bacterium
GCTGTCGCGCGATCAGCTGGTCGCACTGGCCCGGGAGGTGCTCGCGCGGTCTTGATATGGCCGCGCGTCACCAGCGCGTGTGGCGAAGAGAGTTGTACGCCCCCAACTCCGTCCCAAGCACCCTAGTACTTGAGTCGAGCGCTCGCTATCGCGTCCTTTGCGGGCTGGAATGAAGGATCGATCTTGAGCGCCGCATGGAACTCAGCGAGAGCCTCTCCTTCACGTCCCGCGGCGCGATATGCTCGCCCGAGACCGAAATGAGCCGCCGGAGACTGAGGAAATGTTTGCAGATTCTCGTCGAGTATCGCCAGTCCAGTCGGAATCGCACCGTTCTTCAGGCATTGATACGCGACGGACTCGATGGCCAGTTCCGTATCGGTGTCCGCTGTTTCCGGATTGGTCCGGAAATCGTGGTACCACGCCATAGCGTCCGCAGGGATGAATCGCGCCGCGAAGATGGCGTTGACCATTCGTGCGAGTGGCGTATCCGGCATGGAAGGAGGCGCAAATGCATTCGGAGGGAGCGGTACATTAGCCTCAATTGTCGCCCATTCTGCACCACCCAGCAGAGTACCGGACGCCAAGTCATACTCGTCGTAGCGCGCCGGGAACAGTACTCCACTGACCTCGCGGTAGTCTCCGATGAGGGTTTGCGTGGTAACTGCCTCGCCGAACGCATGAGACGGCGCCGTAAAGCGACGGGCGATGAGCAGCCAGCTGTGCTTGTCGACGAAGAGCTCGTTCACCCATTCATCCGGAAACACGACGCGCAACCGATACGCGTCCTTGCCATCGATTGTCTCGCTACCGGTCAGTTCAACTCTCCACCCAGGTTCGCGGGACATGATAAGCGGGTCGTCGAAATACGCGGTGTGTCGCAGCGCCGCCCCTGGCGCGTTTGTGACCCGAGCTCGCAGTCCATACTCGTCGTAGCCTTCCCAGGGCGATCCGTCATTGCCCTCGGTGCCGATCGTAAAGTAGAAGGGCCGTGCGCGGAGCATCCGTCGACCGGGCTTGCCATTGGGGCGTGCGGGGCCGCGCAGCAACAGCGTCCGAATCGCCTGGAGCTTCTCGAGACCTCCGCGGGCAGCGATGTAGCGTTGGACGATTTCCTGGGCTGTGATGGGCGACTGTCCTTGCGCCTGCTGACCTTCTACGACATGAGGCAACAGCAGAGCGGCGATCATGGCAGACCGCAGCCCGCGAAGACGCATACAGGTACCCCCTCGTCTCGGAGTTTGAATCGTGCACGACCTCTATGGTGGACACCCTGAGCCTTGGAGAGGTTGCGTAGTCCTCTCCACGCCCGGCAGGGAAGCTATCTCGCCTGGGTCTGGGACGTGTGGGGCCAGTCGCTGGACCTGATCGCCAGTTACGATGGGACGCCCACTCCGTATGGCCAGACGTTGAAGACGCGCTTCGGGTCGTAACCCCTCCGCCCGAATGGCGGCGCTTGACGGCGGCAAAGCCCACCGTACGATAGTAGCATGGGACGGACCCTGTCGCGCTTACTCCGTGTCCCAGCCCCTGCCGCGGCCGCCGCCCTCGCCGCCCTCGGCGCGTGCTTCGGGCGGGGAGGCACCAACCCGAACACCGCCGACATCAGCGGCGCGTGGCAATACACCGAGGCGTTCACCGACCTCGCTCACAGTATCTCGTGCGCCGACACCGGGACCTACCAGATGGTGCAGAACGGGACGACGTTCACCGGGACATACGTCCAACGCGGCATCTGTCTGAGCCCTCAGGGAAAGGTGAGCAACACCGATCACGGCCCGGTCAGCCAGGGCCAGCTCACCGGCCACACCCTGAAGTTCGTCGCCCCCAACTGCGCCTACGACGGCAGCGTGAACGCCGACACCTACGACCGCATCGACGGGCACGTCGTGTGCGAGCTACGCGACAGCACGCACCTGCTCAGCTTCAGCGGATCCTGGAAGGCCAACCGGTAGACGCGTTCGCGGCGCTGTCGCGCCGTATCATCGCCTGCACCCGTTGCCCGCGCCTGCGGGCCTACTGCACCCGCGTGGCGCGCGAGAAGAAGCGCGCCTTCCGGGAGGAGAGCTACTGGGGTCGGCCGGTACCGGGGTGGGGAGATCCTCGCGCCCGGCTGCTCGTCGTCGGCCTGGCGCCGGCCGCGCACGGCGCCAACCGCACCGGCCGCATGTTCACCGGCGATTCGAGCGGCGACTGGCTGTACGCCGCGTTATACCGCTACGGCTTCGCCAGCGGGTCGCGCGCCACCGGCCGCGCCGACGGACTCACCCTGACGGACTGCTGGATCACCGCGGCGGCGCGCTGCGCGCCTCCCGGCAACCGACCCGCCTCGACGGAGCTGGCCCGCTGCCGGCCGTACCTGGAGGCGGAGCTGCGGTTGCTCAACCGCGTCCGGGTCGTCGTCGCGCTGGGGCGCATCGCTCATGACACCGTTCTCAAGGCCACGGGCTGGCGGCGCCTCCCGTCGGCGCGACGCCCCCGCTTCGCTCATGGAGCGGTGGCGCGCTTGCCCGACGGCACGATCCTGATTTCCTCGTATCATCCGAGCCGCCAGAACACCAACACGGGCAAGCTCACCCGAACGATGTGGCTAGCCGTGTTCCGGCGGGCGCGACAGCTGCTGCAGGACCGCGGGCCGGGATCAGAACACCGACACCGTGATCGGCAGCGCGAACCGCACGGCGCAGCCGTGGCGCACGGCCGGGTGGAAGCTCGTCTGCCGCAGGGTCGCGGCGAGCTGGGAGTCCGCGGCGGCACCGCCTGAGACGACCACGCGCGAATGGCGAACGGTGCCGTCCGGCTCGACGATTCCTTCGACCGTGAGGTGGCCGGTCGCCAGCTCCAGGGGCGGCGCGATCGGCATCTTGGGGCGCGGCGAGGTGACCCCGCTGTCGGCGGCCGTGTACACCGTCGTGTCACCCGCGCACGGCGGCGGCGGCAGACCCTCGGACGGGGCCCCGTGGTGGCCGAACAGGCATCCCGAGCTCAGGAGGAGGGCGGCGGCGGCGCCGAGCCTCCTCATTGCCGCGACACCTCGGCCTCCGTCCGCGTGGGCTCGCTCCCGGCCGTCGGTGCCTTCTCCCACACGTAGGTCCGCGCCATGGCGTAGCGCTCGAACCAGTCCAGCTCCGCATTCATTTTGAAGAGCTGGTGCCGAAGCTCGGCCCAGCCGTGCGGCTCGCGGGGGGCGACGTACAGGTGGGCCGGGACGCCGTTCGACTTGAGCGCTCGGTACAGTTCCACCGATTGCGGCATGGGGACTCTGGGGTCGTTCTCCCCGACGAACACGACCGTCGGCGTCCGCGCGTTCGCGATGTCCTTGAGCGGCGAGTTGTTCCAATAGACGTCGATGGGGGCGTTCTTCTGCCACGGCGTCCCGCCGAACCACGGCGTGCGGTAGGTGCGGATATCGCTCTCGGCGTACATGGAGATCCAGTTCACGGCTCCGGCGCCCGCGGATGCCGCCTTGAGACGGTTCGTGAAGGTGATGAGCTTGTCGGTCATGTGACCGCCGGCCGACCACCCCATGGCGATCAGGCGAGCGCTGTCGGCGACCCCCATGGCGATCACCTTGTCCATGCCCGCCAGCACGTCGAGATGGGCGTTCTTGAAGTAGTGCCCCACCATGTCGCGCAGGAAGGCGTTGCCGTATCCCGTGCTGCCGCGGTAGTTGGTGGAGAGGACCGCGTAACCCATCGCGGTGAGGACGGGGGCGTAGCTGCCCCAGCTGCCATGGAAGCCGAACTGGTCGGAAGCGGCGGGGCCGCCGTGCGATTGCACAACCAGCGGGGAGCGCTTCCCCGGCTGGTAGTCGAGCGGGTAGAACAGCAGCCCTTCCACCGTGACGCCGTCCGCGCCCTTCCAGGTGATCTTCTCCTGGCGGGGCAGGCGGTAGTCGTGCGCCAGGTGGTCGAACACATGCGTGAGCCGAGTGGGCGCGCCGCCGTCCGCGCCCAGCTCCCAGACATCCCCCGGGTTCGTCGCTTCATCGAAGCTGAGCATGTGGCGCCCGCTCTCCGGGTCGTACTCCCATCCCCGGATCGCGTGGGCGCCGTCGGTGAGCTGGCGGACCCGGCCCGAGGCGACGTCCACCTGGAAGAGCTCGCTGTGGACTCCCATGTTGCCGATAAAGAAGATGGCCCGGCCGTCGCGCGACCACCGCGCAGCCGTCACGTCGTAGGGCAGATCCGGGACGAGCGGCTTGGCCGAGCCGCCCGCGGCCGGGACGAGGAAGAGATTCGGATTGTAATAGGTCTCGAAGGTGGCGTTGGCGCCGGCGACGAACAGCACCTGCGTGTTGTCGGGCGAGAGCTGCGCGTCGCTCTCGTCCACCTGGTTGTGGGTGAGCTGTACCGCGTCGCTCCCGTCGGCGCGCATCACCCAGACCTCGCTCTGGTCGGCGTCGCCCAGCAACGGATCGGGGGCGCGCTGCAGGGTCAGCTTCGCGCCGTCCCGCGAGAGCGCGTAGGCCAGCACCGAATAGTTGCCCTCCGTGATGCGGCGCTCGGCGCCGTCCGCCACCGCCACCTTCCAGAGATGACGCTGCTGGTAATTCTCGTCGAAGGCGTACACGTCGTCCTTCAGCCGGTCCCGCTCCCGCGCTTCCTTGGTCTTCGGCTCTTCGGCGACGAAATAGAGCGCGTCGCCCGACGGCGCCCAAGCGAGGTTCGAGACCGCGGTGGCGTGGTGCGTGAGCGCCCGCGCCTCGCCCCCGGCGTTGTTCAACAGATAGATCTGGGCGCCCGCCGCACCGGTGTCCCGCGTGGCGATGAACGCGATGGTCCGGCCATCCGGGGACCAGCGGGGGCTGCTCTCGCCGCGCTGCCCGCTGGTCATCTGGATCGTCCCGCTGCCGTCGACGTTGGCGCGCCAGATGTGGCCGGTCCGGCGGTCGGCGCGCCAGTCGGCGGCGGACAGCACGTACAGCAGTTGGCGCCCGTCGGGCGAGAGACGGGGATCGCCGAGGCTCGGCACTTCCAGGAGATCCAGCAGCTTCATGGCCCGCGGGGCCGACGTGGCGACGGGGGAGGGGGACGGCGTCTGGGCCGTCGCCGCAGCGCTCACCGTGAGCAGGACCAGAGCGAACAGTCGGTGGATCATGGGCGACCTCGCGAAGGTGGCTCGCGGACGTTAGGCTGAAGGCATGAGGACCGCCAGCCTCGGTTTCCGCGTCAAGTCCGGGTGGGCGGCGGCTGTGCTGCTGGCCGGCCCGTCTGATTCCCCGCATGTCGTGGATCACCGGATCGTGGAGCTCGGGGATCCGGCCGTGCCCGCTTCGCGGCAGCCGTATCACGGCGGCCGGGGGCGAGAGGAGCGGGACGGCCGCGCGATCGCGCGCCGTGTTGCCGGCATCCGCCGCTTCGCGCGGCGCTCGGTGGCGGAGCTCATCAAGCGCTACCGGACCGCGGGACATCGGCTTCTCGGTGTCGCGGTCGTCGCCGGAAGCGACATCGAGCCCGAGCGGATCGGCAATCCGCACATCCGCGCGCACGCGGCGGAGGGGAAGCTGTTCCGCACGGTGCTGGAGGACGGCGCGCAGCGCGCGGGATTGCCGTGCCTGACCGTCCGCGAGCGTGACCTCTTCGCGCAGGCGGCGGAGGCCCTGGGGCGGCCGGCCCCGGACTTGAAGCGCGTCGTGACGTCGTTGGGGCGCGGCAGGGACGGAGGATGGCGCGCGGAGCAGAAGGCCGCCACGCTGGCGGCATGGCTGGTGCTGCGAGGTGAACGCTGATGCGGCCGATCGCCATGCTGTTAGTCGTCGCCTCGTCCGTGGTCGCGGGAGCCGTGCCGGCGCAGGAGCAAGGCCAGTGGACGATGCCGGGCAAGGATTACGCCGCTACGCGCTACAGCGCGCTGGCGGGGATCACGGCGGCCAACGCGGGGCAGCTGCGGCCGGTCTGGAGCTTCTCGACGGGCGTGCTCGGCGGCCACGAGGGCCAGCCGCTCGTCGTCAACAACACGATGTACGTCGTCACCCCGTACCCGAACGTGTTGTACGCCTTCGACTTGGGGCAGGAGGGCTACCCGTTGCGGTGGAAGTACCGTCCGGACGTGAACCCCTCCGCGGTCGGGATCGCCTGCTGCGATGCGATCAACCGGGGCGCCTTCTACGCCGACGGGAAGATCGTGTACAACCTGCTCGACGGGCACACCGTCGCGGTCGATGCCGCGACCGGCAAGGAGGTCTGGAAGACGCAGATCGCGGATCTCTCGCAGGGCGAGACGACCCCGATGGCGCCGTTCATCGTCGGGGAACGGGTGCTGGTAGGGCCGTCGGGGGGCGAGTTCGGGATCCACGGCTGGCTCAAGGCGCTGGATCTCAAGACCGGTCGCCTCGTCTGGACGGCCTACAACGAAGGCCCGGACAGCGAGGTGCTGGCGCGGCCGGGGACCTTCAAGCCGTTCTACGATCACGGCAGCGAGCTCGCCCTCACGAGCTGGCCGGCCGATGCCTGGAAGCGCGCGGGAGTGCCCGTGTGGGGTTGGATCTCCTACGATCCGGCGCTCGACCTCCTGTACTACGGCACCGGCAACGCGGCCCCGTACAATCCCGAGCAACGCCCCGGTGACAACAAGTGGGCGTCGAGCGTCCTGGCTCGACGGCCCGCGGACGGCGCACTCGTCTGGGCCTACCAGTTCACCCCGCACGAGAATTGGGACTTCGACGCCAACGCCGAGATGATCCTCGCCGACCTCACCATCCAGGGGCGCCCGCGCAAGGTCCTCGTCCATTTCGACAAGAACGGCTTCGCATATACGATCGACCGCGCGACGGGCGAAGTGCTGGTGGCCGAGCCGTTCACGGTGGTCACCTGGGCCACGCGGGTGGATCGCGCCAGCGGTCGTCCGGTCGTCGATTCCACGAAGCTCACCGGCGCGTCGCGGGGGAACATCCAGCACATCTGTCCGAGCCTGGAGGGCGGCAAGAGCCCGGCGTCGCCGGCGTCGTACTCGCCGCGCACGGGGCTGTTCTACACCGCGACCAACAACCTGTGCATGAATTACCAGGCATCGCGGACGACCCACATCGCCGGGACGCCGTTCATCGGCGCGAACACGCCCTATCAGCCAGGCCCCGGTGGCTACATGGGGGCGTTCATCGCATGGGACGCTGGGGTCGGCCGCAAGGCGTGGGAGATCCGGGAGCCGTATCCGGTGTGGAGCGGCAGCGTCGCCACGGCGGGCGACGTGGTGTTCTACGGCACGCTCGACGGCTGGTTCAAGGCGGTGGACGCGAGGAGCGGCAAGGTGCTGTGGAAGTTCAAAGTCGGCTCGGGGGTCGTGGGCGCGCCGATCACGTACACCGGGCCGGACGGCAAGCAGTACGTCGCCGTGTATGCCGGCATCGGCGGCGACTGGTTCCTGCTCGCGGGGGACGTGCGGTCCGACGATCCGGCGGACGTGCGGCCGCCGGCCGATTTCGCGCCGCAGCTCGCGCGGCACACGAGCCAGGGAGGCATCGTCTGGATTTTCGCTCGGTAGCGGCGCTGGCGCTGATCGCCGTCACCACGTGCCGCCGATCGCACTACGGGGGCGGGGACGGTGGCGGCGGCCCTCCCCCCTCGATCCGCTATGACCAGCACGTGTTCGCGGGCGGGGTCGCGCCGCCGGCGGCCACGCTCACCAATCCTCTTCACGGAGATCGATCGTCCGCCGCGGAAGGGGAGCAGATCTTCGCCGCGATGAACTGCGACGGCTGTCACGGGGGCGGGGCGGTGGGGTGGGTGGGGCCGAGTCTGGTGGACGGGCGCTGGCGCTACGGCGGCGCGGACGGGGCGGTATTCCAATCGATCTATTACGGCCGGCCGCGCGGCATGCCCGCCTACGGCGGCATCCTCTCGTCCGCCGCTATCTGGAAGATCGTGACGTACCTGCAGGCGCAACCGGTGCCCGCGGATGTTCCCACGGAGGCGTGGCCAGCCCGATAACTCGCTGCTTGCCAAGGAGATCAACGTCGAGCCTTGATGTGGATTCTAGGGTGCCGGCGCGGCGCGCTAGCGCCGTCCCAGCACCACCGCGATGACGATCTCCACCACGATGAGCACGATGATGGCGACCTCGAGCACCTCGTTGCGGGCCGCCATCGCTTCCGCGTTCAGCATCGCGTAGG
>CAZXKD010000134.1:0-8075 GCA_964641215.1 uncultured Gemmatimonadaceae bacterium
GTCGGCGAGCACGTACCACGGCCCCACCTGCAAGCGCCCCGTCTTGACGAGCGCCTTCACGTCGGCGTCGCGGTCGGGGCGCGCCCGGAGATAGTCCTCGAGCAGGACGGTCTGCCCGTCGAGCAGGAAGCTGCGGTAGCCGGGATCGGCTTGGAGCCGGGCGATCAAGTCGTCGAGCACCGGCACCAGCCGCGCGTGGAAGGCGGCGCGCGGCAGGTACCATTCGCGGTCCCAGTGGGTGTGCGCGATCAGGTGAAAGATGAAGCCGCTCATGCCGGGCCTAAGGCTGCCTATATTCGAGAGCATGCGCAAATACTCGTGGCTCGCCGTTCCCGTCGCCGCCGGCCTGGGCCTGCTGGCCACCCGCGTCGTCCCCGGTCCCCGCCCAGGCGGCGCCGTCGTGCTGCCGTCGGGATGGCGGATTCACCCCGCCGGCCGGCAGGTCATCGTCGGCTCGCTACCGCTCAATCTGGTCGTGCTTTCCGACCGGCAGCTGGCCGTGCCAGCGAACGGCTACGGCGCGAACGGCGTTCGCGGCATCGACCCCGACGCCGGTCGGGTCGTCTGGACGCTATCGCTACACGCCAGCTGGGTCGGCCTGGCGAGTTCGGGCCCCCGGGGAGGGGGGGGTGGGCACGACACGCTGTGGGCAAGCGGCGGCAAGATGAACACAGTCTACCGCTTCGTGCGGGGGGGAGGGGGCGGGGGGCGGGCGGACTCGAGTTGGATCCGCGATTCCGTGCAGCTCGCTGATTCCGCGGCGCGTCTGTTCGTAGGCGGCATCGCCGTCGTGCCCGGGCGCGGCCTCGTCGCGGCGGTGGGCAACCTCAGCGATTCGGTCTATCTGATCGACGCCGCGACCCTCGCGCGGCGCGGGACGCTCCCGGTGGGCCATCGTCCCTATACCCTCGTCGCGGACTCGAGCCGTTTGTGCGTCAGCAATTGGGGGGACTCCACGGTCTCCGTGATTGATCTGTCCGACCGTCCGACGGTCCGACCGCCGATCTTCGTCGGTCCCCATCCATCCGCGTTGGCGCTGCGCGGCAACTCGTTGTGGGCGGCGCTCGCCGGCGTAAACGGCGTGGCGCGGCTCGACCTCCTCACCGGCAGAGTGCTCGAGCAGCTCACCGTGGCGCTGGGCCCAGCGCTCCACGCGCCGCTCGGCAGCGACCCGAACGCCCTGGCGCTGGCCCCCGACGGCCGTACGCTGTACGTCGCGATGGCGGGCAACAACGCGGTCGCCGTCGTCTCCATCGGCCCCTCCACCAGCGGGATGCGGGTGGCGGGCCTGATCCCGGTCGGCTGGTACCCGACGGCCGTGGCGATGAGCGCCGACGGCAAGACGCTCTACATCGCCAACGGCAAGGGCAACGGCTCGGCTCCGAACCCCGACCACACATACATCGGCGACGTCATCACGGGATCGGTCTCCATCATCCCCGTGCCTCCGGCCGCGACATTGGCGCGCTACACTCGGGAAGTATACGCCTTGAGCCCGTTTACCAATCCCGCCCTGCGTCCCTCAGTCCGGCCGTCCGGCCGTCCGGCCGTCCGCCACGTCGTCTACGTCATCCGCGAAAACCGCACTTACGACCAGGTGTTCGGCGACCTGCCTCAAGGGGACGGCGATCGTTCGCTCGCCCTCTTCAACGACTCGATCACGCCCAATGCGCACGCCATCGCCCGGCGCTGGGTGCTGTTCGACAACTTCTACGTAGACGGCGAAGTGAGCGCCGATGGCCACGAGTGGAGTGATCGCGCCTTCGCCGGGGAGTACAACGAGAAGACCTGGCCCGCCATCTACTCCAACCGGCGGGAGTGGGACCTGACGACCGGCGAAGACCTCGCCAATCCTCGTGACGCGTATCTCTGGGATGCGGCTCGGAAGAAGGGCCTGTGGGTGGTGAACTTCGGCGAGATGGTGGAGGGCGAATCGACCGCGACAGTCTACCACACCAATTTCCCCGGCCTGCGGGGCATCACCGCGCTGCGGTATCCCAGCTTCGTGCTCGCCATCCCGGACACTGTTCGTGCCCGGATGTTCGCCGACTCGGTGGACAGCTGGGACCGCCAGGGTCGCTTCCCCGACTTGGTGCTCCTCTACCTGCCGCGTGATCACACGCTGGGGCGGCGAGCCCGCCAGCCCACACCGCGCGCCATGGTGGCCGACAACGACCTGGCCCTCGGGCGAGTGATCGAGCGGCTCTCCCGCTCCCCGGCCTGGCGCGCGCTGGCATTGTTCGCGCTCGAGGACGACGCCCAGAACGGGCCCGACCACGTGGACGCGCACCGCTCGGTGCTCGTACTCGCGTCGCCCTGGGCGCGCCGCGGCGTCGTGGACAGCACGTTCTACACGACCAGCTCGGTGGTGCGCACGATCGGGCTGCTGCTCGGACTGCCGCCCCTGTCACAATACGACGCCGGCGCCACGCCGCTGTGGGGCGCGTTCGCGGCACGGGTGGACACGGCGTCTCCCCCGTTCCTTGCCCTGCCCAGCACGTGGCCGCTCGACGAACGCAACCCCGTGGCGTTCCGCTCGCGTATCCCCGAGCGCGACCTCGCGGCCCCCGATCGCGCCGATGAGCGGCTCTTGAACGAGGAGATCTGGACCAGCGTGCGACCGCGCGAGCGGATGCCCGCGCCACGCCGGGCTCTGCTGGTGCGCGACGATCGCGACTAGAGTGCGGCCAGCGCCGTCACCTCCGCCGGGCGCGGCAGGTGCACGTGCGCGACGCGCCGACGCTTGGCGAGCAGTGCCTTGATGTCGCCCAGCGCCTGGGCCCGTTTCAGTTGTCCGAAGGTCCACCCCATTCCCGGGATCTCGACGTCGACCGCGTCGTCGCTCGTGATCACGAGGAAGAGCCCTGTGTTCGGCCCGCCCTTGTGGAATTGGCCTGTCGAGTGCAGGTACCGCGGTCCGAAGCCGAGGGTGGTCACGAGCCCCAGGTCGCGCCCCCACGCCGCGCCCACGGCTGCGAGTCGCGCTTGGATCTCCTCCGTGGGCGGCAGGTAGGCGAGGATCGCGAGGTAGTCGCGCGGCCGCGCCGCGCGGCGCAGCGCTGCCGGGCTGAGCGTCGCCAGCGGCGTGGGCCGGGCCTGCCTGGTCTCATCGAGCTCCGCGCGGGCGAAGGCTTTGGCCGACTCCACGTCCGGCTGGTCGAACGCGTTCACGCCCAACCGCTCGCACAGCGCCCAGGTCGCGTACTCCCACCGCAGAAACTCGGCGCCGACATCCACGGGGTCGGCGGAGAATGCCGTGACGACCTGGACATCGGGGAGCGCGGCCGGTTCCGGCCCGGCCACGACCGGGAGCACCCCCCGGCCGCCCTTCCCCGTGCTTTCGGCCACGAGCTGCTCGATCCAGGCCGCCAGACTCGCCAGCGGCCGGGCCGGCTGCAGCAGCACCTTGTCGCGACCCGCCGCCGCAGCCTCGGCGAGCTGGACACCGAGCGCCTTCGAGGCGGCCACGTCGACCGCGATGGCACGCTCGAGTACGGCGCCGGCATCCACGTCGATCAGCGCCGCCGGCAGCATCCCCACCGCGGTCAGCGCCGCATACCGCCCGCCGACATCGGCCGGATGCGCGAGCACCGCGCGGAAGCCGGCATCGTGGGCGAGCGTCTCGAGCGGCGTGGCTGGATCGGTGATGGCGACGAACTGGCGCGCCCGAGCGCGGGCCGCGAAGTAGCGATAGGCCGCCATCGTCTCGACGGTGGTGCCCGACTTGCTGACGATGAGGTACAGCGTCTCGCCGGGATCGTGCCAGCGCTCGGCGGCCAGCACCGCAACCGGATCGGTGCTGTCCAGCACAGCGAGGTTGGGACGATTGAACACGGCGGCCAGGACGTGCGCGGTGAGGCTCGACCCCCCCATGCCGCACACGAGGGTATGGGTGAGCCCGTCGGCGCGCGCCGCGGCGGCCAACGCCGCGAGCCGTTCGACTTGGGCGAGGGACTGCCGCGGAGCGTCGATCCACCCGAGGCGGTTCATGCGGCGGCTGATGGCTCTACGGAATCCCCAGCCGCTGCCGCAGCTCCGGTGAGAAGAGCGGAATGACGTGCTTGATGGGCACTGAGAGCGCGAAGCCCGGCGCCTGCGGCAGGCCGGCGCGGTGGATGGAGATCACTTGCCCGTCGGCATTGAAGACGGGACTTCCCGATGACCCTCCGATCGTCATACCGTCGAACTGCACCACGTCCTCCGTCACGCGGGAAATGATCCCGGCGGTCATGGACGTCCGCACGACCGACGACCGGAGCCGCGCGAATCCCGCGCCGGCAGGATAGCCGATCAGCGCCGCTGGTTCCCCTTGACGAGCCTTGGTGCCCGTCCAGTCTAGCGACGACAAGTACGGCGCAGCCCCCCCCCCTCCCCCCGCCCCCGCTCCCGCTCCCGCTCCCGCTTGATACCCGCGGATCTTGATGAGCGCGATGTCACGGTCCTGAGAGGTCGTAACCACGTCCGCGTACCGCGAGAAGGACTGGTCCGCCATCGTCACCCAGATGGTGTCGGCCTGCGGGTGCGTGGAGTCCGCCACCACGTGCCAGTTCGTGAGCATGTACCCGTCCGGGGTGATGACAAACCCGGTGCCGTTGTAGTAGTCGTGGCCGAGGGCCACGGTGATGAGCCCCACTGCGCCCTGACTTTGCTGCGCGATGCTCGCGAAGTCGGTGCCCCGAATGGCCCGCATGCGCGCATCGAGGCTCGCGGTCTGGGACTCGGCTTGGGCCACGGCCCGCCGCAAGGAGTCCAGCGCTGTCTGGGAGGGGGCGCGCCGTTCCGCTGCCGACAACTCGTCGCGCAGCCGCTGGACCTCCTGCTGCGCGGTGGCACGCCGCGTCTCTCCCTCCTGGAGCTGTTGACCGAGCGCCGCCTGGGCTCGTTCCAACGACGCCTGCAGCTGGGCGGTGCGGGCTTGTGCCGTCTCGAGCTGCGCCCGCAGGCTGTCGACCTCCGAGGCCGGGGCGGCCGCGCGGCGCGCTTCGTCCAGCGCGTCCCGTAAGCGCGCCGCCTCGGCGCGCGCCGAATCTTGCGCAGTACGACGCGCCGCCTCGGTCTGCTCCACCTGACCCGACAACAGCCAGTAGACCCCGTACACGCCGCCCCCGAGCACCAGCACCAGCACGACCGCGCTCGCGGCGAGCCAGCGCATCTTGCGCCGCGAGCTCTTTCCGACCTCCGCGGCCACGGCCTTCAGGAACGCCGTCGAGCCGCGACGGCCGCGCTTGCGCTCCTCGCGCGCCTGGGCGAGGGCGTCGCTGATCAGACCCATCACCGTCTTCTGCCCCATCCCGGCCTTGGCGGGAGGGGGAGGAACGGCGGGAGGGCGCGATACGGCGGCGACCGGCGACGTGCCCAGCCCCTCGACGATCAGCACCGGCCCACCGGAGCCGAGCATGATCTTGTCGCCCAAACGCACCGGGATCGATCCGGTCACCCGGTCGCCGTTGACGAAGGTGCCGTTGCGACTGCCGGCGTCGCGCAGCGACAGCCCGCCCCCCGGGCCGACCGTGAGCTCGGCATGCACGCGTGACACCACCGTGTCCGCCGCGTCGACCGGGCGGATCTCGCACTCCGGGTCGCGCCCCATGCGAATACGCGTGCCTCGCGCCTCGTAGCGCTGGCCGGTGGCCGCGGCGAGCAGCGTCACGGCGTATCCGCGGACTTCGTGAGGCCGCCCCGCTCCCCGCGGGGCTGCCGGCGCCCCCGCGGCGAGGCCGGGATGTTCCGCCTGGGTCTCATCGAGAGCCTCCGAGACGGCGGCGACGCTCAACGTGGGCCCGGTCTCCCCCAGGGAGAATCGATCACCCAGGTGGATCGGCGCGTCGCCGCTCAGCCGCGCGCCATTCAGATAGGTGCCGTTGCGGCTGCCGAGGTCGACCAGACGCCAGCCGGCGGCGCCGTGGCGGAGCTCAGCGTGGTGGGCCGACACGACTCTGCCGTCGTCGCCGCCGAACGCGATGGTGGAAGCGGGATCGCGCCCCAACCGAACCACCGACTCCCGCACTTCGATGACCCGTTGAGTGGCAGCGACGACGAGCTTCAGGTAGGACACGGGCCGATAGTAGGGGCCGGCGGCGGCCCCGTCAACGACCCGGTTCAGTTCACAACGGGGGGGGCTGGACCGGCGTCTTGCGGAAGCGGCGATCGGCTACGGAACGTCGATCCATCGTTCCCCGGCGCACCACGACGCGCCGGTCGCCGCCGACGCGACGGGTGCCCTGCCGACGGCGCTCGACTGTCACCGGGGCGACGCGCCGGCGGCGCTCCGGCGACATGCGCTGGTCCACGCCGGAGCGACGGTCCATCAACTTGCGACGATCGGCCAGCTGGCGGCGATCGCCTGGCACCGTGGGGGGCGGGGGTGGGGCCATCAGGCTGCTCCGAGGCAGAAGGGGGCCAAAACGGCCCCTAACGTATGCCCCGCCCTGCCACTCGGCTAGTGCGCGCGCAGACGGACGTCGATGTCGGTGATGACCTCCCGTGGGGCGTCGTGCCGTGCCCAGCCACGATGGCGCCCGTGATCACCACGCTCACGGGACTCCGCGATCGTCCGTACGGCGACTCGCTCCCCCCCCCCTCCGGTGGGGGTGGCGAACACTCGGACGACTTCGTCGTCCCCGCGACGGGCCCAGATCACCCGGGTGGGACCATCATTCTCCACCTTGTAGACCACCCAACCCCGGTTCACGAGGACTTCGCGCGTCACGACCACGACGCGCTCCACGGGCGTCACATAGACGTATTCGGCGGGCTCAGCGTACACGACCTCCGCGCGCGTGTAACCGTATGGAGCGCACGCGGTGACGGGGAGAGCCGCGCTCAGCAGCAGCAGGATCGGCGTTCGCATCGATTGATCCTTTGCGAGGGCGTTGTCGTTTCCTAAGACTCCCAGGGCGCGGAAAAGTTGCACCTGCCTGGTGATACCCATCACGCGAGGGGCGGTCGGTGTATGTTCCGGGCCATGGACAACATCGCCCACACCCTCGTAGGGGCCGTGCTGGGACGCGCCGTGGCGGGCGACCGCGCCCCCCACGCGGCGCTCGTCGGGGCGGTCGCGGCCAACGCTCCCGACTGGGCCGAGTTCCTGGTGGGCTTCCGCGCGCGGCGCCTCGACTACTATACGCTCCACCGCGGCATCACGCACTCATTGCTCGGCGCCGCCGTGGAGATCGTGGGGATGACGCTGCTCATCGGGCTCGGCGCGACCTGGTGGGCCCGGCGGCGAGGCGCACCCGCTCCCGCGTGGCGCTGGATCGCGCTGTCTGTCGGGGCCACGGTGCTGAGCCACCTCGTCATGGATTGGCAGGGCTCCTACGGGCTGCGGCCGTGGCTGCCGTGGAGCGAGCGGCGCTACTACGGCGACGCGGTGGCGATTGTCGATCCGTTCTTCTGGCTGGTGCCGTTCGTCGCGCTCGCGTTGGGAGCCCGGCGCCACTGGCAGCCCGCGCTCCTCTACCTGGGCATCGCGGCTCTGATGTCGGCTCTACTCGCCGGGCACCTAGCGGAGGTCGCTCCGTGGGTGACGGTCACCTTCGTGGGAACGCTCCTCGTCGCGGGGGTGGGGTGGACGCGACACTGGATCGGCGTCGTCCAGTCTCGCCGCGCGGCCGCTGTCGCCGTAGTGCTGCTGTGCGGGTACGGCGCGATCAGCGGGCTGGTGAGCCTCCCCGCTAAAGCCGCGGCGCGGCGGACTGCCATCAGCCGATTCGGTCCCGAAGCGCAATGGGCCGCCCTCACCGTCATAGGACAGCCGTTCACGTGGGAGCCGATCTACGCCAGCGCCGATACCGTGGCGGGGCGCGGCTGGGCCTTGCCGCGCCACCTCAACGACCCCCGCGTGCAGGATGTGTTGCAACACACGTACGAGGGCCGGGCGATGGCGCGATTCGCCCGGTTTCTCACGGCCGAAGTGGACCCAGGGCCCGGGGGAAAGAGGGGGGGGGGGTGCATGGGAAGAGCCGGTGCTGTCCGTCTGCCCTGCCCCCCCACCACCCCCCGGGGGCGCTGGGCTTGGCCCGCGCCTGGTTCGGCGGCCGCACAAGCGCCTGCAGTGACTACAACAGCATCCGGTC
>CAZXKD010000135.1:0-7762 GCA_964641215.1 uncultured Gemmatimonadaceae bacterium
CGGCCGCGAGCGCTACGTCGACGCGGTCGTTGACCAGCACCGGGACGGGCAAGGCGGCGACGAGCGCCCGCGACAGGGCGACCAGCTCCCGCGGCGCCGCGCCCTTATGGCGCACCTGCAGCGCCGTCGTGCCGCCCGCGACGGCGCGGCGGCACACGTCCACGACGTCGCGCCCCTTGAGGAGTCCGGCGTCCGTGAGCACCATCAACCGCACCTGCTCGGTGAGTGACATGGGATCCAAGATTCTGCGCGGGCTCCGCGGGGCGACCACCGCCACCGCCAACACCAGCGCCGCGATCCTCGAGGCAACCGTGGAGCTGCTGCGCGCCCTCCAGGAGGAGAACGGCTTTCGACCGGAAGAGGTCGAGAGCGCGATCTTCACGTCTTCTCCCGACCTCACCGCCGAGTACCCGGCGCGCGCGGCGCGCCTGCTCGGCTGGAGCGGCGTTCCCCTGCTGGGCGCCAGCGAGGTGGCGGTGCCCCCCCCCGGCGGCCTGCCCCGCTGCATCCGTGTGCTGCTGCACTTCTACACGGCCAAACCACCTAGCCGGCTGAAACATATGTACCTGCGCGAGGCGGCCAAGCTACGACCGGATCGCTAGTGTCGGACGGCCGGACGGTCGAACGGTCGGACCGTGTCCCGGTGGTCGCTACCGCCAAAGGGGCCGCGCGGTGGCGCGCCGGCCACCCGTGGATCTATCGGACCGACATCGCGGAGGACCCGAGGGGCGACCCGGGTATCGTCCCGGTAACAGACCGCCGGGGCAAGTTCCTCGGCCAGGCGCTTTACTCACCCAAGTCCGAGATCCGGCTGCGCCTGCTCTCGACCGGGCACGAACCGATCGACGCCGCCTGGTGGCGGGCCCGCATCGCCGCGGCTGCCGTCCGCCGCAAGGGGGTTCCGGCGACCGCCTGTCGCGTGGTGCACGCCGAGGGCGACGGTCTGCCGTCGTTGATCGCGGACCGCTACGGCTCCTACGTCGTCGCCCAGCTGCTGTCGGCCGGACTGGACCGGGTGCGCCAGGACGTCGTGACCGCCCTCGTCGAGGCACTGGAACCCGCGGGCATCCTGTTGCGTCACGACGCGCCGATCCGCCGCCATGAAGGGCTGGCGCTCGAGGTGGTCGGCGCCTTTGGCACCGTGCCCGAGACGGTCGAGGTGAGCGAGCATGGCGTGCGCTATCTCGCCGCCCCGCGCGGCGGCCAGAAGACCGGCGCGTTCCTCGACCAGCGGGAGAATCGCGCCCTGGTCGGCGCTCACACGCGGCCCGGCGGCCGCGCCCTCGACCTCTTCACCTACCACGGCTCTTTCGCTCTCCACCTGGCACGCCGGGCTCGATCGGTCACAGCGGTAGACAGCAGCGCCGATGCGCTCGCGCGCGGTCAGGCCAACGCGGCCCTGAACGGGCTGGCCAATATCCTCTGGCGGGAGGCTAATGTCTTCGACTTGCTACGCGACCTGGAGCGGCAGAGGGAAGCCTACGACACCGTCGTCCTTGACCCACCGGCATTCGCGAAGACTAAGGACGGCGTCCCACGCGCCCTGGCCGCCTACAAGGAGATCAATCTGCGGGCGATGCGGCTCCTTGCCCGTGGTGGGGTTCTGTTCAGCTGCTCCTGCTCCTACCACGTCCACCGCCACCACTTCGCCGCGATGCTGGCCGACGCCGCCCGCGACGCCGGGCGCAGCCTGCAGGTCCTCGCCTGGGTCGGCGCGGCCCGCGACCATCCCGAGCTGTTGAACGTTCCGGAGACGGGATATCTGAAGGGGGCGTTGTTGCAAGCCATTGACTGAACGGTGCGCGTTTACAAGGTTGCTTCCATGTCGCCCTCGCAGTCCCCGGCGCCGGATCGGACCGCCCGCGTTCGCCGCGTGCTGGCCGCCATTCTGATCGCCAATCTGGCGGTGCTCGGGGCCCGGCTCCTGATCGGGATCGTCTCCGGATCCATGGCCATCCTGGGCGGTGCGCTCGACGCCGCCGCCGATACCCTGAACAACGTCTTGGCCCTCACCGTCGTCCGCGTGGCGTCCCAGGAGCCCGACGAGGAGCACCCCTACGGGCACGGGAAGTTCGAGACGCTGGGAGCCCTCGCAATCGTGGGTTTTCTCTCCATTACCTGCTTCGAGCTGGTGCGGGGCAGCGTGAACCAGTTGCTCGCCGGTCCCCGCCCCGTCGCGGTGACGGACCTGCAGCTGGCGGTGCTGGCTGGCACGCTCGGCGTCAACGGCCTCGTCGCCTGGAGCGAGCGTCGCGCCGGGACTGCGCTGGGGAGCGAGCTGCTGCTCGTCGACGCGGCGCATACGCGGGCCGACGTGTTCATCACCATGAGCGTGCTCGGCGGCGTGCTGTTCGCGCGGCAGGGCGTCTGGTGGGTCGACCCCGCGGTCGCGATCGCGGTCGCCCTGGCGATCGTCCGCATCGCCTACCGCATCGTCGTCCGTACGGTGCCGGTCCTCGTCGACCAGCAAGCCGTCCCCACCAGCAGCATCCAGGAGACCGCCCGGGCGGTGGCGGGCGTGAAGGGTGCGTATGGCATCCGCTCGCGCGGACCCGTCGACTTGCGCTACGCCGAAGTCACCATCGCCGTGGACCGCAAGGCCAACGTGGAGGCGGCGCACGCCATCGCCGACCAGGTGGAGGAGCGCCTCAAGCGGGACTTGCAGCTGCACGAAGTCACGGTGCATATCGAGCCGTGCTGACGACGCTGCCGCAGGGGGATCGCCCCCGCCCGCGCGTCCCGCGCCGGCCGCCCCGCTCCCTCCGCCAGGAGTACCACGAGTTCATCCTGCAGCGGATCGAAGAGTACAAGGACACGTTGCCGCGCGAGGAGTTGCTCGTGATCGGCGACGAGGCGGTGCGCGAGCTCGAGGCGAGCGCCCAGGACCAATATCTGCTCACGGAGGTCCTGCTGCTCGAGCACGTGGATCGCATCATCGCCCGCCGGCTACGCCTGCCCTCGTTCGGCCGCTGGCGCTTGAAGCACCGCCGACTGCGCGAGGCGCAGCGCCAGCCCACCCATTGGGGACTCGATCCCCAAGGCTCCGTGGCGCGCCTGGCCCAGCGGCTCGACCCCGGCGATCTGGCCGTCGTCGTCGGGGCTGCGGCCGTACCGGTCGCGCTGTTCCTCGCCGCCTACGACGTCGAGGTCCTGCTCCTCGACCAGGACCTCGGCGCCGTGGAGGCCGCCGAGAGTCGCGCCGTGAGCGAGCAGCTCGCCGGCCGGTTCCAAGCTCTTGTGGTTCAGTTCGGCACCTGGGTGCCCGACCTCCTCTCCAAGCTCGTCGTGTTCGACCCCGTCGCGCTCGTTCCGGCTCGCAGCCGGGACCGTCTGGCCTTGATCGCCGACCTGCAAGCCCGGACACGCCCGGGCGGCCTGCACGTGATCCTCCCCACGAGCGGGGGGGGGGAGGAGCGCAGGTCGCACGGAGTGATCCCCCTCGCCGCCGAGTCGCTCCAAGCCGTATACGGTGGATGGGAAATCGAGCCGGAGAAGCGCGCCCGGCGCCGGGGCGGCGCCGGCAGCGGCTTTGTGGCGACTAAGCCAGCGCGTCAGGCGGACACACGGGCGAGCGTGTCGGACTGAACACTGCCACCCCTCCCTGCCCCCCCCTGTTCTCCGTAATCCGTTATCCGACAATCCTTTGACGAATCGGAGCCGGTGGCAGCCCGCTTGCCTTCAGACAACGGACAACGGACAACGGACAACGTCTCTCTATGACCAGCCTGCCGCTTCTCCTCGACCACGAACCCCTGGGGATCATCCTGCGCGCCGGCCAGCAGGCACTGCGGCCCGCCAAGATCTGGGCTTACGTCTGGTGCGCCGATGGCGACGGGGAGGATCATCCACATCGCCACCTGCCGATCGACCCGAATCTGGGCAGCGCGTAATACGACCTTACCCGTAAAGATCCCGGGGCCGGCGATCAGCCGGCCCCGTTTGTCATCATGACCCCTCTGTGCCATCAGTTGCCGCCGATCTGGAGCGGCCGGCGTCCACGGCCTGCGGGGCAGCAGGATCAGGGGCGCCGCACCGAACGGCTCGGTCCACGCGGTGCGGCGACTTCCCGGCCTCCATGCCGCACCTCCCCTAGCGACCAATCACTTCGATGTCCGTCTGCATTTCGTAATCACTCTCTCCGCAGAGGGAGACTCGGACCGTGTACCGCCCCGGCTGCGGGGCGGCCGCCTCCGGCAAGGTGAAGAGATAGCGCACGACCGTGCCCATCTGGACGCGGAGCCAAGGGTCGGCCCGCTCACGGGGCCGCCAGGCATTACGCCAATGCGCATTGCTCGCGCCGGCCCGGGTCACGCTCATGCACAGGATCTCGGGAGTCGTGAACACGAAGTAGAGTTGTGTGTCGCCCCTGTTCGCGATCGTGTAATACGCGACAGCGCGGACGCCCGTGGGGTCGCCGGCCGAGTCCCGCCACACGATCTGCTGCGGCACCACCGCGAGGGTGAGGACGGCGTGCTGCGTGTAAGACGGGGAGATGTCCCGGTGAACGACGCCCGGCGGGGCCAATTCATGAACGCGCGGTGACGCGAGCGCGCCAGGGGCGACGATCCGGCCCTCGGCCTCCACGAACCGGTCCACGTAGCGCGACCACTGGGTCCGCTCACCAGTAAGCCAGAGCGTGCCCACCGAGGCGCGCGCGACCGTCAGGGGATACGCCAGCGCGAGACGGAACACGGTCGTGTCGCCCGCCTGGACGGGGACCTCCTCCACGAACCCCTGCAGCCGCACGACGCTGTCGGGAACCTGGAGGGACAGGAGGAGAGCTGCCAGCACTGTGAACATGTCTTGAACCTCCTGGTCCGGCGGCACCCTTGCAAGTCCCCGCTCGCCGGCTAGGTATAGGGGGTATGTCCACGATCACTATCGACGGCCGGACGTTGGACGGCACGGCCGACCAGACCATTCTGGACGTCGCTCGTGCGGCGGGGATCGACATCCCCACGCTTTGCTGGTACCCGAAGCTCCCCACCGTGGGTAACTGCCGCATTTGCCTCGTTTCCGTGGAGGGTCAGCCCAAGCTGCTGCCCGCCTGCGCGACCAAGGTGGCTGAAGGAATGAAGGTGACCACCGAATCGCACGCAGCCATTGAGAATCGCAAGGGCGTCCTGCGGCTGCTGCTGGAGCGTTACCCCGCCGAGCACCTCCGGGACGGAGGCCGCTCGAGCCCACGGAACGAGTTCGAGCGCTACGTGGTGCGGTACGATGTCATGCCGACCCCCGTGGTGGGGCGGGATCTGGCCCTGCGCGCCGGCGACGAGCGCCCCGGCGATCCGATGATTCGGCACGACATGTCCACCTGCGTCTTATGCACCCGTTGCGTGCGCGCGTGCGAGGACATCCAGGTCGTCGGCGTCTTGGACGTCGGCTTCCGCGGTGAGCACGCCGAGATCATCGTGGGGGCGGACGGCGATCCGGACAAGGCGGGGTGCACGTGGTGCGGCGAGTGCGTCCGGGTCTGTCCGACCGGGGCGATCTTCGAGGTGATGCCGAAGCAGCGCTTCACCCCCGAGCAGCTGAGTCGGCCGGAGCGGCTCGTGCGGTCGGTGTGTCCCTACTGTGGCGTCGGGTGCCAGGTGGACCTGCACGTGGCCGACAACTCGGTGGCGCGGGTTACCTCCCCCGATATCGAGCTCAACACGCCCAATCAGGGGTCGACCTGCGTCAAGGGGCGGTTCGGCTACGATTTCCCGCAGCACCACGACCGGCTCAAGACGCCGCTCATCCGCAGGGGCTGGGTGAAAGCGCGGGGGCGCTGGGAGTGGCAGGGCGCCACCGCGGCGGACCGGCGCAGCGGGCCGTGGCGGTCGATCGAGGGTGAGGGGCAGCAGACGAAGCCCGGGACACCCCCCCGGGCCACCGGAAAGTCGGTGCGCTCGCTGGGTCTGCTTGAGCGGATCGATCTGGACATCCGCGACCGCGCGGCGACGCCGCCGTCGTGGTACGAGCCGTTCCGCGAGGCCACCTGGGCCGAGGCCATGGAGCTCACCGCCCAGGAGCTGCAGCGCATCAAGCAGGAGCACGGCGGCGACGCGTTGGCGTGCTTCTCCTCGGCGAAGTGCTCCAACGAGGAGAATTATCTCCTCATGCGCATGTTCCGCGGCGCCCTGGGGACGAACAACGTCGACCACTGTACGCGCCTCTGCCACTCGACGTCGGTCGCCGCGATGCAGCGGGCGTTGAACACCTCCGCGGCCTCGGGCTCGATGCGTGAAGTCGAGCACGAGACGGACGTGATTTTCATCGCCGGGGCGAACACGACCGAGACGCACCCGGTCTTCGGCGCCGCCTTAAAGCGCGCCGTCGAGCGCGGGGCGACGCTCATCGTCGCCGACCCGCGCCGGATCGAGCTCGCGGCGCGCGCCCACATCCACCTGCAGATGCTCCCGGGCACCGATGTGGCGCTGTTCTCCTCGATGCTGAGCCACATTCTGGCGCAGGGCCTCGCTGACGAGCGGTTCATCGCGGAGCGCACCCACGACTTCGACAAGGTCCGCGCCGCCGTGCAACCGTACACGCCGGAACGGGCGGCCAAGGTCACGGGCGTGCCCGCGGACCTGATCCGACGCGCCGCCGAGCTCTACGCCCGCGGGCCGAAAACCAGCACGCTGTGGGCGATGGGGCTGACCCAGCACGCCAACGGGACCGACCTGGTGGCCTCGCTACTCAATCTGATGCTCGCCTGCGGCATGATCGGCCGCTGGGGCGCCGCGATGATGCCGGTGCGCGGCCAGAACAACGTGCAGGGAGCGTCCGACGTCGGCGCCATCCCCTTCGTCTACACCGACTACCGCTCGGTGAAGGATGCGCGCAACCGCGCCGAGTATGCGGGCGCCTGGGGCGTCCCGGAGGAGTCGCTTTCCCTGAAAGAGGGACTGATGGTGACGGAGGTGGTCAAGGAAGAGAGCGGCGTGCGGGGCATGTACATCATGGGCGAGAATCCCATCATCTCCGACCCCGATATCGCCCACGCCGAGCACTGGTTCCAGAAGTTGCAGTTCCTGGCGGTGCAGGACCTCTTCCTCACCGAAACCGCCCGCTACGCCGACGTCGTGCTCCCCGGTGCAAGCTTCGCCGAGAAGACAGGCACGTTCGTCAACACGGAGCGGCGCATCCAGCTCAGCCACCAGGCGGTGACACCGCCCGGCCAGGCCCGCGGTGACCTCGACATCCTTATCGATCTCTCGACTCGCCTCGGCCTGCCGACCCCCTTCCACACGGCCGAAGACGTCATGCGCGAGATCACGACCGTCACGCCAAGTTGGCGCGGGGTCACCTACGCGCGGCTCGTGGGCGCGGGACTCCAGTATCCCGTGCCGACGCCGGACCATCCCGGCACGGCGTTCCTCTTCGCCGATCGATTCCCCACGGCCGATGGCAAGGCGAAGTTCGTTCCCGTCGCGTACACCGACCCTGTCGAGCTCCCCGACGACGCGTATCCCTTCGTCATGAACACCGGGCGGCAACTCTACCACTGGCATACGGGCACGATGACGCGCCGCGCCACCGGGCTCGACGCCCGCGAGCCGACGGCAATCGTCGAGATCCATCCCGCCGACGCCGCCGACCTCGGTGTCTCCGACGGCGCGCTGGTGCGGCTCACGTCGCGGCGCAACTCCATGGTGACGGCGTGTCGCGTCTCCGACCGCGTCGCTCGCGGCCAGGTGTTCGTGCCGTTCCACTTCCGCGAGGCGGCGGCCAACCTGCTCACGAATCCCGTGCTCGACCCCTACGCCAAGATGGCCGA
>CAZXKD010000136.1:0-7629 GCA_964641215.1 uncultured Gemmatimonadaceae bacterium
GCTCTGGATCAGGAGAGTCCTGGTTCGATCCCAGGAGGGGCAACTCGAAGCGCGAGGCGATGATAAATCGTGTCGCGCTTAAACGAGGAGACCTGCAGATCCGAAGATAAGGTGACGGATGCGAGGCTTTGTCGACTGAGTGGCATGCAGTCCTATCTACCTCGGATTCGACGGCGAACGGCGCACTGGAGGTCAAAAGAAACCGCCCTTGCGGATGTACATCGCAAGGGCAGCCTGCTGAAGACGCAGCCAGCTCTACCTACCTTGAGACTCCTAGTCGTTCCGCAAGACGCCGCGCGTTGGGGCGTGTCTTCTCGTCAGCAGGGGAATTGGATTGTCGGCCCGAAATTCGTACCGCCCAAAGCCGCACCCGCCGCCACGCCTAGCCCGAACACGATGCCGGCGACTAGCAGGATCGTACTGATAGAGTCGGGCTGCCGGATTGCGACCGCCGTGACGTCCGAGATCGCGACGCTGGATGGCACTCGGTTGCGGAACCCCACCAGGCTGTCGCGCCCTGGGATCCAAGGCTTATCGAGAACGAACTCGGAGCTGTCCGCGGTGGTTACCCGCACCGAGGCGGGATGCCAACGGTCGATTACCTGCTGAGGGGTGAGGTTCTGCACGTACCAGGAAGTGCACCCGGCGAGATACCAGAGGAGCAGCGTGCAGGCGATTGGGCGGCGAGGCATGGTTAACTCCCCTTGAGCGTACCCCGCCAATCTGTGAACCCCTAGTCAAGAAACCCTCAAGCGAAACCCCACCCCGGTAGAGAAAGCGGTAGAGGCTCATGCAGCCCGCTCAGCAGGCGGTGGTTCCAGCGCCAGTGGGGTGGCGCCCCGGATCAAAAGCCACAGGATCATTGCCAGCTCTCCGACGAGCGCAGGCTGGGAGTAGAGGAAGACTCTGTCCTGGTATTCGGGGAACAGGAGCCCCGTCAGACTCAGGACTACGTAGGCGACGCCGTTGATGATGAGCCACACGCCGATGAACCGCGGCAGGAACCTCGATTTGTAGACCAGGGCGCCCATCGGAAAGAGCCACATTCCCCACAGAATCTCGGCGGCCACGACCTGATGGTGATGCTGGCGGAGGAACAGCATGACCAGTGCGTCGCGCTGGGGCTTATCGAATACGGACAGGAAGCCGGCGCCGCCGCCGGCGACCATCAGCGCGCCGGCATCGCTCGCGACGTTCACGAGATTGATGAGGGCCGGCATCACGCCGCCGAAGATTACGAGTAGCACCGCGAGGTGCTGGTCGACCCCCTTGAACAATCGGTAGAACGCCAGCACGAGGAAGATCAAGACCACGGCGCCAAGCAAATAGGTCAGCATGCCGAACCGGAAGAGCCACACGTGTGTGGCGATGTTGCTGGCCGTCGCGGCCGCGTCACCCTCCACGAACAGTTTGTTGGGGATGTAGATGAGGCGGAGGGGCCCGCTCAGAGCGAGGAGCAGATACCAGTACCCAACCACTCTTCCCGGATTACGGAGCGAGCTCATGTGCCCTCCGTCGCTCAAGCGGCGCGATCAAGGTTTTGGGGAGATACGCTGCGGGCCAGGGGGATGTTTCGAAGTGATGCCGCACAGAGGTCGGCACCAACGCGCGCACTTGGCGCGTCCACTTGTTGATCTCGCCCTCGCGCGATCGTCGCCGTAGTATTGGAGGCAGCCCGGAGACAATCGTGATCGACCTTCGCACGCTGCTGCAATACGGGCTCGCCGGTGCCTATAAAGTCGAGCGTGAGGTGGGCCGTGGCGGCATGGCGATCGTCTTCCTCGCGCACGACCTCAAGCACGATCGCCCGGTCGCCATCAAGGTCCTCCATCCGGAGTTAGCCGCTGCGCTCGGCAGCGAGCGGTTTCTGCGCGAAATCCGCGTGGCGGCGCACCTCCAGCACCCCCACATCCTGACGCTCATCGACTCGGGCGAGATCCCACGCACGGACGGGCTCGGCCCCGGCTTGCTGTACTACGTCATGCCCTACGTCGAGGGGGAGACTCTGCGAGCGCGCCTGGTGCGCGAGGGAAGGTTATCGCCCACAGACACCGCACGGATTCTCCGTGACGTGCTGGACGCGCTCACCCATGCGCACGGCCTGGGAATCGTGCACCGTGATATCAAGCCAGACAACATCATGGTCACCCCGCGGCACGCCCTGGTCATGGATTTCGGCGTTGCCAAGGCGGCCAGCGCGGCTGCCAAGTCAGGGACAACTGCCGGCACCACGCTCACGGCACTCGGGATAGCCGTCGGCACCCCCATCTATATGGCCCCGGAGCAGGCCGCAGGGCAGACTGACGTGGATGCACGAGCCGACCAATACGCGCTCGGTGTGATGGCCTACGAGATGCTTACGGGGCAGCCGCCGTTCACGGGGGCGACACCGCAAGCCGTCCTCGCGGCCCAGATCACCGATACCCCGCGCCCCATCGCGACGCTCCGTTCGGACCTTCCCCCTCTCTTCGCGACGGCCATCATGCGTTGCCTGGAGAAGGACCCCGCGTCGCGGTGGCAATCTTCCGAAGCGCTGCTCGAGCAGGTGGAGCGGTGCCTCACCCCTGCGGCCGGAAGCAGCGCCGTGGCCGTTGCGGGACGAGTCGACGGGAAGCGCAGACTGCGCACCGGGACGGTCATAGCGGTTGTCGTCCTGCTCGGCGCGGCCGCGTGGCTCGGGCCCGGGCGGCAGCTCGTCACGCACCTTTGGGTACGGGAGCAGGCCATCCCCGAGCTTCTCACCTTGGCCGATCAGGGTCAGTGGGAACCGGCCTACCTCCTCGCGCGACGTATCGCGGCCGCAAGTCCGCGGGACTCCCTGTTCCGGGCGCTGCGGCGCAGGCTCGGGCAGATCGTGAACGTACACACGCTGCCGCCCGGCGCAGCCGTATGGCGAAAGCAGTATGCCGCCTCCGATTCCGCTTGGATGTTTCTCGGGCGGACCCCGCTCGATAGCGTGCTCTTGTCATCAGAAAAGTGCTATGGAACCTTGTGCCTCAGCGCTGACCGCCTGCGTATCGAGCTTCCGGGCTATCGCACGCTGGAGCTCGCGGGCTTCCGATTCGGCAATGCGGTGATCCCGCTCGATGCGGACACTGCGCTGCCGCCCGACATGGTCCGGGTCCCGGGCGGTGATCTCGATGTGTTTTACCCGGGGCTGCGCAACGTCAAACCGGTTGCGCTGCACGACTATCTGATGGACAAGTTTGAAGTAACGAACGCGGAGTTCAAACGGTTCGTAGACGCCGGTGGGTACCGACGCCGGGACCTATGGGACTATCCGTTCGTAAAGGACGGTCGGTTGATACCGTGGGAGAAGGCCATGGCGCAGATGACCGACCGGACCGGCCGGCCCGGGCCATCGACCTGGGAAGCCGGCGACTATCCGCCGGGACAGGAACGGCATCCGGTAGCCGGCGTGAGCTGGTATGAAGCGGCGGCGTTCGCCAAGTTCGCGGGCAAGTCGCTGCCGACGGTCTTCCACTGGAATCACGCGGCCAGCGTGAACTGGAGCGCCTCGATCGTTCCTCTCAGCAATTTCTCCGGTCGGGGCACGGTGCCGGTCGGGAGCAGCCGCGGCATCAGCGCGTATGGCACCTATGACATGGCTGGCAATGTGCGCGAATGGTGCTTCAACGCGAGCGGGAGCGAGCGTTTCATCCTCGGGGGAGGCTGGAATGACGAGCCGTATCAGTTCACGGATCCCTACACCCAGCCGCCGTTCGACCGGTCGCCCACGAACGGGATTCGGCTTGTGAAGTATCCCCCGGCAGAGCCGAACCTTTCCTTAGCCGAAGCGCCCATGCAGCGTGACTGGCGCGACTTCCTGAAGGCGCGGCCGGTACCAGACGCCGTGTTCGCGGCGTACCGGCGGATGTATGAGTACGACCGGACGCCGCTCGATGCCACGGTGGTCGAGACCGTGGACGAGGGGAACTGGACACGGGAGCTGGTGCGGTTAACGGCTGCGTACGGGGGCGACAGCCTCCTCCTCTACCTCTATGTCCCCCATCACGGTGTGAAGCCCTATCCCGCGGTCGTCTACTTCCCCGGTTCCAACGCCATCGGAGACGTTGCCCCGCAGAATCTGCAAGTCCGGGAAGTCGACTTCATCATCAAGAGTGGCCGAGCGGTCCTGTACCCGGTTTACAAGGGGACTTACCAGCGGAACGATTCGCTCAAGACCGACCACCAGAATACGACGAACTTCTACCGCGACCACGTCCTCATGTGGGCGAAGGATCTCAGTCGAGGCATCGACTACCTGGAGACGCGTCCGGAGATAGCCGTCCACGACCTGGCGTACTACGGTGTGAGCTGGGGAGGCTCGCTGGGCGGGCTGATGCCAGCGGTCGAGCCACGGATCAAAGTGAGCGTTCTCTACGTGGCCGGGCTCCATTTCGACCCCGTGCGTCCCGAAGTAGACCCCGTGAACTTCCTTCCCCGCATTCGGATCCCCACCCTGATGATCAATGGGCGCTACGACTACTATTTCCCACTCGAGACCGCGCAGATTCCCATGTTTCGGCTCCTCGGCACACCGCCTGACCGGAAACGCCAAATCGTTGAAGAGGGCAGCCACTTCGTGCCGCGCACGCGGCTGATCCGGGAGGTCCTCAGCTGGCTGGACAAGTATCAGCCGACGCCAAAACAGACTCCTCGCGTGCAAGGACCGTAGTCAGCGCGACGTGAACGGCACCGCCACCGTCATCAAGACCCGCACTTTCCGGCCCCCGATCTGACCGGGCGAGAACCGCGCGCCCAGGACGAACGCCGTGGCCGGCGCTGCGAACGCCTGAGCCGGGGTTGACAGGACACGGACCGATCCGGGCTCGGCCCGACCGTTGGTGTCGATCACCGTCTCCATGAGGACCTGCACGTCGCCACGCGTGCCGGCGAGGCCGGCCGGATACACGGCCCGCTCGGCCGAGATCAGCGCCGGCGGCTGATCGACCTGGTCGACCGAGAACACGCCGCTGGCGGAGCGCTCTGGCGCCGAGGATGCATCTACCAAGACCACGCAACCTCACTCGCACCGCCGACGCCGACAACGCGAGTGGGAGTGCCACCATGTGACGCGATGACGTAGATGCCCGGTGCGGAACCCCCGGAGCGTGCGAACACGATGAACTTGCCCTCCGGCGTCCAGGTCGGAAACTCGTCAGCGAACCCCGGGCGCGTAAGCTGTGCCGGGCGATCTCATGGGCGTCGCCCTCAGTCCATCGGCGCGTACTGCGCGAGCAACGCCCGGTACCGCGGATGCTCGCGGATCGGGTCCCAGAGTGGGTCGAGCCGCAGCACGTGGACGCTGAAGCGAGGAGACGGCCCCGGCAGCAACCGTTCGACCTCATCCAGCGCCACGTCGGTTTCGCCAACCTGGGCGAGGATGCGGGCGCGATCTTCAGCGGCAGCCGCCCCGAAAAGGGCGTCGCGATACACCGGCGACTCTCGCAGCCACCGAGCCTCGCCGAGTGCGGCGTCACGACGGGCAAGGCCGGCCAGGGCCAGACCGCGGGCCGCATGGACGCGCCAGTCGTCCGGGAGGCGCGCGATCACGGAGTCGAGGAGCACCAAGGCGGAATCGAAAGCGACGCGGGCGGCGTCTCGATCTCCGCGTACCTGGTGTGCCCACGCGGCGTACAGTGAGCTGGGCACGAACACGAGCTGCCCCTGGAAGACGCGCATCCCTGCGGTCGGGAGGAATCGGAGGAGGCTGTCCGCCTGCCGCTCCCAGAGCAGCAGCTCGACTCGCTGACCGGCTACCGTGCCGAGCGTCCCCAACGCCGCTTCGCTGGGCAGCTGGCTCAGGACCGCGCGCAGCGTGTCGAGCTGCCCCTGCCAGAGCACGTACGTTCGTCCTTTGAAGACGGCGGCCAGGTGAAGGTCGGGGGCGAGGGTCAGCGCCCGATCGAGCACGCGCACGGCGTCGGCGTAGCGGTGCACGGCGCGATAGGTGTTTCCGCCGAGGTCCCAAAACAGATCCGGGTCGCGGGGATTGAGCTGGGCAGCCTTCTCAAACGCAGCGATGACCTGGTCCCAGTTGCCCAGACGGCGGTGTACGGCGGCGATCAATTTCCAGAGCGAGGCGTCGTTCGGCAGGCGCTTGAGGGCGATCGCGAACTCGTCCAACGCGCGCCGGTAGTCACGGCGGCCCCAGTAATACGCCAGGCCCATGGCGACATGCGCCTGTGGCAGGTCGGGGGCGGGTCGCAGCGCGGCCTCCGCTTCCTCTCGCTGGCGCGCCGCGCGCGCGGGCGAGGGATCGTAGATCCACCAATACATCCGGCCGTGCACTTCGGAAAGCGCCGCGTGTGCCAAGGCGAACCCCGGATCGAGGCCCAGGGCCCGCTCGAAGAGTTGCTGCGCGGCCTCGAGGTTCGGCCGCAGAGAGCCGGGCCGCGTCAGGTACTCGCGGCCCTGGAGGAAGAACCGGTACGCCTCGGCATTGGCCGTGGGCGCGGCCGTGAACGCGTCCGCCTCCGCCCGCGTGAGCCTCGTCCCGACCGCTCCTACGATCGCCTGGGCGATCTCGCTCTGGACCGCGAACGCATCGTCCAGGGTTCGGTCGTATTGTTCGGCCCAGAGGTGCCGATCCGTCGCCGCCTCGATGAGCTGCACGTTTACGCGCAGGCGGTTCCCCACCACCTGCACGCTTCCCTCCACCACGCTCCCCACCCCCAGCTCGCCGGCAATCTCCCGGAGCGGCTTCGCGGACCCTGCGTAGCTCATCACCGAGGTCCGGCTGATCACCGTGAGCGCCGCTACGCGCGAGAGCTGGGTCAGCACCTCATCCTGCAGCCCGGGGGCGAAGTATGCCTGCGGGCCCCCGGCGCTCAGGTTCTCGAGCGGCAGCACCGCGATCGCCGTGCGAGGATAGCGCGACCCCGACACGCGTGGTCGCAGCCAGCGCGCCGCCGCTAGCGCCCCCACGATGACGGCCACCGCCCCCATGCCAACCACCGCCGTGCGCCGCCACGATCGCCGGGCGCGAGCGGTCGCGGCCGCCACGGGGGGGGGGGAGACGAGCGCTTCCGCAAACAGCGCCACCGCCTTGAACCGATCGGCCGGCGTCTTGGCGAGCGCCCGCTGGAGGACGGCTGCCAGGAACGCCGGCACTGCGGGGCGGATACCGGTGATACTCGGCGGCGCGACTGCGAGATGCTGGTGGATCACGCTCTCCACCGTCGGGCCCGTGAACGGCGGCTGCCCGGCCAGCATCTCGTACAGCACGCAAGCGAGGGAATAGAGATCCGACCGGCCGTCCAGCTGCTCGCTCCCCGCCGTCTGCTCGGGGCTCATGTACGTCGGCGTCCCGATGGCCACACCCGTAGCCGTCAGGTGCTCGCCTCCCGACGCCGTGATCGCCCGCGCGATTCCGAAGTCCGCCACCACGGCGTGCCCCGATTCGAGCAGGATGTTCTCGGGCTTGATGTCCCGGTGGATCACGCCGCGGCTGTGGGCGTAGCTCAGCGCGTCGGCGACCTCGCGCGCGATCTGGAGCGCGTCGTCCAGCGGGAGCTGCTTTTCGCGCCTGAGCCTGTCCCGCAAGGACTCGCCCTCCACCTGCGGCATGACGTAGTAGAGCAGGCCCTCCGCTGCGCCCGAGTCGTAGAGCGGGACGATGTGCGG
>CAZXKD010000137.1:0-7618 GCA_964641215.1 uncultured Gemmatimonadaceae bacterium
CGGCTGGCGCGGCGGGCACACACAGGCATTGCTCCACTCGCGAAACGCGTGCTTGACGATGCGGTCTTCCCCCGAGTGATACGTGATGACGCCGAGACGCCCGTGCGGCACAAGGGCGTCGCGCAGCGGCGGCAGCGACCGCTCGAGCTGACCCAGCTCGTCGTTCACCGCGATCCGCAGGGCCTGGAACAGCCGCGCGAAGTCGGGAGGGCCCGAGCGCGGCCCCAGTCGCGCGCGGATCGCGTTGACGAAGTCGTCGCTCACCAGCAGCGGCGCGCGCAGGCGGCGGCGGAGCACCTCGCGCGCCAACGCACGGGCCCGGGGGTAGGGCTCATCGGCAAAGTCGGCGAAGGTGGCCGCCAGACGCTCCGCCGGCCAACTGTTCAAGACCTCGGCGGCCGAAGGTCCCCCCCCTCCCCCCCCTGGTGATGCGGGCGTCATCCGCATGTCCAGTGGCGCCCCTGGCCGAAAGGTAAAACCCCTGTCGCTGGAATCGACCTGGTGGGAAGAGAGACCGAGGTCGAGGAGGATGCGGTCGGGCCGGAACGCCGCCACGGCGGCCAGCGCCTCCGGTGCGGCGAACGGCGCGGTGAGATAGCGGACCCGCTCGCCCAGACGGGTACGGGCGGCGGCGATGGCCTCCGGGTCGCGATCGATGGCCAGGACGTCGGCGCCACCCTGCCTAAGGAGGTCGGCGTGGCCGCCGCCGCCGACCGTGGCGTCAACGGCGCGCCGGCCCCCCTCCGCCCAAGCGCGCACGGTCTCGGCCAGCACCGGGACGTGGTAGGTGGACGTGACCTCCCCCTCGGGAAACGACTCCAGCAAGATAAATAAAGAGGCCGGCCGCGCCTGCTCAGACAGGCACAGCCGGCGGCGAAGATTGTCCCGCGACGCGGGTTCAGCGGGGCTGACGGGGCTCGAACCCGCGACCTCCGGTGTGACAGACCGGCACTCTAACCAGCTGAGCTACAGCCCCCTGCGACGGAGCGCCGGAATATAGGACCGCGCCGAAGTCAATTCAAGTTCAGAAGTTTCGACACTTAAACGCCTGCTTGACCTTCGGCATGTTGGATTCGTATTGCCCGAGGAAGCGCAGCATCTGCTCGACCGTCGGCGGATGGACGCGGCGCCCAAGCTCGAGCGCGGCCCGCGTGCGTCCGAGGCGGTCGTTGATCACCTTCGCCTCCTCACAATTCTTGCTGTCGATCATGCGCTTGTACGGAACCTGGAGCGTCAGCACCGATGCCAGGCCGTACCAGAAGCTGCCGCTCGCGCGGACCTGATGGCGTGGGCCGACTGTGTCGCCCGGGGTGCGCGGCGCCACCACCGTCAGGAGCGAGTCGAGCCACGGGTAGGCGCGGTCGTAGGCGGACGCGTTCTGGGCCAGCCGGGAGCCGGCCGAGAGCATGATCGCCGCAGCGGTGAGCTGTTGGCCAGAGTCCGCCGAGACGAGCCCGGGACGCAGGTAGGACCTGGCGCTGTCGATCTTGTTGGCGAACGCCATCTGCATCGACCGGATGCAGAGACTGTCCTTGGCCGTCTGGCAACGCTTGAAGGCCGCGGTGTCGAACGCGGCCCGGTCCACCATCGCCTTGGCGATGAGCAGGCTGAGGTTGACGTCGTTGGGGTTGAGCTGCAGCGCGCGGACCTCGGTCGCCAGGGACGAGTCATGCTGACCGGCGAGCTCGAACGCCGCGGCCAATGCCTTGAGGTAGGTCGTGGAGCGAGGGTTGTGTTGCACCGCGGCTCGCGTCCAGAAGAGGTAGTTCTGGGTGTCGGAAACGGCCTGCGCGGCGCCGATCGCCAGGGGCAGCGTGACGGTGTCCGCCAACAGGGTGGTGTCGGCCCGGGCGTCCGCGCGCAGCATCTCGAGCAAGGGACGCCATTGCTCTCCCTCGATGCACAACCGCTTCTTCAGATCGTGCACCTGCTGGCTGCCGGGGTTCGCGGCGAGCACGTCGTTCATCAGCGCCACGCCCTTCACGTACTGCTTGTGCGTGAGGAACAGCGTGCCGACGCCGATGGCCGTGTTCATGTTGTGGATGTCGCTGCGGGTCAGCTTGACGAGCGCGTCGAGCCAGCGAACGGTGTCGCCCTTCTGCAGCCAGGCGTTCGCCTCGAGGTTGATCGCCGCGCCGTTGAGCGAGTCGCCTTTCTGCGCGCGCAGCGCGGCCGCGATGATGCTGTCGGGACCGAGGCGTTGCGCCTCGTACACGCTCGCCAGGCAGAGGTGCAACGATGCGAGGCGGGGCTCGATGGCGAGGCCCTTGCGGGCCTCGTCCAGTGCCTTCGGGAAGTTGCTGTGGCCGCGTTGCTCGTTGCAATTGCGCGCGTACTCGGCCGCGCGGATGATGGCATTGAGCTTCTGCGCAACGGCCTCCGACAGCGGCTGCGGCGAGCCGTTGGGACCGCCCGTGACCGTGAACGTGGAGGCGAAGCCGGAGCCACCACTCACCACGTGGATAGCGGCCGTGAGAGTGCTGCTGCCGTGGGACAGTGTGCCCTGGGTCCAGCTGTTCACCCCCAGGAAGCGCGCGAGCTGTTCGGCCTGGCGTGCGTCCATCAGCCCGTCGCACGGAAAGCCGGACGCGGCCAGCGCCTCGCACATCTTGCTCTTCGTCACCAGCAACACCTTGTACCGCGCCAGGGAGCTCAGGCGCTTGCGGACGGCGTCCGTCACGGCAATGCTCGTCGCCGAGTCCGCGGCGGTGGATACTGTGAGCGGCAAGACCAGGAGCTTCTCCGTCGGCTGGGTCACGGCGAGCTGCGCCGACGCGCTTCCCGCCGCGCCGACCGCCAGGACGGCCACCAGTCGCAACATTCTCACACCGTCAGTCCTCCGTTCCAGTGTGGTACCCCACATGGGCGAAGAGGGATTCGAACCCCCGACTTCCTGCGTGTAAGGCAGGCGCTCTGAACCGCTGAGCTATTCGCCCCCCTCCCCCTCGGCGCCCCCCGCGCTCAGAGCGCGAGACCGAGCGGGAGGAATACGCAGTAGCCCACCACGAGCAGAATCGGCGCCGCTGTCGTGGAGCCCTTGGAGAGCAGCAAATACCCGATCCCGACGGACGCGAGCGCGGCGGCGAGGCACACGTAGTTCTTGGATCCGAACTGCAGGCGCGAGCGCGCGAAGCTCTGGTCGGGCATCGGGGTCGGAGTTTACCGCGCAATCTCATGCTCGTCAAGCAGTTGGCGCGTCATCCGGTGGCACGACCCAGTCCTCGTCGAGTCGCGCGCGACGTACCCGGTCGCGGCGCCGCCGCCGCACCACCAGCCACACCATCAGCAGCGCGAGCACCGCCCAGAATGCGCCGACCGCCTGCGCCCAGGCGAGCCACCCGTAATGCGCCGAGAGGTCCCGCTGCCACCGCTCCTCGAAATCGCCCTCGGTCACATGGTAGGTCTGGCGCAGCGCGGTGTCGAACCCGCCCGACGAACCGAGGTGCTCGATCAAGGCTCCGAGTCCCCGCTCGCCCCCCCAGCGCTCGAGCAGCAGGACGGCCGTGGTCGCGAGAGCATACGCGCTCTGCGCGTCGGTCGCATCGCCCCGCAGCGCGGCGTCCACCTCGTCCAGGTCCATGCGGCGGCCGCGCGCCAGCTGCCAGTTGAGCCGCAGGGCGTCCAGCCGACCCCACTCCCGGGCGGCCACTGCCGCGTACCCTTCCTCGAACCACAGCGGCAGGGGTCGCCCCTCCCCCAGACGCCAGCGCAGAGCGAGGTGGGCGAGCTCGTGACGCAGTTCGTCGGACAGTCGGACAGTCGGACGGTCGGATAACAACACGACAACCCCGGCATCCGGGAACGCGGCGCCGTCGCTCCAGGACGGCAGGCGGCCGCGCGTGAGAGAGTCGAACGTCGCTCGCGAGGGAGCGAGGATCAAGCGGATGGGGCGTTCCGGCAGCGGCCCGATACCCGGGAACGGCGCCGCGCGGTCGGCCGCGTCGGCGAGCGCTACGCCGAGCCCCGCCTGCGCCGGCCACGCCACCACCGTCACGCGGCCCACTGTCACGGCCTGCGGTCCCGGGCGGGGAGAAGGAGTGGGGGCCTGGGCGAGCAGCACCAGCAGCGCTAGGACCGCGGCGGCTCCTGTCCCTGGGCGGCGAGGTCCACCATCTCCTGACACTTCTTGCCCCAGGGGTTGAACTTGTTCGCCTTGAAGCCTTCCTCCCACGTCCGCTTCGCCGCCTCCGGATCGCCGCCGAACCACTGGGACCGGCCCAGCTCGTAGTAGGCCTCGATGAGGTTGGGTCCCAGTTGCAGCGTCTTCTGAAAGAACGTCTGCGCGTCCTCGTACATCTCGCGCTGCAGGTAGACCAGGCCCAGGTAGAAGTGCGCGTAGAGCGTCGCCTTCTTGTCGTTACCGAGCCGGATGGCTTTCGAGAGGTGCTCGATCGCCTCGCCGAAAATCCGCTTCTTGAGACAGATGTACCCGACGTTGATGCGCGCCAGTGAGTTGGCGGGTTCCTTCATCAGGACTTTCTGGAAGGTCCCCAGGGCATCGTCGTAGTCGCCGTGGAGCATCTGCGCCCAGCCGAGGAGCGACTCGGCTTGCGTCTCCCCGGGCGACAGCTGCAGCGCCTTCTGAAGCGCCTGGATCGCGCCGGCGTGGTCACCGAGCGAGATCAGGCTCCACCCCTTTTCGATGAAGGTCGAGGCCCCGATGTGGTCGGCGTGGACGCCGGGCCGCGTCCCGGTGAATTCCGGCGCCGTGCCCTCGGCCGTGGACGCGGCGAGCTGCTTGTACTTCTCGACCAGCTGCCGGATGTCGTCCTTGAGCTGCGTCATCTCCCCGATCAGCGCGTCCACCCGCTTGAAGAAGCCGATGATCTCGTGCTTCACCGCCTCGCGTTCGGCGGTGCCGGCGCCGACCGTGTCGAGGCGCCGCGCGATCTGGTGGTATTCCGCGCGCAGCGCGGCGACGGCAGGCTCCGGCATCAGGCTTTCACCTTCTCCTTCTTCCCGGGCGGCTCGTCCAGCGTCGCCTGCAGGGCGAGCTTCTCCTTCGACGCCAGCAGCTTCCCGGTGTTGACGACGATGATGGTCCGCTTCTCCTTCACGACGAGGCCGGTGATGTACTCGGCGGCCAGCCCGCGCACCACGCTGTGCGGCGCGGTGACATCGGTGGCGGCCACCTGCATCACCTCGGTGACGGCGTCCACCACGACACCGAGCTTGCCCCCGTCCCACTCGAGGATGATGGTGCGCGTGTCGTCGCGCAGTGGCGCCGCCACGCCGAATCGCTTCCGCAGGTCGATGAGCGGCACCGCCGCCTGCTGGTACTGCAGCACGCCTTCGAGGAACTCGGGCGACTTGGGCAGCGGGGCCGGTGCCTCGTAGCGCAGGATGCGCTCGACCTGGAAGATGTTGAAGGCGAAGTCCTGCCCTGCCACTTTGAACGTGACCAGCTGGATGTCGTCGCCCCCCCCTGCGCTCCCGCCGCCTCCCTTGGCCTGTGTCGGAGCGGGCGTGGTCATCCGATGCGGTCTCCCAGCGTTTCCAGGTCGAGGATCGGCACGAGGTCTCCCTCCCGCTGGGCCACCCCTGCGGCCCATGGCAGCGACTGGCCGGGGGGGACGGGGAGGGCGTGCTCCCGCACCACTTCGTCGGCATCGTCCACCTCGAAGGCGACGAAGCGCCCACGCAGGCGCACCAGCACGGCGGACCGGCCGCGGTCGGGCGGTGGCGGGCGATCACCGAGCAGAGCGGCCAAATGGATCAGCGGGACGAGGCGGCCACGCAGCGGGGTGAGGCCGCGCACGGAAGAGAGCGCACGAGGCACGTCCAGCACCTCGCCCACATCGCCGACCTCGACCACGCTCGCCACCGGGAACCCGTAGCGCTTGCCATCGGCCCGGACCAGCAGATAGCCGCGGATCACGGCTTGACTCCCCCTCGTCTTCCCGGCCCTTCCCCGCCCGCGGCGCGGCGCACCAGCTCGAGGATGATGCGGTCGGCAATCTGCGGAAGCGACAGGACGGCGTCCACTCCCCCGGCCTGGACGGCCGCCTGCGGCATGCCGGCGATCACGGCCGACTCGCGGTTCTGGGCGAGCCCGACGCCGCCGGCGTCGTGGATGGCGCGGAGCCCGTCGGCGCCGTCGCGTCCCATTCCGGTCAGGACCACGCCGAGGGCGCGGCGACCGAACTGCTGGGCCACGGAGCGGAACAGCGGATCGGCGGCCGGACGCACGCCCCAGATGGGCGGCGACTGGTCGAGCGCGATGACCGGACCGTCGGCGGCGGGAGCCACTCGCATATGATAATCGCCCGGCGCCACGTATGCCGTGTCGGCGACGAGTGGCGTGCCCTGGTCCGCCTCCACCACCTGGAGCGGCGACATCGAGTTCAGTCGCTCGGCGAGGCTGCGCGTGAACTTGGGCGGCATGTGCTGCACCACCAGCACCGCGACGCCCTTTCCCGTCGGGAGCCGTGGCATGAGCTCGGCGAGCGCGCGCGGGCCCCCGGTCGAGGCCGCGACGGCGACGGCCAGCTGCGCGCGGCGGCGCAGGCCGAGCTCCGGCGCGTGGCGCACGGGGGCGGGGGGACGGGCCAGCACCGAGACGTGGGAGAGATCGGCGGCGAGGGCGGCGTGGACGGCGGCGATGAGACTCGGCGCGAGGCGCTGCAGGGAGGCCCGACCCCGATCGTCCGGCTTGGCGACGATCTCGACGGCGCCCAGCTCGAGCGCGCGGATCGCGGCGGCCGTGCCGGGTCCGGCATGCGCGCTGACCACGACCACGGGCCGCGGCTGCTCCGACATGATGTAGCCGATGGCGCCGAGGCCATCGAGCTCGGGCATCTCGAGATCCATGGTGACGACGTCGGGCTGGTACTGGTGGACCTTGCGGACGGCGTCGAAGCCGTCGCGGGCTGTCGCGACCACGCGAAACGGCCCGTCCCCGTCCGCGCCGCCCAGCACATCGCGCAGCACGCGGCGCATCAGCGCGCTGTCGTCCACCACCAAGACGGTGGGTCGCCGGTCAGAGGACGACGACATCGGCGCCCACGAGGCGGATCTCGACCTGGCCGTCGTCGAGGCGGAAGCGCACCGTGCGGCCACGGTCCCCCCCCACCGCCTCCGCCACGATCGGGATGGCGGCGGTGCGCAGCGCCGTGCGGGCGGCGACGACGTTGCGCTCCCCCATCTGGATGGTGCCCGGCGTCATCAGCGACGCGAACATGCTGGCGCCGCCCGCCAGCTTGGCGACGAGGCGTCGCGGATCGGCTCCGAGCGCGCCGAGCCGATCGATGAGCAGCGGCACCGCGGTCTCGGGAAACTTGGCGGGGTTCTGGTGGTCGCGGGCGAGGCTCTTGGACGGCAGCAACACATGCGCCATCGCGCCGGCGCGCGCCTGCGCGTCGTAGAGCATGATCGCCACGCAGGAGCCCAAGCCGAGTGTGACGAGCACGGCGCCGGCGCGGTCGGCGGCCCAATCGGCGACCTTGACGATGGACTCCCGGGGGGACGGTGTGGGGAGGGTGCCGCGGCTAGAGAGCCTGCCGCCCCTAAACGAGGACGGCGCAGACGGTCACGCGTACTACATGCCCTGGTGGCTCTACCAGCAGCAGCTCGCCGGCAAGCTCGGCTTCGCGCGCGGCTATCACATCGAGTTCGGCGG
>CAZXKD010000138.1:0-7519 GCA_964641215.1 uncultured Gemmatimonadaceae bacterium
GGATCCAAACCTTTTCCCTACCGAACGTTCTTCCGATCTGGGAAGGAGGCGGCGACAACCGGGGCTCGCGGCGCGCCAGGCCGCCGCGTCCGTCACCTCCCCGATCACCGCCTCGGCGCCAAGCGCAGCTACGGAGCGGGCGGCGGCGGGCTGCCGTACCAGGGCGCGCACCGGCTCGCCCTCCCCCCCGGCCCGCAGCGCCTCGATCACGTGGCTCCCGACGAGGCCGCTGCCGCCGGTCACGAGGACCGTCATGCCGGCTCGATGCGAGGCAAGGTGAACGGCAGGTCCATGACGCGGGCCTCCACAACGGCCGCGCGGACCAGGGTGCCCGGCTCCACCTCGTGGCGGATCACGCCGAGGCCGATCCACCGCCCGGCCACCGGCCCGCCCATCGCCCCTTCCGGCAGCCAGGTCACGCTCGTCACGCGGCCGACATCGCGCTCGGCGTGCACCACCGGGAGTGTGTCGCCCTGCGCCGGCGGTTGCTCGAACGCGAGTCCGCGCAGGTGTCGGTTCGCGTGGCCGCGGAAGTGCAGCCGGCTGACGGTTTCTTGCCCGGTGTAACACCCCTTCGTGTAGGAGACGCCGCCGATGACGTCGAAGCGCACCTCCTGCGGGATGGTCTTCTCGTCCACCTCGGAGGCGAGTCCCGGCCAACCGGCGAGGATGCGAGTGAACTCCAACCCGGCGGGTTCCGTCCATTCCGCGCCGGCCGAGACCAGCCGCTCCCGCAGGCGCTCGGCGAGCGGCGGCGACGCCGTGAATTGGAGCACGTACGGCGCGCCCTCGCTGGCCCGGGCGATGTCGGCGACCGCCTCCGCGCCGGGGGATGGGTGGGCCGGTGGGGGTGGGCCAAGGGCCGCGCGGAGCACGCGCCCTGGTGCCGACGGGACCGGCAGCCGGGCCGCCTCGGCGATGGCGAGCGCGCGCGTGCCCGCCAGTCGCAGCACCACGGTCGCCGTCGTCCGATCCTCGAGGTGGGCGAGTCGGGGCGGCACCGACTTCTGAAAGATCGCGGCGGCACGCTCGCGCCCGATCGCCGGTACGGTGAACGCGACCTCTGCCCCCTGCCGCGCCGCCCAGCCGTCCACCACGATCATCCCTTTGGGCGTGAGGAGGGCGCCGTACACGAACGCGCCGTCGCCAGCCTTCTCCACATCGTTGGTGAGCAGTCCCTGGAAGCAGCCGACGGCGCCGGGCCCCACGAGCGCGAGCACGGCCACCTGCGCCGGCGCGAGGACGGCGCCGGCGCGCAGCGCCTGCGTCAGCCCGGGGGTAATCTGGTCCGGCTCGAGACGCGTCACCCGTGGCGGGTCGGGCAGGATCGGCACGGTCACGTTCGCAGCGTCTCCTCCAGCCAGTCGCTGACCCGCGGCCAGCAGAGCGCCCGCGCCGTCGGGTCGATCAGCATGCCGCGGTGGTCGAGATTCGGCACGACGGCGAAGTCCTTGCGGCCAGCGCCGACGGCGCCCACGACCTGCCGGCAGGCGTCGGCCGGCGCAAACAGGCGGTCGCCGCCTCCAGCGACGCCGAGATACGGTGTTCGCACGGTCGCCAGGGCGGCAAGGTAGTCGAACCCGTCACGTCCCACCCACTGGCCCCCCGTGTTCCAGCCCATCCAGTCGCCCAGGACCAGGGCCGCCTCGTCCTCCGCGCCCATTCTCAAGGCGCGGGCCGGGAACCGCCCGAGGGCACGGCAGATCCCGATGGTACCGAGCGCCAGCGCGCGGCGGACCGGACGCATGTCTGCCGGTCCGGGCGTGCCGAAGGTGACCATCGCCGCGAGCGGCGTGGCACGGCCCAGCCGCGCGAGCCACGCGAGACCGACCACTCCCCCTGCCGAGTGGCCCAGCCAGGCCAGCGGCGCGCCGTCTGTCTCTTCCATCACCCGCGCGACCAGCGCAGGCGCGTCGCCCAGGATCAGGTCTTCAAAGCGCCAGGTGAAGGGGCGAGGTTCCCGCCCGCTGGTGCCGTGGTGACGCAGGTCGGCCAGCCAGACGTCGAGGCCGCGCTCGCCGAGGTAGTGCGCGAGGCCGCCGTCGCTCTGCAGCCATACGGTGTGACTCGAGAAGGCGCCGTGCACGAGCAGCGCCGCGGCACGGCGGTCGCGGTAGGCGCGAAGGCGGTGTAGCGCCAGCTCCACCCCGTCGGTCGTGCGGATTGATCGTGTGTTCACCCGTAGAGGCCGGCGGCTGCGTAGGACGCGTCGAGCAGCTCCACCGGGTGGACGACCGGGGTCGCTGGCCCGCCGGCCGCGCGGAGGCCGGCGCCAAGCTGCATGATGCAGCCCGGGTTGCCGGTCGCCACCACCTGCGGCGCTGCTTCGCGCAACTGGACGAGCTTGGGGGCGAGCACCGCGCGCGACATGTCGGGCTGGACCAGGGTGAAGAGCCCCGCGCTGCCGCAGCATTGCGCCGCATCGGGTGTCGCAGCGAGCTGGAGGACGGGGATCGCGTGGAGCACCGCGAGCGGCGCGTCGGCGACGCGCTGGGCGTGGAGCAGGTGGCACGGTGGATCGTAGGCCACGCGGCGGTCGAGCGGCGCGCCCGGCACCGGCCCCCGCTCGGCCAGCAACTCCGTGACGTCGCGCACCCGCGCGGCGAATCGCGCTCCGGGGGCGGGGCCAAGGTCGTCGCCCAACAGGTGGCCGTACTCCTTCAGCATCGCCCCGCATCCCGCGCTGTTGACGACGATCGGTGCGTCCCCGTCGCCGAACGCCGCGACGTTCACCCGCGCGAGCCGGCGGGCTTCGTTCAGGAGCCCGGCGTGGGCGTGCAACGCCCCGCAGCACACCTGGCCGGGGACCTCCTCCACGGTGATGCCATTGACACCGAGCGTCCGGATGGTTGCGGCGTGAACGTGGGAGAACAGGCCGTCCATGATGCAGCCGCGGAAGAGAAGGGCGCCTGACTGTCGGACAGGCGGACGGTCTGACTGTGATTGCGCCTTTCGGTCCGACCGTCCGACGGTCCGACCGTCAGACGGTTCGCTCGCCGCCAGCATTCCCATGGCGAACCTGAGCCTGCCCCATCCGGCCAACCGGCGGGGGATACCGCTCGCCCGCAGCACCCTCGCCAGTCCGTAGAGCAGGCGCGAGACATCCGGCCCGGTCAGGGCCCGGAGCACGAGGCGGGTGAGCCCCGGCGCGCCGCGCTGCCGAGTGATGACCGCCCGCGCCGCCTCGATGCCGTGGCCGTAGCCGACGCCGGAGGGGCACACCGGCTCGCAGCCGCGACAGCCGAGGCAGCGATCAAGGTGGATGGTGAGGGCGGCATCGTCGGGAGCGAGGTCGCCGCGCTCGAGGGCGCGCATTAGCTCGATGCGGCCGCGCGGGCTGTCGGCTTCGTCCCCGGTGGCGAGGAACGTGGGGCACGCCTGCAGGCAGAATCCGCAGTGGACGCAGGAGTCGAGCGCGGCGAACCCGCCGCGTTCACTCATCGCCCGCGACCGCCGAGACCAGGACGCCGTGCGGATCGAACGTCTTGCGAAGCCCGGCGACGAGCGGTCCCACCCCCTCGCGATAGGCGCCGAAGTGCCCGACGGCCCGGCGCAGCTCCCAGGGCGCGCGCTCGAGGGTCAGGGGCACCTCGAGCACCGCGAGCGCGCGCCGCAGCCGCCGCAGCCGGTCGGCGCTGGCCTCACCGGCCCAACGAATGGCCCCGGTCCCTGGGGCGGCCGACACCCATTCGTCGCCGACTTGGTGCTGGAGCATGTCTAGCAACTCGTCGGTGCTGTCCGGGAGCCCGCCGATGCGGAGCGTCACGGGCCGCGTGGCCAGGCTTTCCGCGGCCCGCATCCAGAACGCGTGCGCCTCCTCGGCGCGCAGGACGGCGAGCCGGCCGCCGGCTGCCGCCCGCAGCTCGGTCTCCTCCGACGCGACGAGCGCAGCCGAGCCCGCGACCCGCGCGGCCAACACCCACCGGTCCCGTCGGGCCAGGGCAGGAGAGACGAGCTCCAGCGCCGCCGGAGCGAGCCCCGTGGCGCGGATGTCGTCGGCCAGGCGCGCCAGGTCCTCGCGGGCGCCCTCGAGCATGAGGGTGGCGTCGGCGCGCGGCAGCGCGCGCAGCCGCAGGTGCACCAGCACGATCACCCCGAATGCGCCGAACGCCCCGGCCTGGAGCCGGGTCAAGTCGTACCCCGCGACATTCTTCATCACCCGGCCGCCGCTCTGGATCATACGGCCGTCCCCGGTCACGAACGTGACCCCGAGCAGGTGGTCCCGCACGGGACCGAACCCGCTGCGCAGCGGTCCCGCCGTGGCGGTGGCGACGACGGACCCCAGCGTGCGGCCCGCGAGCCCGGGGGGGTCGATCGCGAGCCACACGCTGTGGTCGGCCAGCTGCTGGCGCAGCTGGTCCCAGCCGATGCCGGCTTCGGCCGTGGCTATGAGGTCCTGCGGCTGGATCGCGGGAATGCGGTCGAGGCGTCGCGTGGTGAGCGCCAGGTCGGCCGGCGTGTCGGGCGGCAGCCAGGTCCCGGCGCCCTCGACACGCACGCGCCAACCCTCTTCGTGCGCGGTGCGCAACAGCAGCGCCACCGCGTCGGGCGAACCCGGTGCGACCCGGGGTACATCGCCGGCCCGCGCCGCTTCCAGCAGCGCACCCTCGCCCAGCAATGCGCGGACCTTGTCGAGGATGGTCATGGGGAGCCTCGCCTTGTCGTCCCGCTCCATTCCCGGCACGCGTGTACCGGCACGACCTTGCCCGGGTTCACCCGGCCGTCCGGGTCGAACACATGCCGGACGGCGTGCATCGCACCGAGCGAGTCTGCATCGAAGATGAGGGGCATGTACCGGAGCTTGTCCAGACCCACGCCGTGCTCGCCCGTGATCGTGCCGCCGGCGGCGATGCAGGCTCCCATGATCTCAGCGCTCGCCTGCTCGACGCGCGCGCGCTGGGCGGTGTCCCGGCCGTCGAAGGAGATGTTGGGATGCAGGTTACCGTCGCCCGCGTGGAACACGTTGCTGACCACGAGGCGGTGCTGGGCGGCGATGCGGCTGATCGTCTCCAGGACCTCGGGGAGCGCCGAGCGGGGCACGACGGCATCCTGGACCACCAGGTCGCGTGACAGCCGACCCATGGCGCCGAAGGCCTTCTTGCGCCCCTGCCAGAGCCGCTCCCGCTCGCGCGCGTCCGCCGCGCGCCGCACGGTGCGGGCTCCGTGGCTGCCGAGCAAGCCCGCGATGGCTTCGGCCTCCTCGTCGACCGCCCGGTCATTGCGGCCGTCGAGCTCCACGAGCAGCACCGCAGCGGCATCCCGAGGATACCCCGCCGCATACACCGAGTCTTCGACCGCCTGAATGCAGGAGTGGTCCATCATTTCCAGCGCGGCCGGGACCACGCCGCTCGCGATGATCGCCGAGACGGCCTCACCCGCGCCCCGCAGGGACGAGAAGTCAGCGAGCAGCGTGCGCACCGCCCGCGGCAGCGGGATGAGCCGGACGGTGATGCGCACGGCGACCCCGAAGTTGCCTTCCGAGCCCACGAAGACCCCGACGAGGTCCGGTCCCCAGGGCTCACCTCCGGGGCTCCCGAGCGTGACGACGCGGCCGTCGGCGAGCACCACTTCCAGGGCGAGAATGTGGTTGCTGGTCACGCCGTACTTGAGGCAGTGGGGGCCGCCGGAATTCTCCGCGACGTTGCCGCCAATGGTGCAGGCGGTCTGGCTGGACGGGTCGGGGGCGTAGTGCAGCCCGTGGGGGGCGACGGCCGCCGAGAGCTTCACGTTGACGACGCCAGGCTCCACGACCGCGCTCCGGTTGGCCGAATCGATCGCGATGATCCGGTTCAGCCGCGTGAGGACGAGGAGCACCGCTTCCGGCTCGGCGAGCGCGCCGCCCGAGAGCCCGGTACCCGCGCCTCGCGGCACGAACGCCACCCCCCGGGCGGCGAGCAGCTGCACGACCGCGATCACTTCCTCCCGCGTCCTGGGTAGCACGACCACGCCGGGGACACGGCGGTGCGTGGGCAGGCCATCCATCGCGTAGGCGGCCCGCTCGGCCATGGCCGTGCGCACGTGACTCGACCCCACGATGGCGGCCAGCGAGGTCACCAGCGAACCCCCGGCTGCCCCTCCCCCCGCCCCCCCGCCCCCCCCGTTCGCGCCGATCATGCAGCCGGCTCGATGTGGGGATGCGCTCCGCCTTTCCCGTTGCCGCGGGCGCGCTGACGGACGACCGCGCGCCGTTCGGCATCGGCGGACAAGGGGGCCAGCAGGGCGGCGAGGCGCCGCAGCCGGTCCGCGGTGTTGCGGATCGTGAGCAGCGCTTGCTTGGCGTCCGGCTCGAGCTCGAGCGCGCCGGCCACCTGGAAGGAGAGCGTCAGCGGATCGGCCGACAGCTCGATCGCCTGATCGTCGCGGTCCGTCAGGACGGACAGCGCCTTCTCGAGCCGTCCGAAGTCCTGCCGTACTGCGGCGGCCAGGGCGCCCGCTTCGGTCTCGTCGACCGGCTCGTCGTCGAACTCTTCGATCTGAGCGACGCGGTAGGGCAGCGGGCTCGGCACCCATTCGACCAGAGTGAAGCGCCGCTCGCCCGCGGTCAGGATGTTCGCCCGGCCGTCGGGCAGTGCCGTCGTGGAGCGGATCACCGCCACGCAGCCGATCGCACCGGGCGCCGGCGCCGCATCCGGCCCAGTGGTGGCGGGGTGATAAGCGATCCCGAAGCGCTTGTCGCCGCTCAGGCAGTCGGCAAGCAGGCGACGGTAGCGCGGCTCGAAGACGTGCAGGGGGAGGGTGGTCCCGGGGAACAGGACGAGCGGCAGCGGGAAAATGGGGAGTTCCCGGAACATAGGCTAATAGTATACAGGAGGGGCAAAGACTAGACGCACAGAGGCGCGGCGGACAATAGCAAAGCGGAGTCAGGACAAGCTCTTCCTGACTCCGCTTCCGGTTCACCGCTGTGCGTCTGTGCGTCTAGTCTTTGCAGTCCTGCTTACGCTGCTCTCCAGAATCCTTTCAGTGCCTTTCCGTCCGGCGACTCTCTGAGCTTCTCGAACGCCCGTTCCCTGATCTGCCTGATCCGCTCCCGCGTCACCCCCATCAGCGCCCCGATCTTCTCGAGGGTCATCGCCTCGCTGCCCTCCTCGAGGCCGTAGTAGAGATAGAGGATCTTGCGCTCGCGGGGGGTGAGGTATTTCTGGAAGATGCGGTCGATGAACTCACGCATCAACTTGCCGTCGGTCCGCTCCTCGATCTCGCCGCCCTCCTGGCCGGCGAACCGCTCGCCGAGCGTGGCCGCGTCCTTGTCGGTGCGGTCCACCGGCGCGTCGAGCGACAGCTCGGCGGCGGTCATGCGACGCGCGGTGCGCACGTTCTCGACGGTGTCCTCCAGCGCCTGCGCGATCTCGTTGTCCGTCGGCTCCCGCCCCAGCTCGTGCGACAGGTAGGTTTCGGTCCGGCTCATCCGGATGAGCTGAGAGTTCTGGTTCAGCGGGATGCGCACGCTGCGGGTCTGCTCGGCGAGCGCCTTCAGCACCGCCTGCCGCACCCACCACACCGCGTACGAAATGAACTTTAC
>CAZXKD010000139.1:0-7420 GCA_964641215.1 uncultured Gemmatimonadaceae bacterium
CTAGCGTGACAGCTCGAGCCCGCCCTGGAGCGTGAAGGAGGTGTAGTTGTGGAAGATGACCCACTTCCCCTCGATGAAGGGACGCAGCGGCCCAACGCGCTGCGGCTCGGCGCCGATCACCACATCCGCTCCGACGCGATTGCGCGCGGCACCATGATCGGGCGCGGTGACCCCGGTGCCCAGATACACCAGCTCGGTGACGAACGGCGGACGGTACTTGACGTCCGCGCTGGCCCATAAGGGCCCGCCTGATGCCATCGGGTACAGGTTGAGAGACGCCGCGACGTGCCACCTATGGCTGAGCCGCCGGTCGATCTGCCCCCCGACAATCGTCTGGTAGCTGTCCTGGCCGGCGGCGTCGAAGTCGGTGCCGAACCGCAGGCCGATCGAGGTCACAGGAATTCTCGTTTCGGAGGACTGACCGCGGGCGGAGCGGGCGGGCAGCGCAACAAGGCAACCCACCGCGATGGAGGCGGCGGCTCGAGCGAACGCGGCTCTCAGGGACGGCTCCAGGGTGGGGGTCGGCCCCAAAGCTAATGCGCGGGCACGCTCCCGTGGTGAGTTGCCTCACGCCGCCAGGAGGTCAGCCCTCGGCCGAGACGATCACCCCGGCCCCGATCCCCAGGCCCCCCCCTGCCCCACCGCCGATCCCGCCCGGCTCGCCACCGAAATAGGCTTCTTCGCCGTGCTCGCTCAGGTCGAGCCCGGAGAGCTGCTCGCGCACTCCCGCCCGGGCGCCGAGCGTGACCTGCACCAGGGCCAGGATCACGGCGGTTCCGACCGCCGCGAACGCCACCGTGGCGAGCACCGCCAGCGCCTGTACGCCCAGCTGCGCGAGGTTGCCGGCGAGCCACCCGTCGCCGCCGCCCGGATTGGCGAGCCGAGTGGCGAACACGCCGGTCAGCAGGGCGCCGGTGATCCCGCCCATGCCGTGGCAGGAGAAGACATCGAGCGAGTCGTCCAGGCGGCTGGCCGCCCGGATCTGCATGGCCACGTAGCTCACCAGCGCGGCGAGCGCGCCGATCACCAGCGAAGCAGGCACGGTGACGAAGCCCGCCGCCGGCGTGATCCCCACGAGCCCGACGACGAGGCCCGTGGCCGCCCCGACGGCGGTGATCTTGCCGGTGCGCGCCAAGTCGCAACATGCCCAGGTGACGAGCGCGGTGGCGGCAGCGGTGTTGGTGTTCGTGAACGCCAGGGCGGCGACGCCGTTCGCGGCCAACGCCGAGCCGGCGTTGAAGCCGAACCAGCCGAACCACAGCAGCCCCGCGCCGAGCAGCACCAGCGGCACGTTGTGGGGGACGATGGCGGTGCGCTTGAAGTCGCGGCGAGCGCCGAGCGCGCGCGCGGCGACGAAGGCCGACACGCCGGCGCTGACGTGCACGACAGTGCCGCCGGCGAAATCGAGGGCGCCGCGCGCCTGCAACCAGCCTCCGGCGCCCCACACCCAGTGCGCCAGCGGGTCGTAGACCAGCGTGGCCCAGAGCACGATGAAGGCGACGTAGGCGCGGAACCGCATCCGCTCCACGACGGCGCCGGCGATGAGGGCGGGCGTGATGATCGCGAACATCCCCTGGAACATGGCGTGCGCCTGCTGCGGAATCGTGGCCGCGTAGGCGGGATCGGGGGCGACGCCGACGCCGCGGAAGGCGAGCCAGCCCAGGCCACCGAGCAACGGGCCGCCGTGCCCGAAGGCGAGCGAGTAGCCGACGAGCACCCACTGCACCGCGACGGCTCCCAGGGCGATGATGCACATCATCATCGTGTTGAGCGCGTTCTTGGGGCGGACCAGCCCGCCGTAGAAAAACGCCAGGCCGACGGTCATCAGCATGACCAGGGCGGTGGCGGCGAGCACCCAGGCGGTGTCGCCGCTGGACACGACCGGAGGGAGGGGGGGAGGGGGGGTCATCGCTGCTCCCCCTGTTTGGCGTCAGCCAGCGCGGCGCGCTGCACCTCGTCGGCGTTGACGGCGGTGAGGGCCGCGTTGTCGAGCTCGCCGGTGCGGATGCGGATGACGCGATCGAGCGGCTGCACGAAGATCTTGCCGTCGCCGACCTCGCCGGTGCGGGCGGCGGAGAGGATCGCCTGGATGGTCGGCTCGACGAAGGGCTCGGAGCAGGCCATCTCGATCCGCACCTTCTCGTGGAATTCCATGACGACCGTGGTGCCGCGATACTGCTCGACGATTTCCTGCTCGCCCCCGTGCCCGCTCACGCGGCTGAGCGTGATCCCGGTGACGCCGGCCCGGAACAGCGCCGCCTTGACCTCCGGCAGGCGCTCGGGCCGCACGATGGTAGTGATGAGTTTCATGCAAGAATTGTAGCGGCTGGCGCGAGGCACCGCACCGTGGTCGCTCGCCCCTCACCAGCCTCGGACTTGTTCGGGAGGACCGGTGGGAGGCGGCTGGGGAGTACCGGGCTTCAAGAGGCCGAACCCCTCGATGGCCACGACGGCGGCGGCGCCGACGAGCGCAGCGATCAGGGCGCCGGTCTTGAACCGGCTCATGCGTCGGACGTCCACGCGCAGCACATCCTGCTCGCTGACCGCGATGCGCTGATTGAGCGGCCTGCTGCCGAAGGCCGCCGCTCCCGATGCCGTGCGGACCTGGAACAGCAGCCGGGAGTCTTGCCGCTCCACGAGCGTGCCGTTGAGGGACCGCAGCTCCAGGCCGAGGCTGTCGTGCAGGGCGACTTCGGCTTCCGTCGAGAGCAGCGCCCGGACGCGCGCGCCCACCGGCACCGCGTTCATCGTGGATGGCACGTAGCTGTAGCAGCCGAGCGACAGCGCGGCCGCCATGGCGCCGAGCGCCGCGCGCGTCACGGGACGTTGGGGTTCGTTTCGCGCTCGTTCTTCCCGACGGCGAAGCACAGCGACCGCGCCACCGGCGCCGTCATCGTCTCGATGGGTGTGGCGTGGAGCACGTCGGTGGTGTTCGCTCGGTACAGCCCGTCGGGCGGGGTGCCGGGCACGTTGTTGTCCAGCCAGCGGCGCAGGTCCCCCAGCCGCCGCGTCTCGAGCCACAGCTCGATGCCGCGCTCCGTCTTGAGCGCCGTCCAGGCCTCCGTCGGGTTGGCAAACGTGACTCCCGGGAGGGCCAGGGCCGTGCGGTGCAGGTTCATCTTGGCGTGGGCCGTCGCCGTGTCACCTGCCACGAGCGCTGCTTCCGCCTCGATCAGGCGCATCTCCCAGCCACTCGACAGGCGTACCGGCGCCGTGGTGGCGGCGTATTTGGATTCCGGCCAGAAGGGCACGAAGCCGCCGAACTTGGCGACCGCGGCATCTCCCGTCAGCGCCGTCGTGTCCCATTTCACCCGCGGGTCCCTGCTGCTCCGATAGTACTGCTCGTAGAACGTTCCCCACTCGGTGTGCGCGCGGTAGGGCGTGGCGGCACGGGCCCAGAAGAGGTAGTTGTACTGGTCCGTGTTCTGCGACGAGTAGGGAATCAGGAACTTGACCGTGTCGGGCACCAGCGCCGCGTCCGCCAAGGCGTCGGACCAGTTGGCCAGGCCGTAGGTGGCGAGGTCGGCGCGCACCGAGGCCCGCCCCGCCAGGGCAGCGCGGATCAGACTGATGGTGGCCGTATCGGTCTTCCCCGAAGTCGTGGCCACCTGTTGCGCGTTGGTGAACGCCACCGCGGCGCGCTGGAAGTACAGCGTCTGGGGCCCCAACGTGCCGGGCGAGAGCGATCCGTCCGGGTTCTCGACGGGGATCACCGACTGGCAGAAGTTCTCTCCCAGCATGCGGTTCGCGTAGCCGGCATAGAGGTACGCTTGCGCGACGAGGAACGACTTCGGGAACAACGTGTCGGGCATCGCCTTCTTGAATCGCCGGACGGCCTCTTCCGCGACGAAGCGCGCCTGATTGGAGGACGCCCAATCGGCGCTCGAGGTCTGGTCCCCGAGCGAACCACCCTGGACATCCGGGGGGATCCCGAAGCTGCCGGTGGAGCCGGCGGGGTTGATCTCGAAGCTCACCGCCGCCCCCCAGTAGAGCAGCTGGCCGCCCGTAGCCGACGCGCTGCCGATGGCATCGGCCAGCGCCCGGCGCGCGCCGATGACGATGGCCGGCCACGCCTCGGGCTTGTTGAGCGCGTCGTCCGGCACCAGTCCCGGGTTCGTGACGCTGGTGTCGCACGCCACGGCCAGCGCCAGCGCTCCCACCGCGAGGAGGGAGCCGCTGCAGCGCGCGACCACGGGCAGAATCGCCGAATCGTGATGAGTACGCATGGCTCGTTCCTCCTCAAAACGTCGCGCGCAGCGCGACGGTGATCACCGCGGGCGGCGGGACGTGCTCGGAGATGTCGCGGTTCTGAGAATCCAGCGCATCGCGGCCCACCATCTCCGGATCGAACAGCCGCAGCTGGCTGTTGATCCACCTGAAGTAGTTCTGCACCGTGAAGATCAGCGTCGCCGAGGTGGCGCGGCGCAGGGCCCAGCCCACCGGCACGGTCAGCGTCAGGTCTCGCAGCTTCCAGAAATCCTGGGGGAACCAGAACGTGTCCGAGTTGGTATTCGCCGCGATGCATTCCTTGCGCTCCCGGGCGGTGAGCTGGGGGATGTTCGCCGTGTGGAGCGTGTCCGTGGGCCCGCCGGGATAGATGATCCCGTAGGCCCGGCTGCAGGTCGGCCAGCGCACCGAGCGCTGCAGCGCGTTGAAGGACGCCCCATCCTGGATCCAGGCGCCGCCCTGGTACTCGCCCCGCGCCGAGAGGGTGAGCCCCCGGGGGAGGTGGAGGGTCAGCTGCTGCCCCAGGATCAGCGTGGGCTGTTGGGGGCCGAAGATGTGAAAGCCGTCCGCCGTACAGGCCGATCGACACACCGTATCCGGCGCGGCGATCTGGTTCGGGTTGTTGATGATGATGCCCCGTGCGGCCATGACCGGGAACCCCGGCTGCACCCAGCCGCCGCCAGCGGCGAACGGGACGGCCCCGCCCAGGTCGCGCACCAGGCTGCTGTTGGTGTATACGGTGGCGCCGAGGTCCAGCCCCCAGTCGGGCTTGCTGAACACCGTGCCGTTGACGGCGAGCTCAATACCGGTGTTCGACAGACTGCCGACGTTCGCCACCCGGTTCTGCAGGAAGCCGTCCGAGGGCACCTGTCGGACCGAGAACAGGGCGTCGCTCGTCAACCGGTGATACCAGGTGACCTCGAGCGTAGCGCGGTTGTGGAGCAAGGCCGCGTCGAAGCCCAGCTCGGCCTCGCGGGTGCGCTCGGGGCCGACATCCGGATTGCCCACGTTCCCGGGCAGGAAACAGGACTGGTTGTTGGAGGTGCACGGCGTCCAGCTGCGGACGGCGTCGAACGCCCCCGGCGCTCGCCCCGACCAGCCCAGGGCCCCGCGCAGCTTCACCTCGCCGAGGTTCTGCGGCCAGAACGGCTCCTCGGAGATGACGTAGGATCCGCTCACCTTGGGGTACACCTGGAGGCCGAGGGACTTGCCGAAGGCGCTGTTGCCGTCGAAGCGGACACCGCCGGTGAGGAAATAGCGGTTGCGGAGCTTGAAGAGGTTCTGCAGGAAGAACCCCGCGTTCACGACGCGCAGGCGCGACTCGCTGGCAATGAACGTGGCGGCGTTGGTCACGACGGGCAGGCCCGGCCCCGGGAAGCCCTGCCCGAACGCGGTGGTGCGCACCTCCTCGGTAGTCACGCTCTGGCCGCCGAACGAGAAGGTCGAGCCGATCTCCCCGATCAGCGGGAAGTCGAGGTTGCCGACGTAGTCCGCCGTCAGGATCGAGTAACGGATCTGCTCGTCGGACAGCCGGCCCTCCGGCTGGCTGACGAAGGCGAAGGGTCGGAGGTTGCGGTTCTCCTGGTTCGCCAGATCGTAGCCGAGCGTGAAGCGGTTCGAGAACCAGGAGAGCGGCGTGTAGGTCACCGTGCCACCCGTGGTCAGGCGTTGGATGCCGGTGGTGATGGACTGGTTGAGCAGCGAGTCGATGACCCTGGGATCGCTCGAGGACCGGTAGTTCCGCTCGGCGCGATACACGTTCAACGTCAGCCCCTGGGCGTTGTTGCCCGCGGGCGTGTTGGTCAAGTCGGTCTTGGTGTAGGCGGTGTTCCAATCGAACCGCAGGTTGTCCAGCAGGTTGACGGTGAAGTTCCCCCGCGTCGCGAGCCTCTGCTCGTTGTCGAGCGGCAACACCCCGTCGTTGTTGTCCCACCCGCCGGAGACGAAGTATTGGAAGGTGCCCACGCCGCCCCCGACCGATCCGAGGTAGCGTTGCCGATACGCGTTGCGGATCCAGGAGCAGCCCGCCACCGGGTTCGTGTAGCATTGCCCGGTGACGGCGCCCGCCGGCCGGAGATTGAGATAGGGCACCGAGTCGGTGCCGAACGGCCGCACCTGGGCGAAGCCCTGCCCGATCTCGAAGTTCCAGCGCGGGGCCCCGCCGCTGAGGCCGCGCTTCGTGAAGATCTGGATCACGCCCGCGGCGGCCTCCGTGCCGTACAGCGTGCTCGCGGCCGAGCCTTTGATGATCTCGATGTGGTCGATGTCGGCGGGATTGATGTCGTTCAGCGGGCTCGCCTGGTAGTTGCCGCCGCGGAATCCATCCGATCCCGACTGCGGCGGCCGGTTGCGGCGGTAGCCTTCGCTGCGCACGCGGATGCCGTCGACGTAGATGATCGGCTGATTGCTCTGCGTCACGCTGACGGCGCCGCGCAGCCGGATTTGCGCTCCCTCGCCGGCCATGGCGCTCGTCTGCATCACGCTGAGGCCGGGCGCCCGCGCCTGGAGCAGCTGGTCCATGTTGGCGGGCGGATCTTTGATCTGGGAGAGGTTGACCTGCGCGATCGAGTTCCCCACTTCGCGCACCCGCGCCTGCCCGGCCGTCCCGGTCACCACCACGGCATCGAGCTGGAGCACGCTCGCCGCCAGCTGCACGGTGGCGGTGCTCGTCGCGTCGGCGTTCACCGTCAGCCGCAGCGTCACGACCTTGTAGCCGATGGCGAGGATGCGGAGCTCGCGCAGACCCACCGGCACATTCAGCAGCGTGAAGCTGCCGTCCACGCCGGTCCGCGTGCCCACATTGATGCCGGAGATCGTGACCTCGGCCCCGGCGATGGGCGCGGCGGTGGTGAGGGAGGTGACCTTACCTTGGATCGTGCCGGTCTGCGCGGCGAGCGGGACGGCGCGCAGCGACAGCAACGACGCAACGGCGACGGCAGCCAGGATCCTCGAGATCCCGGGGCGCCAGGACAACGCGAGAGGTGTCATAGGACGACTCCAACTGGCGGGTGACGGCGTGGTGCGACCGGAGCTGCGTGGCAGGCCCCGGCCCGGCTCCGTGGACGAAGTCGACGAGGGAATCAGTGGCAGGGAACAAATCAGACCCCCGGACCCGACTATGGTAGGAAATGTCACCGGGTCCGGGTGGTGTCAAGGCTATGCGGGGGTTCGGCTGTAGCTAAAATGAGAACTG
>CAZXKD010000140.1:0-7405 GCA_964641215.1 uncultured Gemmatimonadaceae bacterium
GCCCGACGAGCGCCGTGAGCGCTTGGTCGGGCGTCACCCGGTCCACGTACGGCGTCTCGATGCGCGCCCGCACCTCGCGGCGGCCGCCGGCGCGCACGAAGTCCACCACCGCGATCGCGTCGCCCGAGGAGCCCGCTTCCACCACGGGGATGCCGTTCACCACCGTGTTCACCACCCGGTGGGTGTGACCGGCGACGATCAGGTCCACCGAGGCGGAATCGAGGCCGCGCGCGATGTCGAGGATCGCCCCGCGGCAGGCGCCGGAGTCGCAGAGCGCCCCCTCATGGGCGAGCACGACGACGAAGTCGGCGGCGCGGCGCGCCCGGGGCAGCTCGCGCCTGATCGCCACCGCGCCGTCGCCGAACGCGAGGCCGCGCACGTTGCGCGGCGCCGTGCTGGTGGGCGTGCTGGTGGTGGTGAGCCCGATGACCGCGACCTTGACGCCGTTACGTTGGACCAGGATCCAGGGCTCCGCCCATGGGGGACGGGCCGTCCCGGTCGAGTCGGTGATGTTGGCGGAGACGAACGGATAGTGAGCGTCCTTCATGCGCGCCTGGAGGGTGTCGACCGACCAGTCGAACTCGTGGTTGCCGATCGCCGCCGCGTCGAGACTGAAGGCGTTGAGGGCTTGGATGGAGGCGCGGCCGTAGCTGAAGTTCGAGATCGGCGTGCCCTGCATCTCGTCGCCCGCGTCGAGCCGGATGGTGGTGCAGCCGCACTGCCGGGCGAGGCTGTCGACCCAGACCTTGAGGGCCGCCGCGCCGCCCACCGCGCGCCCGGTCGACCAGGGCCACGGGCGTGGCACCAGCGCGCCGTGGAAGTCGGCGATGGCGATCACCCGAAGCAGCGTGCTGTCGGCGGCGGCGGCGGCGGCGGGAGTCTGGAAGGCAACGAGCAGCGGGAGGAGGATATGCATAGTGCGCTGAAAATTGCCAGTGGGCCGTCGTTCGCGCTACCTTTGCGGCCGACGAGCGCGATCGAGGAACGCCGCATGCGCGACACCCACCAGTTCATAGTCGATCGACACGAGGGGGACCTGAGCGTCGTGGCGGTGGACGACCGCGCGATGCTCGACCTGCCGCGGTGGCTGCTGCCGCCCGCGGCGCGCGGGGACGATGTGCTCGCCGTCATCGTCGAGGCGAGCGGCGACCGCGCCGTGATCACCATCGAGCGCGACACCGCCGCCACGGCCGGCGCGCAAGAAGCGGCTCGCGCCGCGGTCCGCCGTCTGAAAACGAAGGACCCTGGCGGAGACCTGCGCCTGTGACGCACGCTCCCGCCACTGCCCAGCGCGTGCTCGTCGTCGACGACGAACCCGACATCACCGGCCTCCTCGCCTACCACCTCGCGAAAGCCGGCTATCGGGTGATCACGGCCGTCAACGGCTCCGAGGCCCTCAAGTCGGTGCGGGAGCAGCGACCCGACCTCGTCGTCCTCGATCTGATGCTGCCTGGCCTCTCCGGATACGACGTGCTGGCCGAGCTGCGCCGCCGCGAAGAGACGCGGGAGGTCGGCGTGATCTTGCTGACGGCCCGCAAGGAAGAGGCCGACCGTATCAAGGGTCTCTCCCTGGGCGCGGACGATTACCTCGCCAAGCCGTTTTCTCCGCCAGAGCTGGTGCTCCGGGTGGGCGCGGTGTTGCGGCGCCTCGCGGCTCCGGCCGTCGCCGCGGGCGGCGTGCTCTCCGCCGGCCCCATGCAGATCGACACGGCCGCCCATCGCGTGACCGTGCACGGCAAGGAAGTCGAGCTGACCGCGACCGAGTTCAAGCTGCTGCGGCTCCTGGTGGAGCGCGCCGGGCGTGTCCAGACGCGCACCCAGCTGCTCGAGACGGTTTGGCAAGCGCAGCCCGACATCCAGACGCGCACGGTGGACATGCACGTCCAGCGCCTGCGCACCAAGCTCGGCGCCGCCGGCGCCTGCATCGAAACGGTCCGCGGCGTGGGGTACCGGTTCCGCCAGCAGGAAACCCGTCGCGCGCGGAAATGAAGCTCGCGACCCGCCTGTTTCTCGCTGCGAGCCTACTGGCGGCGGTGACGGCCGCCGGCTTGATCGTCGCCGCGGACCAGATCCTGCGCCATCGCCTCGAGGACGGCGTTGCCGCGGCGCTCGAGAGCGACGCGCGGCTCATCGCCGCCGTGCTCCCCAGTGACAGCAGCGTCTGGCCCGACCTCGCCCGGCGCTACGGCGCGCTGGTCGGGCGCCGCGTCACCCTCATCGATCCCACGGGCCGCGTGCGCGGTGACGCGAACTTCGACCGCGCGTCGCTCGCCGGCCTCGAGAACCACGCCGGGCGGCCCGAGGTGCGGGCCGCGATCGCCGCCGGCGTCGGCAGCGCCCAGCGCCTCAGCGCCTCGACGAACGAGCGCCAGCTCTACGTTGCGGTGCGCGGCGGGCCGCCCGGGCTCGCCGTCGTCCGTGTCTCCGCGACCCTGGCGTCCGTGGACGCCCAGGTGCACGCCGTCCAACGGGCGGTGGCGGGCGCGGGGCTACTGGCGGTGCTTGGCGCGGTCGTGCTCGCCTGGCTGCTCAGCCGCACCCTCGCCCGCCCGCTGGTGGAACTCACGCGGGCGGCCCGGGCCATCGCGGAGGGTGGGGACCCGTTGTTCCCGGACTCGCGGGTGCCGGAGATCGCGCAGCACGCGCTCGCGCTGCGAGCCATGCACGACCAGCTCGCGGCCCGGTTCACCGAGTTGCGCCGGCAGCGAGAGGAATCGGTCACACTCATCGAGGCGATGTCCGATGGGGTGATCGCCGCGGGCCGCCGCGGCGAGATCGTCTCCTGCAACGACGCCGCCCGCCGCCTGCTGCGCCGCGGGCCAGCCGAACCGCTGCCCCCGCTCGCCGAGCTGTTTCACGACAAGGCCGCACGCGAGATGGTGCGACAAGTTCTGGCGGGAGCCGACCTGGAGCAGCACGCCCTCCAGCTGGACGGCCGGCAGCTGCTGGTCACCGCCCGGCCCTTGCCCAACGGCGGCACGCTGCTCGTGCTGCGCGACGTCTCGGCGCTGCGGCACCTGGAGGCGGTGCGGCGCGATTTCGTCGCCAACGTCTCCCACGAGCTGAAGACCCCGCTCACGTCGATCGCCGGGTATGCCGAGACGCTGGCGACCGAGGCGGCGGAGGATTCTCAGACGCGCCAGTTCGCCGAGACGATCCTGGCGAGCGCCCATCGCATGCAGCGCCTCGTGGACGATCTGCTCGACCTCTCCCGCATCGAGTCCGGCGGCTGGCGGCCGACGCGGGAGGTCGTCGAGGTGGAGGGCGCCGCCCGCGAAGCCTGGACCGCGCTCAGCGAGCGCGCGCGCACCGCGGAGGTGGCATTCGAGACGGCCGTCCCTCCGGACGCCCAGACGGCGCTCGTCGACCCCGACGCGCTGCGCCAGATCTTCACGAACCTGTTCGACAACGCCCTCCGGCACACGCCCGCAGGCGGGCGGGTGCGCGTCGGCGCCGAGCTCACCCAGGATGGAATCGCGGTGCACGTGACGGACACTGGCGCCGGGATTCCGGCTGAGCATCTGCCCCGGATCTTCGAGCGGTTCTACCGCGTCGACCTCGGCCGCGCGCGTCACCAGGGCGGCACCGGCCTCGGGCTGGCGATCGTGAAGCATCTGGTGGAGGCCCACGGCGGCCGGGTGGAGGCCGAGAGCGTGCTCGGCCGCGGGACGACCATCCGCATCACCTTCCCCCACGAGGTGCCCGCGCGGTAACCACCCCGGGCGACTCCGCTTAGGCCGTTACCAAGCTGTAACCGTGTCGTCACCGCCGGTTGACCTCGGGGGCGGACGTTTTTCCCCGTGAGAATCGGTCTGGTGTCCGACAGCTACACCCCGCAGGTGAACGGGGTGACCACGGTGGTGGGCCGCATTGCCCAAACGCTGCGCGACGCCGGCCACGCGGTCGCCGTGATCGCCCCCGAGTACCCGAGCCCGCGTGACCCGGATCGGCACGATGAGCTGCGCATTCCCTCGCTGCCCTTCCCTCCGTATCCCAGCATCCGCCTCTCGCTTCCCCTCGCTCGCCGCGTCCGCGCGTTCCTCGACGATTTCGCCCCTGACCTCGTGCACGTGCACACGGAAGGACCGCTCGGCACGATCGGCCGAAGCTGGGCGGGGCGACGGAACCGCCCGCTGGTGACGACCTTCCACACCCACTTCCCGCGGTATGCCCGCCACTATGGTGTGCCGGCGCTCGAGCGGCTGGTCTGGCGGTGGCTCACGTGGTTCCATCGCCCGGCGCGTCTCACGCACACCCCGGGAGAGTTCATCCGGGACGAGCTGGTGGCCCGGGGGATCACTCACGCCATCGTGTGGGGGCGGGGCGTGGACATTCGGCTGTTCCATCCGCGGCGCCGGGACCCGGCCTGGCGCGCGCGCCTGCGGGCCGACGACGACCAAGTCGTCGTCCTGCACGTCGGGCGCCTGGCGCGCGAGAAGAACCTGGACGTCCTGATCGAGACCTGGCGGCTGGGGCACGGCGTGTTCGGCGACCGGGTGGTGTGGGCCATCGCCGGCCGCGGGCCGCTCGAGCGCCGGCTCGCGACCGAGCTGCCGTGGGTCCGGCGGGCCGGCTTCCTGGAGCGGCAGGACCTCGCCGCGCTGTACGCCAGCGCCGACATCTGTATGCTCCCCTCCCACACCGAAACCTGCGGCCTGGTCGCCCTGGAGGCGATGGCCTCCGGCTTGCCGGTGATCGCGGCGGATGCCGGCGGGCTCCGCGAGAGCGTGCAGCACAATGTCAGCGGCCTGCTGGTCCCGCCCGACGACGCCTCCGGCTTCCTGGCCGCGCTGTCCTGGCTGGTGCGAGGCACGAGCGATCGCCGAGCGTTCGGCCTCGCGGCCCGGCAGCGCGCCACCGAGCGCGACGCCGACGGGGAGAACCAGGAGCTCCTCGTCCAGTACGCCGTGGTGAGCAGCCCCGCCTCGGTGCCCGGATCCGGAGACGCCGCATGCGCCGCGTAGTGATCGTGCTCGCCGACGGCCTGCGCCCCGACGCCATCTCCCCCAGTGTGATGCCGTCGCTCGACGCCCTGAGCAACGTCTTCACGTTCGCCTTGCACGCCCGCACCGTCCGACCCAGCGCGACCGTCGCCGCGCTCGCCTCGCTGGCTACGGGCGTCGGTCCGCGCACCCACCGCCTCGTCGAGCCCGGGATCGGCTTCCTCCCGGTCGTCGGCAGTCTGCGGACGGTGCCCCGCGAGCTCCGGCGCGCCAGGGTTTCCACCGACGTGGTGACCTGCGACCTCGGCCCCGCCGCGTATCCCGTGGCCTGGGCGCTCGCCTCCGCAGCGGGCGTGGCGCGGCTCGTCACGAACGGCAGCCGGGCCCGGGGGGCCGCGCTCGCCGCCCACAAGCTCCTCTGCCGCCGTGAGCATCGGCTGCTGTTCCTGTATCTGCCAGACTGCGACCGTGCCGGCCACGCGCACGGCTGGATGTCGGCGCCGTATCTCGAGGCGGCCGCGGAGGTGGACGCCGCCATCGGAGCCCTGGCGTCCTGGGCCGAAGATACGGTGTTCCTGATCACGGCCGATCACGGCGGCGGTGGTGTGGATCCGCGAGACCACGACGCGCCTCATCCCGTCAACGACCACATTCCCCTCGTGGCCGCGGGTCCCGGCGTCACCCGGCGCCATCAGCTCACGCGACCGGTCTCGCTCCTCGACGTCCCGGCCACCGCCCTCTGGCTGTTCGGCCTGGAGGTGCCGGCCAGTTACGAAGGCCGGCCGCTGACCGAGGCGTTCACTCGCACCCCCGACTTGGTACCCGCATGATGCGCCGGCTCACCCACCTGGGCGGGGCACCAGTCAGCATCGGAATCGGCACAGCCCTCGTGGCCGGCGGCGCGCATCGTCTCGGGGTCGCAGTGCTCCTGGCCAACGCCCTGTCGCACGTGGCCGTTCAGGTCCTGAAGCGCGCCGTCGCGCGGCCGCGTCCCTGCGACGCCTCCGGCCGACCGCTGGCCCTCGTCGCGCTTCCCGATCCATTCTCGTTCCCGTCGGGGCACGCCGCGGCCGCCACCGCGGTCGCCGCCACCGTGGCGCTCCACGCGCCGCTGCTCGCCCCCGTCCTCCTGCCCCTCGCCGCCCTCGTGGCCGCGTCGCGCGTGACGCTCCGCATGCACCACGTCAGCGACGTGGTCGCCGGGGCGGCCTTGGGCCTTGCCGGGGCACTCGCCGCCGCAGTGCTCCTCTAGAACTCGTGACGCGACCGTTACACCGAAGGCGTGGGCCCGTGACGCGGGGAGGCTTGCTTCTCCCCATGCAGCGCAGTGCGACTCACCTCAACCGTCGTTCGATGGAGGGATCACCCATATGACTCGCGTGTACCGACGGACCTTGTTCCTCTCCGCGGCCGCCGCGATCAGCGCCGCCTCGCTCGTCGCGCAACAGCCGGCCCCGCCGCCCCAGGTCACGGTAGGCTTCCTTGGCTACACCCAGTTCACCTATCAGGACGCCCCCCTGCACTTCGACAACTTCGACGTGAAGCGGGCCTACGTGAACGTGATCGGGCGCTTCAGCGGCGGCATCTACACCCGCATCACGGCCGACATCTACAACCCCCCTGGGGCCACCGGCGACAGCTCGCGCACCTATCGGATCAAGTACGCCTACTTCGCCTACACGCCCACGGGCAGCGCGCTGACGTTCAAGCTGGGCGAGATCCACACGCCGCTGCTCGACTGGGAAGAGGCGCTGTGGGACTACCGGATGCAGGGCCAGATGGCCATGGAGCGGGGCGGCTACGTGTCTTCCGCAGACTTCGGCGCCGGCATCGACGGCAAGTGGGGACCGGACAAGGTGAACGCGCAGATCACGGTCGTGAACGGCGAGAACTACAGCGGTGGCACCGGGGATCTGCGCAAGGACGTCATCGGCCGTGTCTCGGCCCGGGTCATGGATACCGACGACTCGAGCCGAGTGGGGGGCCTGCGGATCACAGTGTACGGCCAGTATGGCAAGCGGACGCTTCCCTCCAATGACCGGCAGCGCTGGCTCGGTATGGTGTCGTACCGCTCGAAACAGCTTACCCTTGCCGCCGAGGTGGCCTTGACGAAGGACAGCCTCAGCGCCGCCAGCGGCAGCATCCCCGCCGGGCGCTCCAACGGCCACGTCTACAGCGCGTTCGGCGTGTACCATTTTCCGAAATCAAAGGCCGCCGTTATCGGCCGAGTCGACATTACTGATCCCCAGGCCGGTGGCGCCCTGAACAAGCAGACTCGCCTGATTGGCGGCGCCTCCTACCAGCTCTCCCCCAACGTGCGGCTGCTCGCGGACCTTGATCGCGTGTCGTTCCAGAGCGGCGCCACCGCACGCAACCAGGGGCTCCTGCAAGCGCAGTTCAATTTCTAACGCGACTCTCGAGAGGATCACACCATGAAGGCCATGCGCCTCCTCGCCCTCGCC
>CAZXKD010000141.1:0-7332 GCA_964641215.1 uncultured Gemmatimonadaceae bacterium
CCCCGGTACGCCGGCGGCGGGCGCCAGCGGGCCGCCCGGGCGGTCGAGGTGGCGCTGCTCACCGGTCGCTCGCTCTCGTGGTGGCAGCGGCAGGCGCGTGAGACGGGCGTGATGCGCCCATGGTACATTCACCTGACGTTGCCGCGCGAGGCGCTGCGCCGGCACATTGGCGAGCGCGTGGATGGGATGCTCGCCGCGGGTCTGGTGGGGGAGGTCCAGGGCGTGCTGGCCCGCGGCGTGGCGGCGGACGCGCCGGGGCTCGACGCCGTGGGGTACCGCGAGGTCGTCGCGATGCTGCTGGGGCGGCTGCCCGAGCGCGAGCTGCGCGAGGCGATCGTGGTCGCCACCCGGCGCTATGCGAAACGGCAGGAGACGTGGTTCAGGAACCAGCTACGCCCTCAGCCATCAGCCGTCAGCCGTCAGCCCGAGGTCGTCTGGACGCTGGACGCGAGCCCGGATCCGGACACATTGGCCGGGATGATCCAGGAACGGTGGCGCACCATGAACCCCGACTGCTGATGGCCGACGGCTGACGGCTCCCCCTTGCGCATCGGCATCACCTGCTATCCCACCTACGGCGGCTCCGGCGCCGTCGCCACCGAGCTCGGGCTCGAGCTCGCGCGGCGGGGGCACGAGGTGCACTTCATCTCCTACGCCAGCCCGTTCCGGCTGCGGGGGTTTGCGGAGCGCGTGACCTTCCACGAGGTCGCGCAGACCGAGTATCCCCTGTTCGAGCAATCCTCACCGTACGCGATGGCGCTGGCGGTGAAACAGCACGAAGTCGCCATGCGCGAGCGGCTCGACCTGATGCACGCGCACTACGCGATTCCCCACGCGGCCGCGGCGTGGCTCGCCAAGCAGATGTTGAAGCCCGAGCGCGATCTCAAGCTGGTGACCACCCTGCACGGGACCGACATCACCCTGGTGGGTCAGGATCCCTCCTACTTCACGATCACCAAGTTCTCGATCGAGCAGTCGGACCGCGTCACCGCCGTGTCGACCTACCTGCGGGACGAGACCTATCGCGCCTTCGGCTGCACCGGGTGTGACGTGGTAGTGATCCCGAACTTCGTCTCGACCACCGAGTATCATCCCCCCCTCCCCCCCGGTCCTGGGGACCACACCTGGCGCAGCGCGCTCGCTCCGGCCGGTCACAAGGTGCTCGTGCACGTCTCGAACTTCCGGCCGGTCAAGCGGGTGACCGACGTGGTGCGGGTGTTCGCGGGAGTCCGGCGCCAGCTCCCTGCCACGCTCGTGCTGGTGGGAGACGGCCCCGACCGCGACGCCGCCGAGCAGGAGGCCGATCGGCTCGACCTGCGCCGCGAGGTTCGCTTCCTGGGCAAGGTGGACAACGTCGCCGACGTCCTGCGGGGCGGCGACCTGTTTCTGCTGCCGTCCCAGACCGAATCCTTCGGGCTCGCCGCCTTGGAGGCGATGGCCTGTGCCGTGCCGGTCCTCGCCAGCGCCGTCGGTGGCCTGCCTGAGGTCGTGGTGGACGGGGAGACGGGCTTCCTCACGCCGGTGGGGGACGTGGACGGCATGATCGCCCATGCCCTCCGCCTGCTGCGCGACGCCGCGCTGCACACGCGGTTGAAAGAGGCCGCGGCGCGACGCGCGCTCGAATTCGCCGCCGATCGGATTGTGCCCCGCTACGAGCACCTGTATGAGGACGTCCTGCGTGTTTGACGTACTGCGGCTCGTCCGCGTCCACAACCTGCTCGTCGCGGCCGCCGGGGTCCTCGCCGGTGGCTGGATCGCCCTCGGGCAGATCACCGTCACGCACGTCCTCGTCTTCGCCGCGCTCGCCGCGGTGGGGTTCGGGACGGCGGGGAACGCGCTCAACGACCTCTGGGATGTCGCGGCCGACCGCGTGAACCGACCGGGAGGCGGGCGGCCGCTTGCCGCCGGCCGGCTGGGCCGCGGCACCGGCGAGCTGTGCGCGTTCCTGGGCGCCCTGCTCGGCGTCACCGCCGCGGCGCTCGCGGGCGGCGGCCCGGTCCTGGTCGGGCTGCTCGCCCTCGCCGTGATGGCAGCCTACTCGCCGGCCCTCAAGCCGCGTGGCGCGGTAGGGAATCTCGCGGTCGCCGCCATTGCGGGGTTGCCGCTGTTCTACGGGGCGCTCTCCGTGGGGCGCCCGGCCCGGGGCGTGGTGCCCTGGCTGCTGGCCGCCTGGATTCATCTCGGCCGTGAGCTGGTGAAGGATCTCGAGGACGAGGATGGCGACCGCCTGATCGGCCGCCGCACGCTGCCGATCCGGCTCGGCCGGGCGCGGGCGGCCGTCCTCGCCGCGATGGTGCTCGATACCTTCGTGCTGGCAAGCCTGCTGCTGCCCTGGGCCGCCGGCTATCGGGGGGTCTATTTTGCGGCCGCCGCGGTGGCGCAGCTGGTGGCGCTGCTCGCGGCCATGCGCCTGCGCCGTGGGCGAATCGGGCGGGTCAGCCTGGCGTTGAAGCTCGCGATGGTGGTGGGCATCGTGGCGCTCGTGCTCGGGAGGCCGGCGTGACGCTGTGGCAGGGCATCCTGCTCGGGCTGGTGCAGGGGCTCACGGAGTTCCTGCCGGTATCGAGCTCCGGTCACCTCGCCGTGATCGAAGCGCTCACGGGCGTGAAGACGCCCGGTGTGTTCGTCGAGGTGATGCTGCACGTCGCGACGCTCGGCTCGGTCCTGCTCGTCTACGGACAACGGCTTGGCCGGATCGCCGTGGGCGCGCTGCGCGGGCAGCCGGACGACCTGCGGTACGTGGGATACCTCGTCCTCGGCACGATTCCGGCCGGCCTCGTCGGGGTGCTGTTGCATCGGGTGCTCGAAGAGCGCTTCCACACGCTCGTCTACGTCGGCATCGGGTTCTTTCTGACCGGGGTCTTGCTCTGGTCCACTCGTCGCCGCCGCGGCGTGCGCCCGCGTCCGACGGCGGGGACCGCTTCCATCGTCGGCTTGGGCCAGGCTTCCGCCGTGCTGCTCCACATGTCCCGGTCCGGGTGTACGGTGAGTGCGGCGCTGTGGGCGGGCCTCGAGCTCGGGCCCGCGGCGGAGTTCAGCTTTCTGCTTTCGATTCCGGCGATCCTCGGCGCCGCGCTCATCGAGGGACGGCACATGAGCGTGAATGTCGGCGCGGTCGGCGCACTGCCGCTCGCTGCCGGATGCCTCGTCGCGCTCGTGAGCGGCGTGTTCGCCATTCGATTCCTGGTCGCGCTGATCACCAGAGGTCGCTTCTACGCCTTCGCGCCCTATTGTTGGATCACCGGCATCTTTACCATCCTGTACGCTCTATGGCGCGGCTAGAGCTGGACGGCGTCCCCGCCTCTCGTCTCGCCCAGCGGTGGGGGGTGCCGCAGTGCGGCGTATTCCACCGGCTCACCTCCAGTCTGGACGCGATCCACGATCTCGGCGCCCAGGGCGCACCGGCGGGCACGGTCGTGCTCGCCGAGGAGCAGACGGAGGGGCGGGGCCGCGACGGCCGTACCTGGCAGTCGCCGGCCGGCGGCGTCTGGCTCGGCATGTTGTTCCGACCGGCACGGACCGACCTGAGCGCGTTCTCGCTCCGCGCGGGGTTGGTGCTCGCGGACGTGGTGGACGAGCGAGCGGGGCGGTCGCTGGCGCGCCTCAAGTGGCCCAACGACGTGGTGGTCGGTGAGCGCGGCCGCAAGCTCGCCGGCACGTTGTGCGAAGGGCGGTGGCAGGGTGACGAGCTGCAATGGCTCGCGCTGGGGATCGGGGTCAACGTCGCCAACGCCATCCCCCCGGGGCTCACCGACCGCGCGGCTGCGCTGAGCGAGTTCGTGCCCGGCGTGCGGCGCCTCGACGTCCTCGACGGCTTGGTGCCGGCGCTCACCCGGCTGACGGCCCACGGGCTGCGGTTGACCGACGCCGAATGCGCGGTGTTTGCCGAGCGCGACTGGCTGCGCGGCCGCCAGCTGCGCGCGCCAATGTTCGGCCGCGCGGTGGGCGTCCGGGTCGATGGCGCCCTGCTGGTCGACACCGGCGTCGCCACCGCGGGAATCCGTGAGGGACATGTCGAGCTCGCCTGACCGGGGATGGCGTGGCGACGCTGCACGAGGCCGTCTATCTTAGCGCGCTCATGCTCCTCACCCTGAACATCAACAACACCGAGACGAAGGTCGGGCTGTTTCGCGGCGCACAGCTCGAGACCCACTGGCGCCTGACCACGCTGCCGGTCCGCACCCCCGACGAGTGGGCTGCCGCCCTGACCGCCTACCTGACCCAGGCCGGTCGTTCCCCCGACGAGGTCCGGGCGGCGATCGTCGCCTCCGTGGTGCCGCCGGTGACGCAGGCGGTGCTCGAGGCCGTGGAGCGCGCCACCGGTCGCATACCCGCCGTGGTGGACGGCCGCTCGAAGCTCCCCATCACCCTCGACGTGGACGAGCCGCTCACGGTCGGGGCCGACCGGATCTTGAACACCCTCGCCGCCTCCACCCGCTTCAAGCGGGACACCATCGTGGTGGATTTCGGCACCGCCACGACCTTCGATTGTATCCTGGCCGACGGCCGCTTCATCGGCGGCGTCATCATGCCCGGCGTGCGCACGGCGGCGGACGCCCTGATCGCGCGCACCGCCAAGCTCCCCGCCACGGAGCTCACCGCGCCGGAGCGGGTGATCGGGCGGCGCACCGAGGACTGCATCCGCGCCGGGGTGCTCCTCGGCGCGGCGGACGCGGTGGACGGTCTGGTGCGCCGCATCAAAGCCGAATGGCCGGGTCGCCAGACGCCGCTCGTCGTCGCCACCGGCGGGCTCGCCGACCTGGTGGCCCCGCTCGCCAAGGAGATCGAGTCGGTGCACCCCGACCTCACCCTGACCGGGCTGCAACTCGCGGCGCAGGCGCTCGGCCTGTCGTGGTGAGCGACGCCCGGGCGCTGAACGCCTGGCGACGCTGGGGCTATCGCCTGCTCCCCGGCGACCTCTTCTCGTACGTCCTTCACCTGCGCCCCGCCGAGTGGCCGATCATGGCGGGGCATACCGCGCTGGGGTACTTCCTGGCGGTGGGCTGGCCGGGCGCGCTGCGCGGGGAGCGGGTCGGGGCGGCGCTGTGGGCGCTCGTCCTGTGGGTGGTCTTCCTGAACGGCGGCACGCTGGCCATCAACAGCGTCTTCGACAAAGACGAGGGCGACATCGGCTACCTCATCGCGCCGCCGCAGCTGCCGCGCTACCTCCTCGCGTGCAGCGTCGCCCTGCTCGCCGGCGGCCAACTGCTCGCCCTCACCCTGCCACCCGCGTTCCAGATCGACTACGCGATCTGCTTCGTCCTGTCGGTGCTGTACTCCGTGCCACCGTTCCGATTCAAGGCGGTCGCCGGCGTCGACTGGGTGATCAACATGTGGGGGTTCGGGTCGCTCACCCCGTACGCCGCCTGGGCGGCCACGGGACGCCCCCTCGACCTTGGCCACGCGCTCATCCTGCTCGCCTTCTGCCCGCTGTTCGCCGGGCTCTATCCGCTGACGCAGTTGTATCAGCTCGAAGAGGACAGGCGCCGCGGCGACCGCACCCTCGCGCTGATCCTCGGCACTCGGCCGAGTCTCGACATCGCGATCGTCTCCATCCTGCTCGCGTTCGGCCTGTTGGGCGCGGCGGCAAACCGGTTGGCGATCGGCGGCTGGACGGCGGTGTTGCTGGTGCCGCTGGCGGCGTGGCTGATGGTGCTCCTTCCGTGGCGCGTGGGGCATGCGCGCTGGACGACGGCGCGACAACAACGCGGCATGTATCGGGCCCTCGCCGCCTGGGCGATCACCGACGTCACGGTCCTGCTGGTGTTTGCCCGCTAGGTTGGGACTGCTACATTTAGCTCACGCGCTCCCTCACCTCAGGAGACTCCCCAGCATGACGACCGGCACGGCATCACAGCCGCCCGCAGTGGTGGATCGCTCTGACTTCCGGACCGTCATGCTCAGCGGCGCCAAGGTGGGACTGGCGACTGCCCTCGCCGTGCTCGTCTATTCGGCGCTGTACCGCGCGATCCCGGCCGGGCTCGGTCGCGAGGTGGTCGGGACGATCGTGGTCCTGGCCACAGCGACGCTGGTGAGCTTCCTCCCGGCGCAATGGGTGGCCGCGCGCGGCCCCGACGGGATCGCGGGCGCGGCGGCCGTGGGGCTGTGGGGGACGATCGTGTTCATGGCCATCGACATCGCGGTGCTGCGGCCCGCCAATCACTTCGTCACGATCTATCCCTGGACGTGGGACGCCGTCGGCGGCCTCAGCACCTGGTGGTATCTGCCGATCTGGTGGATGCTGGGGACCTTCGTCGCGTGGCAGGGAGGGATGCTCATCGCCGGCCGCGCCGCTCGCGGGGAGAGCAACCCCACGCTCCGCAGCGTCGCCGTGCCGGTGGTGGCGGGCGCGGCACTCATCGCGGTGATCGCGCGCATTGCCGGCTTTCCGGTCATGTTGCCCGTCACCGCCGGAGCCGGGTTCGCGCTGTCACTCACGGTGCTCGCCGTCGCCGCCGTGGCCCGGAAGGCGTGAGCCCGGAAGGCACGGGGATGCCCCGCTGGCTGGCTCACCTGCTGGTCGTCGTCGGATGGCTCCTCACGCCCGCCGTGGCGTGGGGGGCTTCGTATTTCGGGCTGTGGCTCGGCGCCCTGGTGAGCGTGCGCCTCAGTCACCCGCTCCTGATGCTCGGCAGCGCCCTCGGCGTCGCTGCGGTATCGGGGTTCGGCGCCCTCTGGGCGTGGGTCCGCCTGATGCGACGGGTCCCCCACCTCCTCTCTCACCGCATGGCTCCCCGCGCCTCCGAGGAGCGGGCTGCGGTTGCCGCGGCGGACTGACTTCCTGCGTGGAGGGGGCCTGCTGGCCGCCCTTCTGCCCGCCACACTCGCGGCCCAGCGCCGCAACATCGAGGCCCTCTACGGCCGCTGGCTGAGCGGCAATGACGCCTCCGGCTACGAATTCCGCTCCAGCACGCCGCTGGGGATCTTCACGCACGGTCTCGGGGTCACCGTCGTGGTGAACGACAGCCTGGGCCGGCATCGTGCGTTTTACGGGTTCGGGTACGAGTTGCAGGCGTTTCGCCACCGCGCGACGTTCGGTCCCTACGCGCTGGTCGGCGTCGAGCTCGGGCTCTCTACCGACACCGCCCGCCAGGAGCTCGGCGCGTTGTGGAGCGCCGGAGGTGGCCTGGAGTGGCGGCCTGCCCCTCGCTTCGCGCTCGTGGCTGAGGCGCGCTGGCGCCTGGAGGACCGTGGTCCCCGCGGATTCTGGCGGCCCGGCCATGGACGCCAGGGGCTGGGCGTCGCGCTTGGCGTCTCGCTCGGTTTCGGGAGTCGGGGGCGCGGGGGCGGGGGCGGGCCGGGGGGGGGCACGGGCTCACCGCGACCGCCCCC
>CAZXKD010000142.1:0-5917 GCA_964641215.1 uncultured Gemmatimonadaceae bacterium
CTGCTGCGGCCGCGGCGCGCCGCTGTCCTCGCGGGGTGGCTCCTCCGACTGGCGCTCGTCTTGGCGCTGCTTGCGCTCACGGCCGGCGCCGTCGCCGGCCTCTACCGGGTCGGCCGCCTGCTGGCCGACCTGCGCCGCGCGGACTGGGGCACCATCGCGGGCGCGGCCGGGCTGACGTTCCTGCGCGTGATGAGCGCGGTGGCCCTGAGCACCCTGTGGGCGCTTCCCGTGGGAATCTGGGTGGGAAAGTCGCCACGGGTCGCGCGCGCCCTCGCGCCGGTGATCCAGCTCCTCGCGTCGTTCCCCGCGCCGATGCTCTTCCCGATCGTGGTGCTCCTCCTGGACCGGCTGGGCACGCCGCTCGGCGTGGGCGCCGTCGCCCTCATGGTGCTCTCGGCCCAGTGGTACATCCTCTTCAACGTCATCTCGGCGGTGGAAGCCGTGCCGGGCCAGCTGGTCGAGGCGACGCGCGCGTTCCGACTCCCGCCCTGGCAGTCCTGGCGCAAGCTCTACGTCCCGGTGGCGTTTCCCGCGCTGGTGACCGGCTGGATCACCGCGGCGGGCGGCGCGTGGAACGCCGCGATCGTCGCCGAATACGTCCAGCAAGGCAGCTCCGCGCGCACCACGACGGGCCTCGGCAGCTTGATCAGCCTCGCCACCGAGCGGGCGAACTTCCCGCTCCTCGCCGGCGGCGTGCTGGTCATGAGCGGCGTCGTAGTCGGTTGGAACCGCGCCGTCTGGCGACCGCTCGCCAGGCTGGCGCAGACCCGGTTTGGACTCACGCAATGATCGACGCCAGGTTCACTCCCCCCTCCTCCCCACCTCCCGTGCTCCTCGAGGCGCGCAACCTGACGCACCGCTTCCGGCAGCCGAACGGGCAGGAGCTGGAGGCGCTGCGCGACATCTCGCTCACCGTCCGGGAGAAAGAGGTGGTGGCGTTCGTCGGACCCTCGGGGTGCGGGAAGAGCACGCTGCTGCGGATCCTGATCGGGCTGATGCGGCCGACGAGCGGCGAGGTGCGTTATCGCGGCGAGCCGCTCGCCGGTCCGCTCGGCTCCGCGGGCATGGTGTTCCAGTCGTTCGCGCTGCTGCCGTGGTTCACAGTGGCCCAGAACATCGCGATGGGCCTGGAGGCCCGTGGGGCAACGGGCGGGGAGAGCGCGCCGGCGGTCGAGCACGCACTCGACCTCGTCGGGCTCGGTGGGTTCGCCAACGCGTACCCCAAGGAGTTGTCCGGCGGCATGAAGCAGCGCGTGGGCTTCGCCCGGGCGCTCGCCGTGGAGCCCGAATTGCTGTTCATGGACGAGCCGTTCGGAGCGTTGGACCCGCTCACCGCCGAGCACCTGCGCTCGCAGGTGATCGCGATCTGGCGCGACGGCGCGACGAAAGTCAGCAGTCTGGTCGTGGTGACCCACAGCATCGAGGAAGCGGTGTTTCTGGCGGGGCGGATCTTCGTGATGGGCATCAACCCCGGGGCCGTGCGGGCGGAGATCGCCAATTCCCTCCCCTACCCGCGCCAGGAGCGCAGCGCCGACTTCGCCGCCATGGTGGAGCGGCTGCACGCCGTCCTCACCGACACGTTGCTGCCCGAGGTGAAGCCGGCCGCCGCGGCCGCCGCCACGCCGCGGCTCATCCCGTTCCCGCGCGTGCACGTCGCCGAGGTGACGGGCCTGCTCGATCACCTGGCTCGCCGGCCCGAGAGCCGCGGCGACGTGTTCGAGCTCGCGGAGGGCCTGAGCGTGGACTACGATCGGATGACCGCCGTCGCGCACGCCGCCGAGCAGCTCGGCTACGTGACGACGCCGGGTGACGTCGTGCAGCTCACGCCCGAAGGACGACACCTGAGCACGGTCGCGCTCGAGGACCGGAAGGCGGCGCTACGGGCCCGGCTCCAGCAACATCCGCTGTTCGCACGGGTGCTGGAGATGCTGCGGCAGAGCGAAGGGGAGCTCGAGGACACGGATCTGCTCGAGGACCTCACGATCTTTTTCCCCTTCATTCCAGCCCAGGCACTGTTCGAGACGCTGGTCGAGTGGGGCCGGGCCATCGAGCTGCTCGACCACGACCCCAGCCGTGAGCGCCTCTGGTTGACGAACGCCGGAGAGCCTGAGGGCGTGAGTTCCTAGCTCTTCCGCGCCAGGAGCGCCGCCCGCGCCCGCAGCGCCGCATCCACGTCCGCCATCGACACGGACGACGGGATGGTCCATTCGCCCCGTCGATGCGTCGGCACGCTCACCGACGCCACGTCGCCTGCCGACCCCAGCTCGACGAGCGCCGTCGCGGCTCCCGACTCTCTCTGTTCCCCCTGGACGACCCGGACCACGAGCGTCCACGTGCCCTCTGACGGCCACTGCCGACGCAGCGCATAGGCCCCGTCCTGCCCGGTGCGTGTGAACTCGAGCTTGATCGAGCGGCGCTCACCGTTGACGATGCCTTCGGCGGTGCCTTCGACGGGGAAGCTAACGGGCGTGCCGTGATGAAAGGCGTGCACCACGAGGAACGCGCCACGGGTCGCCGCGTCGTAGGGGTTGGCCGGGATCTCGATCGAGATCCAGGGCGGGCCCGGCCAGACGGCCAGGGCCGGAGTGGCGGTGAGGATGGAGAAGACGGCGGCGAGACCGGGGGCGCGAAGACGGTGGAGCATGGCAACCTCGTCGGAACGGGTTACCGCTGAGATGCCGAGGCGCCCGGGGAGGTTGGAATGGGTCGCACGGTTCCCGTGCGGGGATCGATGTCGCGGACGCCGCGCAGGATTTCCCGGCGCCAGGCGATGCGGCGGATCGTGTTCCAGTAGGTGGCGAGCGCGCCCGGCTCCAGCCCCAGCGTGGCTGCCCGGGTGACGCCGGGGGGTGGGGGCACGAGAGCGGCCAGCCGGTCGTAGACCGGGCCGCGCGCGGCGGAGTCCACGCGAGAGAGCAGGTGCCACAGTGAGAGCGCGTCCTGCGGCCGGGCGGCAGGGAGGGCGGCGCGCACCGCGGCCACCCCGCCGCGCCCGAAGTCGAAGGCTTCCAAGGCCCGGCGCAGCGCGGCCGGTGCGTCTGCCATGTACGGCAGGCCGGGCCCGACGCCGGGCCGCGTTTCCGCGATGGCGCCCAGCGGCACGATCGAGCGCCGCCCGCCCCACTGGAGCTCGACGTACCCGCCCGTCACGTGCAACCAGCTGTCGCCGAGCGAGTCCACCTCGAGCGTGTACGCACACCCCAGATCCACGGCCGTCCCCGACGGGGTCTCCACGAAGAACAGCCGCGGCGGCGCGTCCACCTGGGCGTCGATGGTGCCGCGCGCGAGCGCGAGCCGATGATCGCTGGGCCGCGCGGCGAGGACCTGAACCCGCGAGCCGGGCTTCACCTCGACGCGCCCGATGCGGCCCACCTGCACGACGGCGACCGAGGAGTCGTCGGTGACGATCCATTCCCCGACCCGCACCGTTCCCGCACCCGCGAGCGCTGTGGCGCCGACCACCGGGCGCCCCGTCTGCCGCTCGATCACCCAGCCGGCGCGGCGGGGAATCAGATTGCGTCCTACCAGCAGCAGCAGCACGGCCGCCGCCGCGAGGGCCAGGGCGCGACGGAAGGGGAGGCTGCGAGCTTTCCCTGCCTTGATCCTGGCGTGAATCCCGGGCCACAGATCCCGCGGGGGCTCGATGCTGCGCGGCAGCGCGCGCGCCTTGGCGAGCAAGTCCTGGAACTCGGCGTCGGGCTCGTGGTGGCTCATCGCTCCAGCATCTCCCGCAGCAACCGGCGTGCCCGGAACAGCTGTGCCTTGGATGTGCCCGCGGCGATCCCGGCGAGCGCCGCGATCTCGTCGTGGCGATACCCCTCGATGTCGTGCAGCACGAACACCTCCCGCGCTCCCTCGGGCAGCGCCGCGATGGCCCGCTCGAGGTCGATCCCCAATCCCGCACTGACCGGCCGGCCGGGCCGTTCGAGCGCGGCCGGGTCTTCCGCGGGGCGGACCCGCTGCTCACGCCGCCGGGTCGCGCGCCGGTCGGCCAGCACCACGTTCACCGCCAGCCGATGCAGCCACGAGGGGAACGCGCTCTCCCCCCGGAACGAGCTGAGGCGCTGCCAGGCGCGAACAAAGACGTCCTGGGTGCGCTCTTCGGCTTCGGCGGCGCTCCCGGTGAGCCGCAGGCACAGCGCGTACACCCGACCGGCGCACTCCCGGTAGAGCCCTTCGAACGCCGACTCGTCGCCGGCCTGCGCCCGGCGCACGGCCTCCGTCACCCCTGGTCGAGGTGGGGGCGGGGGGGGAAGCGGGACGGCCTGAGGCGAGGGAGGCGGGCGATCGTCCGTCAGAATGCGGGGCTCCGGGTCGCGAGGGCCGGCTGAAGCTAGGATGCCGACGACCGGCGCTTGGTTGGAGGGGGGACGGAGGCTGTAGGCAAAGGCGTGGACGCGTTACTGTTGGGCATGAACGCTAAGGTACTGCACCAGAAATCGGTGGGCGAGCCGCCGGCCCCGCCGGCACCCCCACGGGAGCTCTTCGGGGCCGGCCCCGCCAACGTCGACCCGCGCGTCACCCGGGCCCTGGGAATGCCCCTGGTCGGCCATCTCGACCCGTATTTCCTGCAGGTCATGAACGAGACGATGGCGATGCTGCGACGGGTGTTTCGCACCACGAACCATCACACTATCCCGATGTCGGCCACCGGCACCGGCGGCCTCGAGACCATCCTCGTGAACCTGCTGGAGCCGGGCGACGAGTGCGTCGTCGGCGTGATCGGCTATTTCGGCCAGCGCCTGGCCGAGATGGCGGCGCGCGCCGGCGTGACGGTCCGGGTCGTCGAGGCCGCCCTGGGCGAGGTCATTGCTCCCGAGCGCTTCGCGACGGAGCTCAGGCGGAAGCCCGCCAAGCTGGTCGCGCTGGTCCACGCCGAGACCTCGACGGGAGCCTGGCAGCCGGTGCCGGAGGTCGCCGAGATCGCGCACCGCAACGGGGCGCTCATCGCGATCGACTGCGTCACCTCGCTGGGTGGCGTGCCGGTGGAAATCGATGCGTGGGGAATCGACGCGGCGGGCTCCTGCTCGCAGAAGTGCATCGGGTCCCCGCCCGGTCTCAGTCCCGTGACCTTCGGCCCTCGGGCGCTCGAGGCGGTGCGGCGGCGGCGGACGAAGCCGCCCACCTGGTACTTCGATCTCAACCTGCTGTTTCAGTATTGGGGCGAGGCGGACGGCTCCAAGGAGCGCGTCTTCCACCACACCGCCCCGGTGGCGAGCGTCTACGCCCTGCGGCAGGCGCTTGAGCTGGTGCTCGCGGAAGGGCTGGAGGCGCGGTGGGCACGCCACCGCGCGGCGCACGAGCGCTTCGCCCGCGGCCTGGCGCGACTCGGGCTCGAGCTGTTCACGCCGCCCGCACACCGGCTGCCGCAGCTCAACGTGATCCGCATCCCCAGCGGCGTCGACGACGCCACCGTGCGGCGCCGTCTGCTGGAGCGCGGCATCGAGATCGCCGGCGGGTTCGGGCCCCTCAAGGGGAAGGTCTGGCGCGTGGGGTTGATGGGCTACAACGCGACCCCGGAGCGTGTCGACCTGCTGCTGGAGGCGCTGGGGGAGGAGGTGCGCGGTGCGCGGTGAGCTGGAGGTGCGCGGTGCGCGGTAGGCGGTGAGCGGGAGCAACCGCGCACCTCAACGGGGGGACTGGACATGAGGAAGAAGCTGCTCGTGATCGGGATCGTGCTCGCCGTGGGCGCGTTGTTCTTCTACATGACGACCGCGCACGCCACCCAGGAGTGCCAGGTCTGCATGGAGTTCAATGGGCGGTCCAATTGCGCCAAGGCGGCGGGCCGCACGGTGGATCAGGCCACCGAGGGCGCCCACACGACGGCCTGCGGGCCGCTCGTCAGCGGAATGAACGACCAGATCGCGTGCGGTCGCAAGCCGCCGGTCAGCGTGCAGTGCAGGACGAGGTGAGCGGT
>CAZXKD010000142.1:6017-7226 GCA_964641215.1 uncultured Gemmatimonadaceae bacterium
AACCGAGGGCGATCCGTAGGTGGCGTCGGAATTGCATCGGTCCCCGCAAAGCGTACCCCGCGACGATGTTCGCCTCGATGGAGATTGCCGCGCGTCGCAGCTGATCGAACAAGGCCCACGTTCGCGGCTGCCCTCGTGTATCCGTGCCCCGCAATACCAACAGTACGACGTCATGCGCCTGTTGCCAGGCGACGAGTGACCGGTAGCTGTCCATGGGGTACGAATCTGGCCTGACCGCCGCGCATCCTTAGGACCCCGTTCATGCAGTCGACATCAAACGCCCGCCGCCCTCCCCGTGAGAGCCTACCGCGCACCGCTTACCGCGCACCGCGCACGCCTTTAGCTTCTTGCCATGACCAGCTTCGCCCTCCCTCGCACCAGCATGGTCGCCCGCCTGCAGCTCACGCACGGCGCCTCGCGCACCGGCGAGATCTTCGTGTTCGATCGCGTGACAGAGCACACCGGTCCCGAAACGCCGCTCGAGATGCTGAACCGTGCGGAGGGGTTTTTCCCCTTCCGGGCAGACGGGAAAGACGCCGTGCTGCTCGTGAGCAAGGCGCTCACGGTCTCGCTCACCGTACCCCACGCCTCGTCGATCAGCGATCCCGACCGGCTGTTGGCCGCCAAGATGATCCCCCTGGACGTCATGCTCGCCAACGGCACGACCCTGGACGGCGTGGCCCTGTTCGAGGCCCCCGACCATCATGCCCGGTTGCTCGATTACCTGAACGCTTCCCGCGAGCCGTTCTTCGCGGTCTCCACTGGTGACGCCATGCATTACGTGAACCGCTCGCACGTGCTGTACGCGCGCCCCAAGGAGTAACCGATGCCGGCTCGTCTCGATCCGTTCGTCGACGTCCTCCTGCGCGAGCAGGCCGATCAGCTCTATCTGCTGCCCGACGAGCCCGTTACCCTGGTCAAGGATGGCAAGCCGCGGAAGGTGAGCAAGCAACCGCTGACCGACGCGCACATTTACGCGCTGTTGGCCGAGGTGGCGCCAACGGACGCGGCCGATCACATCGACAAGAAGATCGAGACCGAGTTCGAGTACGCGGCCGACCGGGGGCTGGTGCGGGTGCGCGTCGTTCCGGAGACGGGCCGGCTCACGGCCGTCATCTCGCCGCGGGTCCGGCCCTCACGCCCCGCCCCCCCGACCTTCGAGCCCGAGGTCGCGGCGGGACGGCCGGCGGCGCAACCGGTCCAGGCCCC
>CAZXKD010000143.1:0-7217 GCA_964641215.1 uncultured Gemmatimonadaceae bacterium
GCGTCGCTGACGTCAACGTGCGCGTCGAAGGATGGATCCGCAATCTCGCCGTGAATGTCACCGGCCAGCACGTGACGGAAGGCCAGACCGCCTTCCCCCCCTACAACCCGGAGGTCCTCTACACGGAGGACCGCTACCACGTCGCGCTCCACGGGCGCGCCCGCTCCCCGCCGTGGCGCGGGACTGCGAGACCGCCCGCCCGGGGGGCGGGGCCTTTTTCTCGGAGGGGGGGCGGCCCGCCCCCTGGGGGGGGGGGGGGGGGGGGGGGGGGGCGGTCTTGGGCGGGGGTCCCACGCGCGGTGCCGCCTTGTCCGCCACCGGCCGCGCCGCCCCTCTGTGCTGCACCAGCCGGTCCAGCTCTTGGAGCTGCGCGATGTCGGCGTCCACCGACTGCATTTCCTCGCGCACCGACACCAGTTCCGAGAGCGCGTCCTTGTGGACCTGGCTCCACTGTGCCTCGTCATACTCGCCGACCGCGTGTCGCAGCTCAGTCTCGGTCAGCCGCTCGGCGGCCTGCGCTTCCTTTTTTTGGAGCTCCGCGCGGAATTCCTTGCGCTGCAGGACCATCTGGCGTGCCGCATCGGCGTGCACCTTCAGCTCGTCGGTGACCTGGATCAGCCGCGCTTCGTAGTCGGCTCTCACTCGCGTGCGCACCGACGGCGGCGTGGCGTCGCCCGCGGCGTCGAGCCGCGCGAGCCACGCTTCGTACTGGCGTCGCTCCTCCAGCAGCCGCTGAATGACTGCCGTGCTCTTGGACGACCCTTTAGGCATCCTTCTCCCGTTGCGCGCGCGCGCGCAGCGCCCGGAGCTGCTCCACGGCCTCGTTGGTAAGCGGGGTCACGCGCCCCCGCCCCCCTTCCCCGAGCGTGCGCGCCGTCCACAGGATCCGCGCCGCGTGCTCCAGGCTCTCCATCCGAATCCACGCCTCGTCGAGCGTGCGGCCCAGCGTTACGGCGCCGTGGTTCGCCAGCAGGAGCGCGTCGTGATCGGCGAGGAAAGGCTCGATCCGGTCTCCCAGCGCCGGCGTGCCCGGCGTGCCATAGGGAACCAGCGGCGCGCGCCCAACTTGGAAGATAAGCTCAGGCATCGCAAATGTATCCAACTCCAGGCCCGCCGTCGCAAAGCCGGTCGCTACGGGCGGGTGGGCGTGGACGACCGCGCCCACGTCGCGTCGCCGTCGCAGAATCCGCAGATGTAAGTCTAATTCGCTCGTAGGGTTGCGGCGCCCGCGCCGTTTTCGCCCGGCGAAATCCACCTCCACCATGTCGGCCGGGCGCAGCAGCGCCTTGATCAGACCGCGCGGCGTCACCAGCGCGCGATCCGGGCCCAGTCGTACCGAGACATTGCCGTCGGCTCCCACGATCAGGCCCCGCCCGGCGAGCTGGCGGCAACACTCCACCATGCGCCGTGCCGCCTCCCGCGCGGTCATCGCGGCGGCGCGACGTCCCGGTCGTGCACCACGCGGCCCGCGACGATCGTGAGCACGGGACGGCCGCTCAGCGCGCGGCCCTGGAACGGCGTGTTGCGGCTCTTGGAGTGGAAGGACGCGGCATCGACCATCCAGCGCTCGGCGATGTCGAGCACGCACACATCGGCCGGCGCGCCGGGTGACAGCGTGCCACCCGGCAGGCCGAACACGCGGGTGGGGACCGAGCTCATGCGCCCCAGCAACTCGGGCAGCGTGAGCACACCGCCCTGCACCAACTCGGTGTAGGCGACGCCGAAGGCCGTCTCGAGGCCGACGATGCCGAAGGGCGCGTCGTCGAACGCCGCCTCCTTCTCGTCGTAGGCGTGCGGGGCGTGGTCGGAGGCGATGCAATCGATCACCCCGTCCTTGAGGGCGGCCCGCAGCGCGGCGACGTCGGCCGCCTCACGCAGCGGCGGGTTCATCTTCGCGTGGGTGTCGTAATCCTCGCACGCGTGATCGGTGAGGGCGAGGTGGTGCGGGGTGACTTCGGCGGTCACCCCGCTGCCCCGCTCCTTCGCCCGCCGGATGAGCTCGACCGAGCCCCGCGACGACACGTGGCAGAGATGCACCCGGCCGCCCGTCAGCTCGGCGAGGAGGATGTCGCGGGCCACCATGATCTCTTCGGCCGCGGCCGGGATCCCCTTGAGACCGAGCCGCGCGGCGACCAGCCCCTCGTGCATCACGCCACCGGCGGCGAGCGTGGGCTCCTCGCAGTGGTCGGCGATCGGAATGTCGAACGTGCGCGCGTACTCGAGCGCCGTCCGCATCAGGTGTCCGGAGACGACCGGCTTGCCGTCGTCGGACACCGCGACCGCGCCCGCCCCCACCATCTCCCCGAATTCGGCGAGCTGCTCGCCCTTCTGACCCACCGACAGCGCGCCGATCGGATACACCCGCGCCAGACCCGCGCGCACCGATTGCCTGATGATGAACCCCACCGCCGCCTGGTTGTCGGTTACCGGGTCGGTGTTCGGCATCGCGCAGACAGCCGTGAATCCGCCCGCCACGGCCGCGCGGGCGCCGGACGCCACCGTCTCTTCGTCCTCGTTGCCGGGTTCGCGCAGGTGCACGTGCACGTCCACCAGCCCGGGCGCGACGATCTTCCCCGTCACCTCCCGCACCGTGGCCTCCGGCGCCGAAAGCCCGGTCCCGATGCCGGCGATCTTGCCGTCCTCGATGAGGAGGTCGGCGGTCTGGTCGAGGCCGCGGCTCGGGTCGATCACCCGGCCCCCGCGCAGCAGCAGCGGTTGCATCAGTCCGTTCCCCCCCCCCCTCCCCCGCCGCGCTTGGCCGCGTCGGCCAGCTCCGGGCGGCCGCCTGCCAGCAGGTACAGCACCGCCATGCGAACCGCCACCCCGTTTGTCACCTGGTCCAGGATCACGCTGTGGGGCCCGTCGGCCACCCGGGAATCGATCTCCACACCTCGGTTCATGGGCCCGGGATGCATGATGGTGATCTCCCGGGGCGCGCGCTCGAGTCGCTCCGGCGTTACGCCGAACACCCGGTAATATTCGCGGAGGCTGGGGATGAAGCCCATCTCCATGCGCTCGAGCTGGAGGCGGAGCACGTTGAGCACATCCGCCCATTCGATCGCCTCCTCGATGCGCCGGAACACCCTGACGCCCAGCTCCTGGATGCCCCGCGGCATGAGGGTGCTCGGCCCGCACACCGCCACGCCCGCGCCGAGTTTGGTGAGCCCCCAGAGGTTGCTGCGCGCCACCCGCGAGTGCAGGATGTCCCCCACCAGACACACGTTGAGCCCGGCGATGTTGCCGTGCTTGTCGCGCATGGTGAGGAGATCGAGCAACGCCTGGGTGGGGTGCTCGTGCTTGCCGTCGCCGGCGTTGATCACGTTGGAGCGGATCCGCTTCCCCAGGAATTGCGCCGCCCCCGACGAGGGGTGGCGGATCACCACCATGTCGATCCGCATCGCCTCCAGGTTCTTGGCGGTGTCCACCAGGGTCTCCCCTTTCGACACCGAGCTGCCACTGGCGGCCACGTTGACGGTGTCCGCGGACAAACGCTTCTCCGCGAATTCGAACGAGATCCGCGTTCGCGTCGAGGCTTCGAAGAAGAGGTTGACGATGGTCTTGCCGCGCAGCGCGGGCACTTTTTTGATCGGGCGCTCAGACACTTCTTTGAAGGGCTCGGCGGTGTCCAGGATCAGGCGGATCTGCTCGGGCGAGAGGTGCTCGAGCCCGATGAGATCCTTCCCCAGCGTGGCGGTCATGGTGACCGCCTCCCCTCCCCGCCTCCTCCGCTCTGGACCAGCGCCACGCCGTCCTGACCATCGAGCTCCTCGACCTGCACTTCCACGTGCTCGCCGGGGCCAACTTTGACCTGCTTGCCCACGACGTCGGGCTGGATGGGCAGTTCCCGCCCGCCGCGGTCCACGAGGACGCAGAGGGAGATACGCTGGGGCCGGCCGAAGTCGGCCAGCTCGTCGAGCGCCGCCCGCACGGTACGGCCGGTGTACAGCACGTCGTCCACGATGACCGCGTGCCGACCGCTCAGATCGCCGGGCAAATGCGTCGGGCCGATCAGGGGCTTCGGGCCCACCGTCTCCAGGTCATCGCGATAGAGGGTGATGTCGAGGGCGCCGCGGGGAACGGTGACGCCCTCCGCTTGCTCGATTAGCTTGGCCAGCCGCTCGGCGAGCTCCACGCCGCGTCGCTGGATGCCGATGAGCACCAGGCCGTCGGGGCCGTGCGCCAGCTCGAGGATCTCGACCGCCATACGCTGAAGCGCCCGCGACATCGCGCGGGCGTCCAAGACGGTGGTGCGCGCGGCCCGACTCATCTCGGGGCTGAAAGCTAGACTAGCGATACACCGGGGTCAAAGGGGGCTCGCCCTTCAGCACGGCGTGCACATTCGCCAGGGCGAGGGCCGCCATCATGCGCCGGGTCTGATGCGTCGCGCTGCCGACGTGCGGCAGGAGCACCGTCCGTGGTGCGGCGAGCAGGCGGGGATGAATGCGCGGCTCGTCCACGTAGACATCGAGTCCCACCGCCCCCAGCCGGCCCTCCTCCAGCGCGATGGCGACCGCTTCTTCCCGGATGAGATCGCCGCGGGCGGTATTGATCAGAATCGCGCTGGGCCGCACACGGCCCAGCGTCTCTGCATTGATGATCCCCACGGTCTCCGGCGTCGAGGGCGCGTGCAGGCTCAGCACGTCGCTGTCCCGCAGCAGGCGCCCCAGCTCCACCCGGACGGCGCCGGTCTCGTGCTCGAACTCCGGCTTCGCCGTGCGCGCGGCGTAGAGCAGCGTCATCCCGAACGCCTGCGCGCGCCGCCCGACCGCCCGGCCGATCCGCCCCGCCCCCAGGAGGCCCAACGTGCGGCCCCTCAGCTCCAGACCGAGGAGCTGCTCCGGGTGCCAGCCCGTCCAGGTGCCGCTGCGGATCAGGTCCACGCCGTCGATCAGCCGGCGCGCGCAGGCGAGGATGAGGGCCCAGGTGAGGTCGGCGGTGGCGTCGGTCAGCACGTCGGGCGTGTTGGTCACGAGCACCCGGCGCATCTCGGCGGCGACGACGTCCACGTTGTTGTAGCCGACGGCGCAGTTGGCCACGACGCGCAGCTGCGGCAGCCGCTTGAGCTCGGTCCCACCGACCCAACGCGACAGCAGCGGCACGAGGGCAACGAAGTCGCCCTGCGGCGTCGACTCTGCCGCGGCGAGCCAGGTGACGTCGAGGCCCTCGAGCTGTGCGGGCTCGAGCAGATTCTTGAGCTCGGCGGCGATGAGGACGGGCTGGCCGCCGGGCACTCGGCCCTCGGTCACCTGGGGCCCGGGGCGAACCCGACCCGGCACACCAGCGATGCCGAGACCTCCGCCACCTGGCTCAGCTGGAACTGGTAGGTCCCGGAGTCGGTGAAGATCGGCTGCTTCGGCCCGTCCGGTGTGGCGCCGGCGGTCGCCCCCCCGGTGCTGAGCCGGAGCTGCGCGACCCGATCGAACCCGGGCGTTCCCCGCGGCGAGCGGGCCGAGAACGGCACGACATACAGATAGCGGCCGCGGGGCGTGAACACCCCCAGCTCGCCGCCATGCGGGATGTCCATCCGCAGCGTCAGGGTGTCACCGGGCTTGAGTGTGGCCGGGGTACACGCGAACGGCGGCGGCTCGCCAGCCAGGGTCCACTGCTTGGGATACAGGGCATCGAACGCCACGATCCCACCCGCGATCAGACTCGGCAGCACGAAGCAGAGTCCCCAAACCGCTTTCCACGGCGCCTCGATCGTCTCCAGCGCCGTGTCTTCCTCCTCTTCCACGGCTGCGAGCATGTCGCGCAGGTACCACGCGCCCTCCCACGCGGCCGCGAACACCCAGAGCGGGACCCAGAGGAGCCCCAGCGCGTTGCGGAAGCCATAGCTCACGTAGGCGATCGGGAAGGCGCCGTAACACGCGTCGGCGAGCGCCTGCCCGAGAACGGCCCAGCGCTGGCCGCCGAGGCGGGGGGCTCGGATCGCCATGCCGACCGCCCCGGCGGTGCGCACGGCCGAGTATGTAATCGCGCCGGCCCAGCCGATCACGTGGACTTCAGGCCCGCCCGGCGGGGCTCTCGAGCGCCCGCCAGAGGTACCAGGCGGCGGCGGTGCGGAAGGGTCGCCACTGCTCACCACGTTTGGCCAGCAGTGTCGGGCTCGGCAGGCGCCCCCGGCTGAAGACGCGGGCGTAGCCCTTGCGCACTCCATAGTCCGTCACCGGAAGCACATCCGGACGGCCGAGCCTGAAGATCAGCAGCATCTCGACGGTCCAGCGACCCACCCCGCGGACGTGGGTAAGGCGCGTGATGATCTCCTCGTCGCTCATGGCACGTAACGCGCGCAACGGTGGGACCGCGCCGGCGAGGGTCTTGGTGGCGAGGTCCTTCAGGGCGAGGACCTTGGCACGAGAGAGGCCGGCCCCGCGAATCCGCCTCGGATGGGTCTCGAGGATCCCCTCCGGCGTGAGGCGTCGACGGGGGTAGAGCCTGACGAGCCGGCCGTGGATGGTGGCCGCAGCCTTGCCGGTGAGCTGCTGATAGACGATGGACTCGACCAGGGCGGCGAAGGGACTCGTGAGCCCCTCGACCCGCAGCCCGCAGGGCCCGACGCGGGCGATGAGCGCGGCGAGCCTCGCGTCGCTGGCAGCGAGGTGCCGCTCGGCGGCCTGCAAGTCGAAGGGAAGGGTCACGGAGACGGATAGGGTGGGATTCGAACCCACGAAACGGTTACCCGTTTACACGCTCTCCAGGCGTGTGCCTTCAGCCGCTCGGCCACCTATCCAGTAGAGCTGGGTCACAGACGCACGGTACGCGGACTGAGACGCACACGGGGAAGTAGTGCAGGGTTAGCAGGAATTCCTCCTCCTGTTCCCTGCTCACCGCTGCGCGTCTGTCCGTCTCTGACCGTTCACCATAAAGCCAGCCTACGGATGGGGTGGGATTCGAACCCACGATGCCCTTGCGGGCATACCGGTTTTCGAGACCGGCTCCTTCAGCCACTCGGACACCCATCCAGAATGCTAGACGGCCAGACGCACAGACGTCCAGACGCCTAGGACAGGCCTGGGACGGAAGCTAATGCGCCCTGACTTGCCGGACCACGCCTGGCGGCGCGAGTTTCCTCGCCATGTCCTCGGCTCCACGCCCCGGCTCGCCCGTCACCTACGCCAGCTACCTCCGGCTCGATGAGCTGCTGTCGCTGCAACGGCCCGGCCCCGAGCACGACGAGACGCTGTTCATCGTCATCCACCAGGTCTACGAGCTGTGGT
>CAZXKD010000144.1:0-7121 GCA_964641215.1 uncultured Gemmatimonadaceae bacterium
GGCGCACGGCCCCCCGGGCCGACCGGGGCTGCGCCAGCGGGGCCGCCGGGGCGATGGGCGGTGGCCGTGAGCGTCCGGGGTCAGGGGCGACGGGGAAGCGGCGTCCTACGCGCCCGTCGCGGATCCGATCGGCCAGCCGCCGCGTCTCCGGCGTCAGCGTGACAGCGAGCCGGTCCGCCAACGCCCGCGCGAGCTCGTCGGCGATCCGCAAGGCGCCCGAGCGGTCCCCAGCGAGCGCCAGGGCGCGCATCGCCACCCGCGCCGCCGACTCCGCGGCCGGATCGATCCCCCGCGCCCGCTGGGCCAGCGCCGCCGCGCGCCCCGGGTCGCCCTGCGCCACCAACGTCTCGGCGGCCCGCACCAAGACGTCCAGGCACTGGTCGCGCCACAGGCCGCGCTCCGCGGTGAGCCAGTCCTCAAACGCGCTCGCGTTCGGCACGGCGAGGCCTTCGAGGAACTCGCCGGCCACCAGCTCCGCCGCGCCGATCCAGTCCTCCCGGGCGCGACGCTCGGCGAAGAGGTCGCAGTCCATCGCCAGCACGCCGTCGGCGAGGCGCACCTGGTCCACGTCGGCCTCGACGCCATCGTCGCCGAGGACCCGTCGGTACACGCGCAGCGCTTCGCTCAGAGAATGGCGCGCCTGTTTCTCGTCACGGTCGCTCCACAGCAGGCCGACCAGGTGCTCGCGGGTCCGGCCGTGCCGTGGGCTGCGCGCCAGGTACACGAGCAGAGCCAGGTGCTTGCGCCAGAGGAGCTCCGGGGGCGGGTCCTCGCCCCGCACGGTGATACGAGCGGGACCCAGGACGTGGCAAACGACGACAGCCTGGCTCGTCATGGCGACCGGAGTATCAGGCACCGTGCGGCCCGCGGCAAGCGGCCCTACATTTCGCGCGGCATGGAGACGCCCGCCCTGAAGGACGTGCAGCGCGCCGTCGGGCCGCGCTACGAGGTGCTCGATCTCGCGGGCAGCGGCGGCATGGGCGCCGTGTTCCGTGCCCGCCACCGCGCACTGGGCCACCTGGTCGCGATCAAGGTCCTCCCGCCCGAGGTCGCCGAGAGCGCCAATCGTGCCGCCCGCTTCAAACGCGAGGCAGCATTGGCCGCCGCGCTTTCGCATCCGCACATCGTCCCGGTCTACGAGTTCGAGGCGCACGCGGATCTCTCCTTCCTGATCATGCCGTTCGTCCAGGGGCGGACCCTCGAAGCCGTGCTGGACGAGCGCAAACGCCTGCCCGTGGGCGAGGTGTTGTCCGTGGTGCATGCAATCGGAGGAGCGCTCGACTTCGCTCACGCGCGGGGCGTCGTCCACCGTGACGTCAAGCCCGCGAATATCCTCCAGGAAGAGGGAACCGGGCGGACGTTACTCACCGACTTCGGCGTGGCGCGGGCCGCCCCCCCCCCGCCGGCCGGGTCGCTGACGGCACCGGGGACCGCGATCGGCACGCCCGACTACATGGCCCCAGAGCAGCTCAGCGGCGGTGACGCCGTCGATGGGCGCGCGGACCTGTACGCGCTGGCAGTCGTGGCGTTCGAGGCGCTGACCGGAACGCTGCCCGCCCTGCGGGCAGAACGTCCCGCACTGACGCGCGCCCTGCGGGGCGCGGTGCCGCGACTGCCCCGCGGCGTCGCCTCGGCTCTCGTCGCGCCGCTCGCGCCCGCACCTGCCGACCGTCCCGCTACCGCCGGCGCGTGGCTGGCGCAACTGGACAGCGCGCGCCGCGGCCGGTGGCGCCAGACCGTCGCGCTCTCCCTCCCAGTCCTCGTCCTCGTGGGTCTGGGAGGTCGAGCGCTCTGCCGCGCGGGCATCGTGTGCCGCGCCGCGCCGGCGACCCGCGCGATCGCGGTGCTGCCGTTCTCCGTGCTGGGCACCTCACCGTTCTCGTCGCCGCGGCAACTGGCCGAGACCTTCATCGGACGGTTCGCACCGGTAGAAGGATTCCAGGAGGTGCTGTCGCTGGGGAAGGTCGTGGCGCAGACGGGGCCGGGCCCGGTGTCGTCCAGCGAAGCGGACACCGTCGCCCGGGAGCTGGGGGCGCGCTACTTCGTGCAGGGGCAGGCCGTGTTCCAGGGCGACCGCGTCCAGTTCACCGCCACGCTACTCGAGGTGGGCGACCCCCGTCCCAAAGGCAGCGCGAGGGTGGACACGCCGGTGGGCGCGATCTCCGATGCCCTGGACCGCGCGTGGGGGCAGCTGCTCGGCAGCAGCTTTGCTCCCAACCGCTACGGCACGCTCCCGCAGGGCAAGGACGCGCTGGTCGCCTATCTGGACGCCGAGCGAGCATTCCGCAACGGCGCCTACGCCGACGCCGAGGAGGCGTACGACCGGGTGATCGCGCTCGACACCGCGTTCTCCCTCGCGCGTTTCCGGCGCGCGCTCGTCATCGCCCAGGTCGATCCCACCGGCGACAGCGTGCAAGCCGCGCTCCAGGGTGCCGTGCGGCACCAGACCGGCCTCTCCCCCGCCGACAGCCTGATGCTGGACGGCTACGCGCAGCTGCTCGAGCGCGGCGACGGCGATGCGGCGCTGGCGCGGTTCCGCGCCGCGACGCGTGTCGCCCCCAACCAGCCGCTCGTGTGGTTCGTGCTGGGGGAGTTCTACGCGCACTTCGGCACCCTCTACGGCCAGCGGCTCGAATCGGCGGAGGACGCGTTCAACCGCGTCCGCGATCTCGTGCCGCAGTTCGCGCCGGCGATCGCGCATCTGATCTCCCTCGCCTACTTGCGCGGCGACCGGCAGGTGACGCAGAACCTCATGTCGGAGTACCGGCGGCTCGACTCGACGTCGGTCGTGGCGCAGGTCGTCGGCATCGCCGACACGCTGCTCTTCGGGGCGGGCTCGACGAAGCTCGGCCTCGTGAACCGCGGGCTCGAGCGCCGGCCGTTCGAGGTCCTGGCGTTCCTGGCTGTCCAGGCAGCCGCCTTCGGGAGCGACGAAGACCGGCAGGGACCGGGTCGTCGGGTGCTGCGCTCGCTCCAGGCACGGGCGGCGACGCCCACCGAGCGGGAACGTGCGCTGCGCATGGGAATCGCCGCCGACTTGCGGTACGGCTGGACGGACAGCGCACGGGCGCGGCTCGCTGCTGCGCCCGCGGGTGCGCAGCGCGAGCACGACCTTTGGGTCCTGCTCGCCCGCGCAACGGGGCTGCCCGGGCTGGGAGACGCGAATGCAGCGGCCGGTCGCTTGGCCGCGAGCCTCGAGCCCGGGGACGGGACGGACCCCGTCTCCCAGTGGTTGCTCGCCACGGCGGGCCGACCTGGAGATCGTGGTGCGCGCGCCACCCGCCTGCACGCCCTCGCGGCCGACAGCGCGCCGCTCGCGGTGAGCCTTGCCCTCGACCTCGACGCGCGCCGTTACCTCACCGCTGGCGACACGACGCGCGCGTTGGCGCGCTGGCGGGAAGCGACGCGCCGCTATGCGGTGCTCAGCGTTCCGTCCGGCCTGCTCGCCTCCCTATGGCCGCTGCGCCTCGAGCTCGTCCGCCTGACGCTGGCCCGACGCGACTCGACCGCCGCCGCAGCGGCGTGCGGCACCTTCGACGGGTTGATGGGCTATGTCGACCAGGTTGCGCTGCCCGCGGTGGGACGGCTGTGCACGGCGTGGCGCCCAGGAATCACCTCGAGGCTCCCTCGCGAGGCCGGTGGCGCTGGCCCTCGGTGACTAGGTCCCGCACGGACGATCCGCGCGTTGGCGGCGGATGTGACTGTCCCAGAAACGGCGGCGGAAAAGGTCCAGCTCGCCGACCTCCGCAAGCCCTCCCCGCGTCTTGATATCGGCTTGAGGGCTGTGGGTCATCTTCCGGGCGCGTGCGAAACCCCGGAGAGGCCCGATGCACCGACACACCCACAGTTCCAGCTCCCGTTCGCTCCCGATGGCATGGCTCGGGGCGATCCTCCTCATCGCCGTGTTCCTGCGGCTGTCGGCTCCACGGCGGTGACGGACCGCCTGGTCGGGATGCTCGGTCTCTTCGCCTACACGTTCCTCTCGAACGTCGCCCTCGCGGTCGTGCCGCACGAGCCCGCCCTACTTTGGGCCGGGCCCCGGCTCGGCATCTGGTCGACGGCGCTCGTCGCCACGGCCGGCACGGTGCTCGCCGCCTGGGTGGACCACACGGTGTTCGTGCCCCTCGTGACCAGGCTCGAGCAGCGGCGTGGCGCAGCGCGCGGCCAGCTCCAGCGCTGGTTCGCTCGCGCGCCGTTCGCGATTCTCGCGGCCTCGGGGCTCACGCCGCTGCCGTTCTTCCCCTTCAAGGCGCTCGCCTTCACGGCGTGCTACCCGCTCGGCCGTTATTGCGGCGCCGTCGCCGCGGGGCGTCTGCCGCGCTACCTGCTCCTGGCCTGGCTCGGCGTCGCGGTCCATCTGCCCTCGGCGCTCATCATCGCCCTGTTCGTGCTACTCATGATCCCTATTGTAAGGATGTTGTATGGCCCCCGGCACGCGTGAATTGGCCTTCTTTCTCGCTGAGCCGGAGCGCCGGTTGCTCCGCGTCATCGCGGCCAGGCTACCTCCGAGGGTGCGGTCCGACCACCTCACCGTCCTGGGCGTCCTCGGCGCGACCGGCGCCGGCGTCGCGTATGGCCTGTCCTCCTTCAGCGCCACGTGGTTATGGGCCGCGAGCGCCATGCTGGTCGTGAACTGGGTTGGCGACAGCCTGGACGGCACGCTGGCGCGCGTGCGCCGCCATGAGCGCCCGCGCTACGGCTACTACCTCGATCATCTGGTGGACGCCTACTCGACAGCCGCGGTGGGCGTGGGCATCGGCCTCTCCCCCTACGTCCACCTCGGCGTCGCGCTCGGTGCGGTGGTGCTCTACCTCGTGTTGTCGATCAACGTCTACCTTGAGTCCACGGTTTTTGGGGCGTTCCGGCTCGGGTACGGGCGCTTCGGCCCCACGGAGGCCCGGCTGATTCTGATCGGGGCCAACGTCGCGCTCGCCCTTGGAACGGGGACCGCGGCTGTATCTATTGCAGCGAACCTCGGACTCGCGCTCCTCGCGGTGGGGATGCTGGGGATGCTGGTGGTGCGGTTCGCGCGGAATCTCCGGGAGCTCGGGGCCGCGGAGCCGTATCCCGGGCGGGTCGTCGCACGCGGTCCTGCAGGAGCCGCGGCACGCGCCGGAACACGGCATGCCACCTCACTCGCGTGAGCCTGTCCGGGAGATCGCGTACGTGCGTTACGGGTGCCAGCGAGCCGCCGGAACCACTCCATTCACGATCACCGTGAGCACGCTGTCCTCAAGAGCAGCAGCCGGAGGTCCTTCGCCCAGCCCGCGCCAGTCTGTCGTCGTCACGGCGACGAGGTCGAGCGTGGGCGCCACGTAGATGAACTGCCCGCCGAAGCCCCACGCGAAGGAGGCCTTGACGGGCGGCCCGTCAGCCACCCACCAGAGGTAGCCGTAGCTGACGCCAACCTGCGGCCCGTCCGTCTCGCGCCAATTGAATTGCGGCGTAGTCATCCCCTGCACCCAAGCCGCGGGCACCACCTGGTGGGTCCCTGAACGCCCCCCCTGCAGGACCAGTTGGCCGCAGCGCAGCAGATCCCGCCCAGTGAGCGTGAGGCCGGACCCCCCGTTGACGGCACCGTTGTCAAGCGCTTCCCAGCCCGCGCTCGTCACCCCGATCGGCTGAAACAATGCGGAATCAGCGAACGCAGCGAGGGAGATGCCCACGGCACGCTGGATCAATACTCCGAGGAGGTGGACAGCTGCAGAGTTGTACGTGAAGGGTCCCGGCGGGCCGACCTGGGGGCGATCCAACAAGAACTGAACGTGGTCGCTCGCCGCAATCCAGAGATTGTAGTCAGGGCCGCTCGTCTCATGCCAGGCGTATCCGGACGTCATGGTCAGCAGCTCGCGGACGGTCACTGCCGAGTCGGAGGCGTCGAGCGTGTCGGGAGAACCAACGTACTCACCGACCGTGGCGTCGAGGCTCGAGAGCCTTCCTTCGGATAGCGCGATTCCAGTGAGCGCAGACACGACGCTCTTGGTCACGGAGCGCACGTCGAAGCGCGTGCTCCCGTCGGCGCCACCGAAGTAACGCTCGAGGACCAATCGCCCGTGACGTGCGACAAGGAGGCCTCGGAAGCGGGAGATCCCCGCGGCCGCGTCGCTCGCCCGCGCCAGGAGCGTCGGGTCCAGGCCGGCATCTCCAGGCGCGACGGCAACCCACGGTCGTGCGAGGTCAATGACGGTCGTGGGCCCCGTGGTGTCGTGACACTCAAGCAGCAAGAGCGCGGTACATCCAATCGCGAAGGCCCGACCCGGGCGCACGTTGACCATCATCTGTTCGGCGTCAGTTGGTCTGGTCCACTAGCTCGAAGAACTTCTTCAGATCGATGTTGCCGCCGGAGACGATCGCCACGATCGGGCCCCGACCGGCCTTCCCCGTCAGCGCGGCCGCGAGCGGCAGGGCACCCGCGCCTTCCGCGATGACGCGCACCTGCTCCGCCATGAGTCGCATGGCGCGCTTCGTCTCCTCGAGGGTGACCACGATGCAGCCGTCTACTACCGGCTTCATGCGTTCCCACATCCGGGGGAACAGGCTCTGGCCGCCGGCACCATCGACGAACGATGCCTTCCATTCCTTGAATGCTTGTGGAGATCCCTTGGCGAACGAGAGCGCCGCGGGAGCGGCCGTCTCCGGCTCAGCCCCCCAGACCCGGATCGACGGCTTGAGCGCCTTGAGGGCGCTGCCCACGCCCGTGATGAGCCCGCCACCGCCGATGGCGGCGATGACCGCGACCGCGTCGGGCACATCTTCCAGTATCTCGAGCCCCATCGTCGCGTGACCGGCGATGAAATTGTGATCGTCGAACGGATGCACGAACGTCCCCTCGGCTCCGGGAAACGCGCGCTCCTCGAGGGCCTTCCAGGCGACATCGTAGGGCACCGGAATGAGCCTCGCGCCGAGCGCCTGCATGCGCTCGATCTTCGCCGCGGGCGCCGTCTCGATCGCGACGACCGTGCAGGGCACGCCCGCCCGTCGCGCCGCGTACGCGATGCCCTGCCCCGCGTTGCCCGCGCTGATGGTCCAGACCCCGCGCGCACGCTCGGAGTTCGACAGCAGCGCCACCGCATTGGCGGCGCCCCGCAGCTTGTAGGCGTTGATCGGCTGCAGGTTCTCGA
>CAZXKD010000145.1:0-7114 GCA_964641215.1 uncultured Gemmatimonadaceae bacterium
TGGCGTAGCTCACCGCCTCGTCGTAGCACGCCATCGCCGCGCCCACCGCGCCCCAGGCGATGCCGTACCGCGCCGCGGTGAGGCACATCAGTGGCGACTTCAGACCCGCGGATTTGGGGAGGACCGCGTCGCGGGGCACATGCACGTCCTGGAGCACGAGCTCGCTGGTGTCGCTGGCCCGCAGGCTGAGTTTGCCCTTCTGGTCTTTGGCCGAGAAGCCCTTGGCCTCCGTGGCGACGAGGAAGCCGCGGATCGAGTCGGAGTCGTCGATCGCGCCGGTCTTCGCCCACACAACCGCGACGTGCGCGGTCGAGCCGTTGGTGATCCACATCTTGGCGCCGTTCAGCACCCAGCCGTCTCTCGCCTCCTTGGCGACGGTGATCATCCCCGCGGGGTTGGAGCCGAAGTCGGGCTCGGTGAGACCGAAGCAGCCGATCACTTTGCCGCTCGCCATCTGCGGCAGCCACTTTTTCTTCTGCTCCTCGGAGCCGAAAGTGTAGATGGGATACATCACCAGGGCGCCCTGGACCGAGGCGAAGGACCGGAGCCCCGAATCCCCGCGCTCCAGCTCCTGCATGATCAACCCGTAGGCGACGTTGTTCAGCCCGGCGCAGCCATACTCTTCCGGCAGGTTCGCGCCGAACAACCCCAGGTCGGCCATGCCGGGGACGAGCTGCTTGGGAAAGTGGCCCGCGACGTAGGCCTCGCCGATCACGGGGATGAGATTGTCGTCTACCCAAGCACGAACGGTGTCCCGAACGGCGCGCTCTTCTTCGCTCAACAGGTTGTCTGTATCGTAGAAATCGACGCCCTGGAACTTGGGTGGCATGTATTGCCTCGGGGTACGCGGGTGTGTCGGCGTTCGCGAGCCCCGGCGCATGGCCCCGGGGTTAGCCCACCCTGGTTGGCGCTCGTTCGGGTGGGTTAACCCCGGGCCCACGGCCCGGGGCACACCAAAACTAACCCCAGGGCAGAACTTGCACGACGTGGGCGGAGGCCGGGATCGACGCGGTGCTACTCGGCAGCGGTAGCCACCGCATCCCGCCGCGCCTCTCCCTGCGCACGAGCGAACGCGAACGTGTCCGAAGGCCGGAACTTCCCGCGCTCGGCTTCCCACCGGAAGAACGTGACGTGGACGGCGGTCGGCTCGATGGTGACGAAGTTGAAGCACGAGGGCCGACCGCCGCGCGAGCGGGTCGAGAGCGTGCCGGCGGTGGAGACGACGACCCGCCCCCCGAGGATGTCGGCGCCTTCCTGATGGTCGTGGCCACACAGCACCACGTCGGCCCCCGATTCGATGATACGGCGCTGCGCGGTGCGCCACCGGGAAAGACCCATGCGCTGCGAGATCTCCCCGCGCAGCACGTTGTGGTGCACCACCAGCACCCGCGCCGCGTCCGATGGGGCCGACGCGAACACCTGCTGCACCCGCTCCATCTCCTTCTTGGGGAGATGCCCCTTCACCGCCAGGTCCCTGGGCGATGTGGTCAGCGACCCCCAGGCGACGCCGTGCGACGTGAGCGCTCCTGCGATCACCGCGCCGTGTATCGTGAGCGTGGGCGCGACGTCCGCATCGAAGTAGCGCCGGTACTTCCGGTAGAGCACGTCCTTGGCGAACGGGAGCAGCGGCCGCCACCACCATTGCACGTCGTGGTTGCCGGGGATGATGTACACCGGGGCGGTGGCGCGGGCGAGGTTCGCGAATGCCCGCGCCCGCTGCAACTCGCCGTGCCGGGCGCGCTGCGAGATGTCGCCCGCGATCACGGTCGCATCGGGGCGCAGGTCGGGCAGCATTGCCTCCAGCGCCTCGATCTGCGGCACGTCGGCGAGGGCGCCGAAGTGCAGATCCGCGAGCTGCAACAGTTGCACGGTCATTGGTCGAATTGCACGCTGTAGGTCAGGGTCGTCGCCCCGGCCGCCGCCGCGCTCACGCGGAAGCGTTGCTCCGTCGCCGAGAGCTTCTCCGGGGGCACGCTGCTCTCCACGATCCGCCACGCGCCACCGCGCGACTCCCGCACGTCGACGGTGACCGGCTCGCTCTTGGCGTTCGTGATCGTCACCCTGTAGGCGGCCGTCACCCGACGGCGCGAGGGCATGCCGCGCTGGGCGGGCGGCAGCTGCTCTTGAGTGTAATCCGTTTGCACCCGTTCGGCCGTCACGTCGAACGCGTCCCCCGATTGGACTCGCAGGTCCCGGCCCGGCGCCGCGTGGTCGTTCGCGGCTTCCCCTACCAGCAAGAGCCGCCCGCCCGAGTCCGCCTGGAAGAGCTGCACGGTGCCCGCTGGGAGCGGGCGGTCACCGAACGGCGACCCCCGGTCGCGCTTCAGGGTGTACCACACCTGCACCGGGACGCGGTTCGGCTCGGCGCTCGTCTCTTGCAGCCACCCCTGCCACGGCAGCACGCCGGGGACGATGAGCTCGCGCGTCACCGGGACGCTGATGCGCGGGAACAGCGCGGTCGCCAGCGGCACGCCCGGCTCGAGGGTGACCCGTCCCGGCAGCAGGTAGACATGGGTCTCGCCCACCGCTTGCTCGGCCGCGTACTCGGGAGCAGGCGCTGAGGCCATGACCCCCGCCACTGCCAGGCGATCCGCCGCCATCTGCGGCCGACTGACTCGCGCACGGTTGATGCTGCCGGCCACGAGCTGCACCTGGGCGCTGTCCACTTTCAGAGCCTGGGAGGCGATCGTGGCCGTTCCCGATACCTGACCCCTGCCTCCCGAAACCTGGACCTGGTACAGCGCCTCCCAGGAAACCCCTTGCGACACGTAGGCAAGCTCGGTCTGCGGCCGGGAGCGCGTCGCCTCCACCACCACGGCGACTTCCGGTGACGTGCGCACCAGGTTCGCCTCCGCGGGAAACAACGGCTCGCCGGGCTCGGAGAGCAACAACCGACCGTCGGCCAGACGGTACTGTGGCGGGTCCACTCGGATTACAGTCGCCTGCAGGGTGTCGCCCTTGGCGCGCACGAACGACAGCGTTCGTCCCACCGAGGCCCGCAGGGCGGCAGCGCGGTCTGTCGGTGGACGCAGCGCGGCCGAGAGGATGGCCACCCCACTGTCGGGCGAGAACAGCGTCGCCGGGTCGAGGCCTTCGAGCTTGAGGGCGAGCGTACTTCGACCCTTGGCGAGCGGTTGCGGCAGCGATTGCCGCACGACCACCCGGCCGTCCTTGTAGATGGAAAGAGACGTCTGGGCGGCAAGGGGGCCTGCGACCAAGCACAGCAGGAGGCCGGCGAACGAGATGTCTGACAGCTGACGGCCGATGGCTGATCGCTTCATTTCATCCACTCCCAGGCGACGCGTCTGGCTATGAGAGACGTCAGAACGTACCAGATCAGCACCGCCGCCGCCCCTACCAGCCGGGCCGTCTTGTCGGGCGGCAGCGTCCACGCCACGTACACCGCCAGCGGCAGCGTGGTGCCCATCGCGGTCCAGCGGGCGATCCGCGCCGCCTGGCGCCGCACCCGCTGGGTGCAGGCGGGGCAGAGGCCGCCGATGGCGATGCCGGCGACGAACTCCCCGCACTTGGCGCACGGGTGCTTAGGTCCGATGGGCCACGGCGCGAGCAAACTCGGCGGTTGTAGCACTGCCTCCCAGGTCCTTGGTCCGCACGTTGTCCTTGACGATGGCGGTCTCGACCGCCTGGCGCAGCCGGGCGCCCGCCTTCCCTTCCCCGACGTGGTCCAGCATCATGGCGGCCGCGAGCATCTGGGCGGACGGATTGGCGATCCCCTGGCCCGCGATGTCCGGCGCGGAGCCGTGCACGGCCTCGAAGATCGCGGCCACGGTGCCGATATTCGCCCCCGGGGCGAGCCCCAGGCCGCCCACGAGCCCGGCGGCGAGATCTGACAGAATGTCCCCGAACAGATTCGTGGTGACGATCACGTCGAACTGGTCGGGTTTGATCACGAGCTGCATTGCCGTATTGTCGACAATCTTGTCGTCGCAGGCGATCGTCCCCGCATACGCTTCGGCCACTCGCTTTCCCGTCTCCAGGAACAGGCCGGAGGTGGCCTTGAGAATGTTCGCCTTGTGGACGATGGTGACCTTCTTGCGGCCGTGCGCCTTGGCGTATTCGAACGCGTAGCGGCACACGCGCTCGCTCCCGGCTCGCGTGATGATGGACATCGCCTGCGCCATCGCCCGTCGCTCTCCGCCGATCCGGAACGTGTGATCCAGGCCGACGTACATCCCCTCGGTGTTTTCTCGCACGATGACGAGATCCACGCGCGGGAAGCGGCCACCGGGAACGATGGTCTTCGTCGGCCGCACGTTGGCGTAGAGATCGAATTCCTGGCGCAACGTGACGTTGACTGACCGGTACCCGCCGCCGACCGGCGTCGTGAGCGGGCCCTTGAGGCAGAGCTGCGTGCGCCGGATGCTGTCGAGCGTGGCGTTGGGGAGCGGCGTTCCGGCCTTATCCACCGCGGTCATGCCGCCGTACTGCTCGTCCCAGTCGAACCGCATTCCCAGGGCGTCCAGCACCTGGAGCGTGGCCGTAGTGATCTCGGGGCCGATCCCGTCACCCGGGATCAGGGTCGCTTCACGGGTCACGGCAGCCCCGGAGTCAGGTTCTTGACCGCGCGGGTGAGGGCGGACCAGGGATCGTCTCCCTCCCCTCGCGCCACAGTCCTCCAGCCCACCCGGCCCAATCGCACGTCCACCATCACGACGCTCAGCTCTGCCGTCGCCTTCCCCGCCAGTGTGGTGGGGCGGACAGTCAGACCGTCTGACGGTCCGACCGTCCGTCGATACACGAGGGCCGCGGGAATGAGCGCGTAACGCCCGCCCGCGATCGCCTCGAGCGTGCGCAGCTGGCTGCGCAGGGGATCGGGGACGATCTCGATGTTCTCGACGCGCAGGAGCGACGTGCCCATCTGGTCCGGATCGGTGGCGACGCTGGGCGCCCGGCGTGCCGCGCGCCGCAGCTCCTCGGGGAGCACCCACGTCACTTCCGGGGCGCGGGCCTTGATCAAGGCGCCGATGATGCTGTCCGCCCTGCCGAGCGTGGCATGTCGGTCGGCGAGCTGCGCTTCCCAGTGGAGGGAGTCCTCGGCGGCGAGCAGCGTGAGCGGGAACAGGCTCACCTGTTGGCCCGCGAGCGTCGCGGTGGGCAGGGGCGCGGTGGGCTTGGGCTCAGTCGTCTGGTCGGCACGATGACCGGCGCACGCCGCCGCGAGCACGACCGCGCTCCACGCACCACGCACTAAGTATTTGTTTTTCAAAGGATTAGTCACTGCTGCTCAAGAAGCAAGCGTGAGGCCGCCGTCCACCACGATTACTTGCCCGGTGATGTGCCGCGCCGCCTCGCTGCACAGAAACATGATGACGCGCGCGACGTCCTCCGGTTCGGCAACGCGCCCCAGCACCGACTCCCGCTCGGCGCGCTCCAGCACCTCGCGCGGCAGCTTGGTGAGCAGTTCGGTCTTCACGAAGCCGGGGGCGACGGCATTGACGTTGATGTTGGAAGAGCCGAGGTCCACCGCCGCCGACCGCGTGAGCCCGATGATGGCCGCCTTGCTCGTCGCGTAGTTGGCGATCCCGAAGCCCGGCCGGAAGGCCTGGTGGCTCGCCACGTTGACGATCTTGCCGTAGCGCTGCGCGCGCATCGAGCCGGAAACGGCCTGGATGCAGTTGAACGCGCCAGTGACGTTGGTGTCCATCACCTCGCGCCACGCCTCCTCGGTGAGCCGCCACAGCGCTCCGTCGTGGGTGACGCCCGCGTTGTTGACCAGGCAGTGTACCCCGCCGAGCCGCTCCTTCACCTGCGTGACGAAGCGCTCGACCTCGTCGTGGCTGCGCACGTCGCAGCGCGCCGAATAGACGGGGACACCCACCGCTTTGATGGCGGTCTCGGTGAGGAGCGCCTGGGCGGAGACGTCGCGTCCGGGCAGGTCAAGGTAGTTGAAGGCGATCGCGGCGCCGCGCTGCGCGAACTCGAGACAGGCCGCCCGGCCCAGTCCAGTGGCGCCGCCGGTCACGACGACGACGCGGCCCGATAAACTCTCGGCGACGCGCTGCGGATCAGGCCGCTCCTGTGTCACAGCCGCCCCGGCAGTCGGGGGGGCCGGCGCCTCCCGCGCGGCCAGTGACCACGTGTACGGTGCCAAGGAATTCGAACCTATGTTCGGATTTGAACATCGGCAAGTCGCGGCGTAACTTAGCCCGCATGCGACGGCTCGCCTCTATCCTGCTCTGGGGCGGGCTCTCCGGCCTCGGCGCAGCCGCCTTTGGCGTGCTGGCGCTCCGGCGCGGCGAGACCATCAACGCCGCCTGGCTCCTCGTCGCCGCCGTCTGCACCTACGTCGTCGCCTACCGGTTCTACTCGAGGTTCCTGGCCGCGCGCGTCTTTGGTCTGGACGACCGCCGCGCCACCCCGGCCGAGCGGCTGGGCAACGGGCGCGACTTCGTCGCCACCAACAGGTGGGTGCTCTACGGCCACCACTTCGCCGCCATCGCCGGGGCGGGCCCGCTTGTCGGGCCGGTGCTGGCCGCGCAGTTCGGGTTTCTGCCGGGGACGTTATGGCTGGTGATCGGCGTCGTGGTCGCGGGAGCGGTGCAGGACTTCACGATCCTGTTCTGTTCGCTGCGGCGCAACGGGAAGTCGCTGGGCCAGATGGCCAAGGAGGAGATCAATCCGGCGGCAGGCGTGATGGCGATGCTGGCGGTGCTCTTCATCATGATCATCCTGCTTGCGGTGCTGGCCCTGATCGTGGTGAACGCGCTCAAGGCCTCGCCCTGGGGGTTGTTCACCATCGCCTGCACCATCCCGATCGCCTTGCTGATGGGCTGGTGGATGAAGTCGTGGCGGCCGGGCCGCGTGGGAGAAGCCTCGGCCGTGGGGGCGGTGCTGCTGCTCGCGGCCCTTGTCGGCGGAGGCTACGTGGCCAGCCATGCGGGCCTGGCGCAGGCGTTCAGTCACTCCGGTCCAGCGCTCACCGGGATGATGGTGATCTACGGTTTCGTGGCATCCGTCCTCCCGGTGTGGATGCTGCTGTGCCCGCGCGACTACCTCTCGACGTTCCTGAAGATCACCACCATCCTCGCGCTCGCGGTCGCGATCCTCCTGGTCCTCCCGCCCCTGCGCATGCCGGCGCTCACCCCGTTCGCGA
>CAZXKD010000146.1:0-7044 GCA_964641215.1 uncultured Gemmatimonadaceae bacterium
CCCCCCCCGTTCTATGGAAGTGCCGTGGCCAGGCCCGGACTGCGTGGGATCCGGTGACCTGGCGCAAAAGACGGTGAGGCTGCGAGGAAAAAGCGTCAAGGAAGTGGTGCTGGAGAGCGGGCCCATTACCGGTTAAGGACGCTCCCCCCCCCCCACCCTCCCCCAGCGCCCCCCTCTTCCCGGGCTCCGCGATGCCGATCCCGTCCGCGCTGTCCGTCTTCCCTTTCGCCAGCGCACCTTCGGCCATCGTAAACAGATCCTCCGGACGCAGCACCTCGGCGTGGGGATACGCCACGACGCCGGCGGTGAGCCGCGGCGCCTCACCGGGGGCCAGGTCGAGGAAGGCGTGCCGCGCGAGCACGGAGCGGAGCCGCCCGACGAAGTGCCGCGCGCCGGGTCCATCGGTTTCCGGAAGGATGAGCGCGAACTCGTCGCCCCCGTACCGGGCCACGAAGTCGGGCGCGCGGATCTCGCGCTGCAGCATCGCCCCCAGTTGCCCGAGCACCCGATCGCCGGCCACCTGTCCCAGCCGCGCGTTGACGTCCCGCAGCCGCTCGATGTCCAGCACGACGAGGGCGAAGCGCAGCTGGTAGCGGCGGGCCCGCTCGAACTCGTCGCGCAGCCGCCGGTCCAGGGCGTCGAGGCTGGCACAGCCGGTGAGCGGGTCCGTGGCGCCGGCGCTGATCTGCCGGCGGTAGATCGCGGCGCGGCGCTCCTCGTTCTCCAGCACGCGCGCCGCCGCCTGCGCGATCGTGTTGGCGAAGGCGACATCCTGCGTGCGGAGCTGCGGCTCGCCCTGCACGGTCCGCAAAAAGAACACGCCGGCGGCGCGCCCCTGAACGAACACCGGGATCGCGACCGCGGATTGCACGTTGACGTCGATCTGCTGCTGCATCCAGTGCTTGCGGATCGACTCGAACAGCGGATGCTCCTGCACGTCGTGGATGACCACCGGGCGCTCCGTCCGCAAGGCTTCCTGGATTTCCGGGTAGCGCTCCAGCTGGACGCGCAAGTCGCGGATGGCGGGGTTCTCGTAGACCGCGACGACCCGCCCCTGCTCTTCCCCCGGCGCCGTCAGCACGAAGGAGCAGTGCGTCAGCCCGAAGGCGTGGCCCACGCGCCGGACCAGCGTCTGAAAGATCTCGTCGGCGCGGAGCGCGGCCGAGACTTCCTGGAAGATGTCGAACAGCAGGTCGCGGGCCCGCAGCGCCTCTCGCGCCTCGCGCAGCTCGGCTCGCAGCCGGATGTCGGCATCGATCCGCGCCCGCAGCTCGCCCAGGTCCACCGGCGCACGCATCACGTCCCGCGCGCCCGCTCCCAGCATCGCCCCGACCGCGTCGGGGCCGACCCGATCCAGCAGCACGAAGACGGACGCCCCGCCATACTGGGAGGACGCGGCGGTGTCCCGCACCTGGGCGACGACCGCGGCGTCGACCGTGCCGGCGGAGAAGACGATCACGTCGGGCGGCAGCGCCGCGCGAGCGGATGCCCCCTCTCCCCGCGTCCCGGTCTCCGTGACCTCGAAGCCGCCGCGCACCAGGAACCGCTCGAGGCCTTCCGGGCGGGCGGCGGGATCGCCGAGCAGGAGCAATCGAGGCCGAGGGTGGGACGACACGGGGACTCGGGCGTTCGGGAGCGTGTCAAGGTATAGTTCAGCCTATGGCGCGGCAAGCACGAAGCGCACACGATGACGCGACCGGCGCCTGAGACGCGGCGCCGGCGCCGGCGCATGGTGGCGTCGCAGCTCGCCGCGCGCGGGCTCCACGATCGCCGCGTGCTCGCCGCGATGGCGTGGGTGCCGAGGGAATGGTTCGTGCCCCCCCCACTCGCCGCCGACGCTTACGACGACGCGCCGCTCCCCATCGGCAACAGCCAGACCATCTCGCAGCCCTACGTCGTCGCTCTGATGACCGCCTGTGTCGCAGCCCAGCGCCGCGACCGCATCCTCGAGATCGGCACCGGCAGCGGCTACCAGACGGCGGTGCTGGCGCGGCTCGCCGGGACGGTCTGCACCATCGAGCGGCTCCCCGACCTGCTGGTGGAAGCCGAGGAGCGGTTTCGGCGGTTGGGCCTCACCAACATCCACACCCGCCTCGGGGACGGGGCCGAGGGTTGGCCGGAGCACGCCCCGTTCGACGGCATTCTCGTCGCCGCGGCCGTCCCGCAGGTCCCGGCCCCGCTGGCGGAGCAGTTGGCGACCGGGGGCAGGCTGGTGGTTCCGATCGGTGACCTCGCCGCCCAAGAGCTGGTCGTGTTCAGGAGGACGGCCCGCGGCCTCGAGGAGCGCCGCGCCGGCGGGGTGCGCTTCGTCCCCCTGATCTCGCGGCTGGCCTTCTCGGAGCTGCCGCGGCGGTGAGCCGGCGGGCCCCGCGGGACGACCTGCTCGGGGCGCACGTCTCGACACAAGGTGGCGTGACGAACGCGCCGTCGCGCGGCGCCACGATCGGCGCGACCGCCATCCAGATCTTCACCAAGACGCCGAACCAGTGGCGCGAGCCCGTGATCGCTCCGGCCCAGGCCGCCGCCTTCCGGACGGCGCTGGCGGCGGCGGGCATCCGGGCGGTGGTGGCGCACGACAGCTACCTGATCAACCTCGCCTCCCCGGACCCGCGTCTGCGGGAGCGCAGCTCGCAATCCCTGGTGAGTGAGCTGCAGCGCTGCCGGGCGCTCGGCATCCCCTGGGTGGTGAGCCATCCGGGCAACTTCATGGACGACCATGCGGCCGGGCTCGAGCGCAACGCGCGCGGCTACGCAGACTGCCTGGCCGCAACGGCGGGAGAGGTGGGGGTGTTGATCGAGTTCACCGCGGGCGCCGGCACCGCGCTCGGCGCGCGCTTCGAGGAGCTGCGGGCGCTGCGGGACGGGATGGCGGCCGCCGTGAGGCCCCGGGTGGGGTTCTGCCTGGACACGGCCCATTTGCACGCCGCGGGGTATGACGTAGCCGGGGACGTCGACGGGGTGTGGGACCGGTTCGATCGCGAGGTCGGCCTCGAGCACCTCAAGTGCTTGCACCTCAACGATTCCAAGGCTTCCGCGGGGTCGCATCTCGACCGCCATGAGTGGATCGGCGAGGGCACCATCGGCGCCGACGCCTTCCGGCGCATCATGCGGGACCCGCGCCTCGTGCGGGTGATTAAGATTATCGAAACGCCGAAACGGGACGATCCCGTGCGGCACGACCGGCGGATGCTGCGCCGCCTGCGCGGGTACGCGCGGGCCGGCAGCGAGACAGCTCGCCGCGTATCCTAGGGGGAATGTCGCTGCTGCGAACGACGCGCCACCGGCTGACGCTGCCGCTCGCCGCCCTGCTGCTGGGACTCCAGGCGCTGGGCGGAGGGGCGGTCGCGCTCGCGCATGCCACGGAGCAGAGCAGCGCCCCGGCCGCGTTCGAAGCCCATCACACTGCCAGCTGCGCGGTGCTGCATGATGCCGCGCGGTGCGCCTTGTGCCAGTACGCCGGGCTCCGCGTGACGCCAGCGACGGCGACCGTGTCGCCGACGGCGGCCACCGCCGCGATTGGTCCGCTCGTCGTCGCCACCGGCTCGCTCGTTCTCAACGACCGTCACCTCACCGCTCCCCCCCGAGCACCTCCCGTCGTCTCCTGATGCGCCGGCCGTCCGCTCCGCGGACCCGGCTGCGGTTCCCGGCCCTCGCAATCACGCGGGGAGCCCGCGCTCATGAACTGAACGGGAGAATGACGGGCTCATGAATCGACACCTGCAATTCCAGTTGGGGGCCCTCGCGGCCCTCGCGGCTCTCGCGGCCCTCGCGGCCCCCGCGACCGCGGCGGCCCAACGTCCGGCGGCGCCGCCACGACAAGTGGATTCCCTGGCCGCGGAGATCCGCGTGTTGCGCGCGCGGCTCGACAGTGTGCTCGCGATCCTCACACGGCTGCAAGCACGGCCCGCGCCTGCGGTGAGGGACACGACCCATCCGGTCGGCGATGATCTCGCCGCGCTCCGCGCTGCGGCCGCCGCCGCCACGGGCCGCGACACCCTGCAGCGTCCTGAGGAAGCAGTCCCGACGCAGTTCGTCGGCCGCGAGCGCAACCAGGCACAGCTCAACCCGGAGATCAGCGTGACCGGCGACGTCCGCGCTTACGGGACGGCGCCCGGCGTGCAGCGGGACAACTTCGACCCGCGCGAGTTCGAGGTCGGGTTCCAGTCGGCGCTCGACCCGTACTCGCACACCAAGGTCTTCGTCAGCCTCGAGGACGGCAACGTGAGCGTCGAGGAGGGCTACGCCTACTGGACGGGCCTCCCCGGGCACATCCGCTTCGACATCGGCAAGTTTCGCCAGCAGTTCGGCGAGCTGAACCGCTGGCACCTGCACGCGGTCCCGGAGACCGAGTACCCGCTCGCCCTGCGCGCATACCTCGGGGCGGATGGGTTGGGCGGCACCGGCGTTTCGCTGTACCGGGCGTTCGGGGGATTCGGGACGCACGAGGTGACCGCCCAGGTGACGCGCAGCGAAAGCGATGCCGAGCTGTTCGCGGGCGGACGCCGGCCGAGCTACCTCGTCCACCTGCTCAATTTCTACCAACTCAGCCCGTCCACCTACATGCAGCTGGGCGGGACGGTGCTGTACGGTGGCAACTCCACTGCCGCCCTCAAGACCACCGTCGGCGGGCTCGACTTCCGGCTCACGTGGCGGCCGCCGGCGCGCGCGCTGTACCGCGAGTGGACGCTGCGTGGGGAGCTGCTGGCGCTCAGACAACGGGTTGCCGGCGTCGGCCCTACCCGGCTGGGTGGCTACATCAGCACCACCTACAAGCTGAACCAGCGCGCGATCCTCGGCGCCGCCTTCAATTACGTCGAGGATCCCCTCCTGGGCCGTGTCACACGGCAAGTGATCCCGTCGCTGACGTGGTGGGAGAGCGAATGGGTGTTCCTCCGCGCTCAGTACACCTATGCCAAGACTCCGCTCGCCAGCGCCATCAACCAGTTCGCCTTCCAAGCCGTCTGGGCGATCGGCCCCCACAAACACGAGACCTACTGACATGCTGCGACTCATTCCGCTGGTCCTCGCCCTGCACATCCCACCACCGACCGCTGGGCCGGTGAAAGTGGTGACCTCGCTCACGACCTACGCCGCGATCGCCCGCGAGATCGTGGGCGATCGTGGGATTGTGAGTTCCATCGCCGTCGGTACTGAGAATCCGCATTACGTCCAACCGAAGCCCAGCTTCGTGCCGACCCTCTCCGGCGCGGACCTGTTCGTGACGACCGGGCTCGATCTCGAGCTGTGGGTGCCGGCGCTGCTCGACAAAGCCGGCAACGCGAAGGTCACTGAGGGGGGGGCAGGGTACGTGGCCGCCTGGAACGGGATCCCCTTGCTCGACGTGCCGACCAGCTTCTCGCGCACGCAGGGGGACATCCACGTCTTCGGCAACCCCCACATCTGGACCGACCCCCTGAACGCGGTCCAGATCGCGCGGAACATCCTGACCGGTTTGAAGCGCGTCTCCCCGGAGAACGCCGATTTCTTCGTGGCGCGCGAAAAGGACTTCGAGGACCGGATGTACCGAGCGCTGTTCGGGGACGAGCTGGTGAAGCTGCTGGGAGGGCCGACGCTCGCCGACCTCGACCGCCAGGGCAAGCTGTTCGATTTCCTCAACCAGCGGCAGTATCAAGGCGCCCCGCTCATCACACGCCTCGGCGGCTGGCTCAAGCAGGCCATGCCGTTCCGTGGCAAGCTCGTCGCTTGCTACCACAAGGAGTGGGACTACTTCTCGCGCCAGTTCCAGGTGGACTGCTTCGACTATATCGAGCCCAAACCGGGGATCCCGCCCACCCCGCGGCATGTGCAGGAGATCATCACGGCGATGCAGGAAAAGCATATCCAGGTGCTGCTGTCGACCAATTACTACGACCGCGGCCAGGTGCAGGACGTCGCCCAGCGCACTGGCGCAAAGGCCGTGATCGTGCCCTCCAACACCGAGGGTGCGGACGGAATTCACACCTACTTCGACCTCATGAACTTGTGGATCACGGAGCTGGCGCGCGCCTTCGGTGCCGGCAGCACCGCGGCCCAGTAACCCGCGTGGAGGGAACGTGAGCGGTCTCCAGCTGATGCTGCCGCCGTTCGTGGCGTGTATGGTGCTCGTCGCCATGCTGTCCTATCTGGGCCTGCACGTCATCGCGCGTGAGGTCATCTTCGTCGACCTCTCGCTCGCCCAGATGGCCGCCCTCGGCAGCCTCTCGGCACTGCTGATTCACGTCGACCCCGATTCTCCCACGGCATACATCTTCGCGCTACTGGCCACCGCGCTGGGCGCCCTGCTTTTCGCGCTCACCCGTACGTCCGGCCGCAAAGGCCGGGTCCCGCAGGAGGCCTTCATCGGCATTGTGTACGTGGTGGCCTCGGCTGCGGCCGTGCTCGTCGCCAACAAGGTGCCGGGCGGCGGCGAGGCCGTAGAGAAGACGCTGGTCGGCAGCCTCCTCTGGATCACCTGGCCGCAGATCCTCAAGCTCGCTGCAGCCTACGCCGGCCTCGGCCTCTTTCAGTTCGCGCTGCGCCACCGCTTCCTGACCATCTCCTTTCATCCGAGTGAGGCCGAGCAGCACGGCTGGAAGATCCGCTGGTGGGACTTCCTGTTCTACCTGTCCTTCGGCGTGGTCATCACCCTGGCGGTACCGCTCGCAGGCGTGTTGATGGTGTTCAGCTTCCTTGTCGTGCCCGCCGCGATCGCGAACCTGTTCACTGGAGACAAGCGACGCCTCGCCCTCATCGCCTGGAGCACCGGTGCCCTCGCCTCGCTCCTCGGGCTGTGGGTCTCGTATACAAAAGACCTTCCCACCGGACCGCTGATCGTGTGTATGTACGGACTGGTGCTCGTCGTCGCTCTAGGGGTGCGGCGGCTGTGGCGAGACGGTGCCGCGGAGTGAGGACAGTCGGATGGTCGGACCGTCGGACGGTCGCACTGGCCTGCGTGGGCTGGGTGTTGCTGACCGCCCGACCGCCGGACCGATTGACCGCCCAGGCATCGTTCAGCGCCTCCCTCGGCGCGCGCTACACCACGACACTCGTCCACGACTCTATCGT
>CAZXKD010000147.1:0-7037 GCA_964641215.1 uncultured Gemmatimonadaceae bacterium
GGCTTCGAGCTGAACTTCTAGACTCGTGATGCCGGTTGGCAGACGGTGAGACAGCCACCGCAAGCCAACTTCACCAGCCCGGCGGCCTGCAGCGCGCCGGGCTCGGTGTTAGTCGCCGTTGCGGTCATGCTCATCGCCGTGACACGCTCCGTGGACGCCCAGGATTCCGTCAGCGTGCGGGGTGGGCGCCGCAGTCTCCTGCCGCCTGGGAAGGAAATCCTGCTTGCGCGAAGCGCGGCTCCGGCCAGCGTCGGGCGGCACGCCACGGTGCTCATCTTGACCGACACCGGATACGCAATTGCGGAGCGGGGCGATAACGGGGTGACCTGCCTCGTCAACCGAAGTTGGCGCGACAGCCTGGAGCCGCACTGCTACGACGCCGAGGCGGCGACATCGGTCCTGCCGATGGAACTGCGTCGGCTGCAGCTGCGGCAGCAGGGGGCGAGCGAGGCTGAGGTCGCGCGCGACATCCAGACCGGCCTCGCGACCGGGCGCTTTCATCCGCCGCGTCGTCCCGCGATGACCTACATGATGTCTGCCGGCCAAGTCCTCTACGATGATGAAGGCCATCGCGTAGGCGCGTGGCGTCCTCATATCATGATCTACTACCCGGGGTTGAAGAACGCGGACGTCGGCCTCGCCGCGAGTCCAGACATGGCCGTCGGGATGGTATCGGACGAGGGCACCGCTGAAGCAAATTTGACGATTGTGATGCCAGCGTTTGTTCCGGTGGACAACGCGGCGGCGACACCGACTCACCGTTGAGCGATGCCCGTTCGCGTGCAGCACCTCGCCGCCGCTACTCTGCTCGCTGTGACGAGCGCGCAGCACGCCCGCCGCCTCGGCATCGAGTCGGGCTATGTCAGGACGCCCGATGGGATCCGCTTGTACTACGAGAGGGCCGGGCACGGCCCGGTGGTCATCGCCCCATTTCGGCTGTACCTCTTCGAACGCTTCAAGCAGCTCGCCGACAGTTACACCGTCATCTCCTATGACATGAGAGACCGAGGGCTCTCCGATCCCGTCTCCGACACCACGCGGTTGACGATCCAGGACGACGTTCGAGACCTGGAAGCCGTCCGCGCGCACTTCCACGTCGACAGGTTCTCGGCCATCGGCTGGTCCTACCTCGGCCTGATGGTCGTCATGTATGCCATCGACCACCCGAGCCGCGTCGAGCGCATCGTCCAACTGGGTCCCGTACCGCCGAGGTTCGGCGCCCGATACTCGCGCGAGCTGACGGCGGGTGACGAGGATTCGGTTCCGGACCCGGCAGGGCTGGCCAGGCTCGAACGGCTCAGGCACGAAGGGTACGACCGACGCCAGCCCAGAGAGTACTGCGTTCAGGAATGGGCAGTGAATCGCTTCCAACTCGTGGGGAATCCCGCGGACGTTGACCGGTTGGGTGTGGGCCCCTGCGCCCTCAGAAACGAGTGGCCGGTGAACCTCGAGCGGCATTTCAAATACGCGATTGCCTCGGTGGCACGACTGCGCATCTCGTCCGAGGAGTTGGCGAAGGTGACGGTTCCCGTCCTCACCGTCCACGGCACGAAAGACCGAAACGCTCCCTACGGTGGTGGCCGAGAATGGGCCGGCGTCCTGACGGACGCCCGACTCCTGACCATCCAGGGCGCGGCGCACGCCGCGTTTGTGGAGCACCCCGAGATCGTGTTTCCGGCGGTTCGGGCATTTCTCGCGGGGGGCTGGCCGGCGCAGGCCGAAAGGATTACGTCGGCCGCGCGGCGGGATTGAGGCTGCGCCGGTACTCCGCCGGCGTCAGGCCCGTGTACCGCTTGAAGGCCCGAGTAAAATGACTCTGATCGGCGAAGCCGGCATGGAGCGCGATGTGCGCGATCGACTCCTCGCCCGCGACCAGCCGAGTGGCAGCCCACTCCAGCCGCAATCTCCGCACGTAGGTGCCGACCGGGTGCCCGAAATGCGCTCGGAATACGCGCGCCAGGTGATCGGGGTGAACCCCCGCTTCCAGCGCGAGTTCAGCGATGCGGGGCGGTTTGCGGAAGTGCTCGTGCAGCAGATCCCGCGCCCGCTCGAGCCACGGCGGCGCCCGACGGGCCCTGCGTCCGAGCCGATCGTGCCGCGCGGCGAGCGCGAGCATCTCAAACACCAGTCCCTCCACCGCGACGGGCGTCGCGCTGTCGGGGACCCGCAGCTCCTCCGCAATACGCCATGCCAGGCCGCGGACCGGGCTGCGCGCCGTGTGACGAACCTCCTCGAAGATGCTGCTGGAGGGCCCGATCCGATCGAGCGCCCGCGGGTCCGGCTGCACGACCAGCACGTGGGCTCCCGCGGTACCCAAGGCGTTGGCGTGGCGCTCCTCGACCGGCTCCGTCACCGCGCTCCCGGGCTCGCAGGCGTACACCCGGTTCGTGATGCTGAGGTCGAAGCGGCCCTCCAGCATCACCGCCAGCGACGCGCGGTCGTGGGCATGGGGGGGAAGCCGCTCGAGCGCGGGAAAGCTGGCGTCAGTGACCAGGAACCCGTCCAGGCTGAGGCTCGCGGCTCCGGACGCCCCCATGGTGATCGGCTCGAATCGGGCGCGCGGCATGCCTGTTCATACCCGGCTTGCGCCGCAAGGATGCCCACCCGAGGCGAGCTCCTCCAGCGGCTGTCCGTCCCTACGGACGCACGCTGATATTCCCCGTCACCGGCCAGGTGCGCGCGTTGTTCGCCGCCCACAGCCGGGCGGCGCAGTACTCGGCCGAGGTCTGAATGCCGGCCGACCCTTGGAATCCCGTGAAGGTGGTGCGGTCGGTCGCGTCTGCTCCCTCACCCGCGTCGAGCACGCGGAACCAGATGTCGCGTCCCGGTTGCTGGATGTCGTTCTGGAAATCGGGATCGGTCGAGTTGTTCCTGGTGATCGTCCCACCGATCCACGCGCGATGGTTGACCGGGTCGACCGCCAGGCAGGTGACCTCGCCGGACAGGTCGATGGTCAGCCCCCCGCCCTCGTCCGCGGCGTGGTGGAACTGCCCGCGCGCCGTTCCGTTCGGCGGCTGCACTGCGCTGAACGCGAACTGCACGTCGAGTCCGGCCAGGTTGTAATGGCCTCCGCCGGTGGCGGCAGCGGGAGTAGCGGGATCGGCGGACTGGTCGAGGGACAGGGCATTGGGGGTGGTAAGGGCTGACGAGGGAGCGAGTCCGTTGGGGCCTTCGCACGCACCGAGCGCCACCGTGACGAGGGTGGCGAGTAGCAAACGACCGTTGAGCATATGGTCCTCCGGGGAGCAGGGCACCGCACGACGGCGGGAGCGGCCGCGGAAATGGGGCCGTCGTTGCCATGGTACCGGGTGGCGGGGGGGCGGTCTTGCACGGGGGAGACCGCTCGTAGAAGGAAACCGACTGGTTGATGACAGGCCAACGAGTCCTTGGCCGCCCTCGGCCTCTGGCCGCAGCTCTCAACGGCACAGCGGCCGATTGGAGCCGGCCTCAGGCCATCCCGGACCCACGAGGGCAGTTCGCCGTCGGCACGCTCGCAGGGGAGGCTGTGCTACTACTGAGGTGACCTGGCGGGCGCGGCTCGCAATCGCCGCAGCGCCTCCACCGACGGCCCGAGCGAGGGGTCGAGCTCCAGTGCTTTGCGATAAGCGGCGATCGCTTCAGCGCGCCGGCCGGCATCCGCCAATCCCTCGCCAAGGCTGTCATACGTGTTCGCGGAGCGGGGATACACCCGGGTGTTGACCTGAAAGACTTGGATCGCCGCCTCCAACTTCCCGGCGCCTAACAGCCGATACCCGAGGGCATTCACCTCTGACTCGAAGCTATGGAAGTGATTCACCACCATGGCTTGGGCCGCCCGCAAGGCGGTCTCGGCCCCGACGGTGTCTCCCGCGAGGACCGCACGCTCGACGACGCCGGCAGTGGACGGGAAGGTATCCGTCGCCAGCGCAGCCGCCAGGGCCGGGTCGACCCCTCGCGCGTAGTCGTCGGATGCGAGAGGCGTGTACAGCGCCGGCGGCACGAACGAGCGATGGTCGAATTCGTTCGGCGCCTGATGAAAGATCGTCGAGATATTCACGATCAAGTGGCTGTGCGGCAGCTCGAGCGGCTTGTGGTCACCATACTGGCTCGGCTGTTGGCCGGTCGGCTCCCCCACCAGGGTCCCACGCGTCCAGGCCTCGAACAGGTTCGCGAACTGCTGCCCCGCGGAGAACGTCCGCCGGCCGATGATCATGAAGAGCCGATCCGGCCGATCCAGCGACGGGCGTCGCAGGATCTGCTGAATGGGGTAGCGGTTGAGAAAGCCGTTTCCGCCCAGGTTTTCGCGGATGTCGAGAACCAGTCGAGCCGCCGGCGTGGAGTCGGCCAGAGCGAAGATCGAGTCCCACTGGGCCCGGTTCGTCGCCGAGCCGGGGACGGCCACGACGGCCCGGGAACACACGTAAACCAACCGGCTGGCCGGGAGGTACGTCCACCAGAACAACTGGTCGGGGTGCTGCTCCCAGGGCGGGGCCGCGGTCCGGCGCATGGCGATCCATCCACCCTCGTCGATGGGGCCAACACCGTGCCCGTCCCGGAGCCGGCCTGCGGGGCTGATCACGAGGGTGTCGCTGCGCCCGCCACGCTCGAGGACCAAGCGCAGACGCTCGGGATCGTTCGCAATTCCGAGACCATGCACCATCTCAGGGACCATGATCCAGAACGGCGCCCAGGCACGCACCCACCATTCGTTCTCGTTTGGGATGATGGCTGCGGCGGTGGTGAGGGCTTCGTCCGCACTCACAGTGCCGATTCGCAGCACCTTCGCACCGACAAGGCTCGCGTGAAGCGAATCCGCCTTTCGCACGAATAACCCGTCTGCAAAGCTGTACAGCTCCAGCGGGTAGTAGCGCATGCCGAGGCTGGGGTCGGGCTGGATGCTGGTGTGGGCATCGCCCACGGACGCGACCAGCCGGAACAGCTCCACGAGGATCTGGTCGCGATTGAGTGCGGGCAGGCGGCGGTCGAGGCTAACCACGGCGGCATCCCACTCGGCTCGCGTGAGCTTCGTGAATGGAGCTGGGTGTCGTTCGGGAAGCTGTGTCGCCAGCACGTTGAGATCGGCCCGCCACGCCGCCACGTTCGGGAGGGAGGGGGGGGCCGGAGTTTGCGCCCCCAAGACCGTGCAGGGGAGCACCACACCGGCGAGTACCGCGGCGACTCTAGTGTTCACCTTAGTTCCGCTCGCCCCCCAACTCTCTCAGCTTCGCCTCCGCATTGGCGCGCATTCGTTCTTTCACGCCCGCGGGAAGGCTGGAATCTCCCGGCAGCACGACAATGAGACGGCGGTACGCTTCCGCCGTGCAATCGCGATCCGCTGCGGCCTGGCAAGCGTCCGCGAGACTGTCGTACGCATTCGCAGAAGTCGGATGGGTCAAGGCATTGAAGCGTTGCACCCGCACCGCGCCTGCCGCGTCGCCACCGCGCAGCAGGCGATAGCCCGCCCGATTCAAGTCGGCTTCGATGACTGTCGGCACGTTCGGGTATGTCGCAGCCAACTGCTCCGCACGCCGCACCAGGTCGGTCGTACTCACGCGGCTCAGCAGCGCCACCCATTCCTCGCTCGCGGGGATAGGGGCGGCTAGAGACCGCTTCATGCGTACCACCCCGTCCGTCGTCGATGATGCCAGCGTGTCGAGTGCCCCCTGGCGGTGCAGCAAGATGCCGTCCAGGAATCGCCGCACGGCGCCCACAACCGCGCGGTACGCCGCGATGCCTTCGCTCGTGCTGCGCGGCTCGCCTGGCCGAACCAGGGACAACGCCGCCTCGATCACGACGTCATCGCCGAAGTCGCCGTGGGTGCCGCGTCCCACATCGGCGGTATAGCGATCCGCAAGCGGCATCGCCTCGATCACCGCCGACCGGTCGCGCGCCGCATTGGCTTCGTGCCCCGACCGCAGCGTGAGCACCGGGCGACGGTTCCGGTACAGGCTGAAATACGGGGAAGCGAACACCTTTTGTGGGTCGTCACCGTAGGACGGATCGAGGCCGACCACGGCGCCGATGAGGGGATCCCGGCTCTCCAACATCAGGGCGACGATGCCGCCTGTGCTGTACCCCATAGCGGCCACCCGCGTCCGATCCACCCACGCATGCTCGATCAGCGCGCCGAGCGCAGTCTCGACGTCGCGTGTTTGTGTTTCTATGGCGACTGGGTTCGACGTAAGATCGCCTGTCCAGAGGCCCGCCCCGAGGAGCGGGACTGCCGCGACCACATACCCGTAGCTCGCCAGGTACTCAGCGAGGGCGATGTTGTCGGGAGAGCGGTTGTACCAGCCGCCGGAATACACGACGAGCGGGTAGTCTCCCGGTTGGACGGTGGCATCGAGACATGCAGCCCCGCGCAGGGACAGCATCGTCTCGAAGGTCGAATGCGCGCTTTGGGCGTAGCTGCGGTAGGATTGCTCATCCCAGTCCTGCACCCATTGGTTCGCGGACGCGAAGTAGGAGTCAGGTGGACGGGCGTAGAGGTAGTCTCGAAGCGCCGCGCGCTGGCATCCTGAGACTTCCACCGCCGGATACCACACATCGATGCGCACAGGCCGGCCGATAGGGCCGCGACGGCCCGCTAATTGGTGGCTGAGCTCCCACACCCGGGAGCGGTCGATGACCCACTCGCGATGGAAGCCGATCGCATGCAGCCCGGCTGGCAATCCGGTCGTCATGGTCGGCCCTTGTTGCGCCGTGGCCACTGGCGCGCAGACGAGCAAGGCACACGCGATCGCAGCTGGCACGGGTCGCGTCACAAGCGTTTCCTCAAATGTTTGCCCGATTGTAACATCGTGTTGGGGAGGGTCGCGTCACAAGCGTTCCTCAAATGTTTGCCCGATCGTAACATCGTGTTGGGGAGGCCTCGAGCTTGCACCCGGGAGACTGCGGGTGGCATGGAAGCGAGGTGTCGCAGCTTGTCTGCGCCGCGACAGTGGGCGGCGGCGACTCTGCCGTACGGAACGGTGCTGTGCCGGAACGCACTGCGATCGTGATCTAGTGCTGCGTCCCGCCCTCCCCTCCCCCCCCTCCCCCTAGGCCGAGGAGCGGGA
>CAZXKD010000148.1:0-4023 GCA_964641215.1 uncultured Gemmatimonadaceae bacterium
CGACGTCGCCCTTGTGATGGTACTGGGCGATGAGCACTGGGGAGTACCCGCGCTCGTTGCGGCGGTTGACGAGCCCCGGCTCCGCGGCGAGCAGCCCCCGCACGCGGGCGACATCGCCCGCGCGAATGGCGTCGAAGAACTCGGTGCCGGCGCTCATGCGGCCCCCCCCCCCTTTGCATGGATGACTGGTTTACTTGAACGTGATTCCCTTACGGATCGTCACCGCCCACCGCTTTCCGACGAACGCCTCCCCGAACCGATAACCGACCGCGAACTCTGAGACGTCCCCGTACGTCGCGCGCGTAGGGCCGAGCCGCAGCGACAGCCCCACGTCGCCCCCCTCCCGGGCGCGCTCGTTCGCGTACCAGGCCCCGCCGTAGTCCAGGAACGGCGCCACGCCCACGCCAAGCAGTCCCCAGACATCGTCCTTCACGAGGATGCGGTGCTCGACAGCGAGCCACACCATCCGCGTCCCGGTCAGCTGGTGGGCACCGAAGAGCCGGGGGCCGTTCTGATCGCGCCACAGATCGAACTCCGCGCCGGGCTTGGCGCGGCGCAGCCACCCGCCCTCCAGATGCACCACCGCCGTCTGCCGCGCCAGATTCTGGCTCGCGATCGTGAGACTGCCCTGCACGAGCCCCGAGTCGAGGCCCGCCGGCGCGTACACGCCGTGCGCCTGGCCCCGCAGCACCACGAACCCTCCCGGCCATGCCGCCGACCCTCGCCCCTCCACCAGCGGTCCCACGCCGGCCCGGTCGGCTGGATACCCGAACGCGCGCGGCGCCACCCACACACCCACCCGCAAGCGTTGCGAGAGGTCGAGATCCTCGCGCCTGCCGTAGGTATCGAAGTGGCGCACCACCCGGAACCGCGCCCAGGCGACCTCGAGGCCCGCCCCCAGCGCGCCGGTCACCGATCGGGGAAAGACGAGCGTCGTCTCCGGGGCGAAATCCTCTCGCCGCCACTGGGCTCCCGCCCACAGCCGTACGTAACTGCGGCTCGTCGCCTGCAGCGCCACGCCTCCGGTGAGGCTGAAGCGGGTCGCCCGCCGCTGAATGGTCCTGGACAACGTGTCGACGTCGAACGACAGCACCCGTTGGTCGGCGCTCTCGCCGTCGGTCACGAGCGACCACCGCGCTGCCGTCTGGTAGAAGGGCACTCCGTACGCCCACAGCCCCACCCGGCCGTCGGAGAGATTCTTGAAGCCGAGCAGCAGGGCGTCGCGCCGCCACAACAGGTGCGGGCCCTGATACTGAAACTCGAGCGACGTGCGGTCGGGCGTCGAGGTATAGGTAGCGGTAAGCTGCGTCGCCGTCCCGAGGAGATTCTCCTCCACCATGCCGAGGGACCAGGTCGCGCTGCCACCGGCGGAGGAGAAGGACGCCTGCGGCTTCGTGCTCCAGCCGTCGGCCGTTTCCACGCGCAGCGCCAAGCGTCCCCTCCCCTCCCCCCCCCCCACGCGAACGGTGTCGAGCTGTACGAGCCGGAACACCTTGAGCGCGCGCAGGGCGCGCTCGCTTTCCACCACTCGCGCCGAATCGTAGGGCTGGCCCGGGTCGATCAGCAGCTCGCGACGGATCACGCCGGCCCGCGTCGTGACATGCAGCGCGTTGGCGAGCCGGGCGACGAACCCGGGCCCGTCGCCGCCGGCGCTGAACACGTTGTGGTTCACGACGACGATCGTGTCGATAGTTTGGGCGGCTAGGCGGCTATGCGGGCAGGCAGCCAGAACGACGAACGAGAGACTAGCCGCCCAGCCCCCTGGCCGCCCAGCCGCCGTCACTTCAATCCCTCGATCCGCTGCCGTAGCCGGTACACGGCGTGCCGCGTGGAGTCGTTCCAGGCCGTGAAGTACAGGCGCGCGTCGATTCGGCCGGTGATCTGGGCGGTGCCGTGGCGTGAGAGCTCGTAGGTCCCCCGCACCGAGTCGGGGCGCAGTGGCCGGCACAGGCAGGTGACGGTGGCGTAGGCGGGAATCCGCCCACCCTCCCCCCCCTTTCTTGCGGCCGGTGGGCCAAGCTGGTAGCGCGTGTCGGCCCGCAGGTCGCGGAGGCGGCCGAAGTCGAGCCCCAGGCTGATCGAGTACGCGCCGCCCGGGTCCCCGGCCGGGTCAAAGTCGAAGCGCGCGAGCAGGACGTCATGGCCGGGGGAGAGGAGGCGCCGAGGCGCGGTGTCGATGTCGAGACGGACGATCGTGAGCCGCGGGTCGGTATCCACGACGAGGCGGCCGGTCACCCAGCGGGCCTGGTTCTGCACGCCATTCGTATCGCCGGGCCGGGGGAGGACGTCGCAGCCCCAAGCGCCTAACACCAACACCGTCCAACAGAGGCGTCGAACGAATACGTCCAACAGAGGCGCGAATACGATGACGGCCTCGGTGCGCTGTTCTAGCATCGTGGGGCATGGTGCTGCGTGCCGAAGCGAGCCGACTTCGCGTACACCAACTGGCCTCCGATGCAGCGGTGGATTGTGTCAGCTTGGCTCGCACCTTCCGCGGACCGGGATCGCTGGCACGTGGGGATCAACTCGTGCGCGCCGCACTCTCGATTAGCTCCAACATAGCCGAGGCTTGTGGCCGGGGCACGGTCCCGGAATTTCGACAGTTCTTGCTTTACGCGAGAGGCTCGAGTCAGGAAGTACTCAGCCAGCTACGGATTGCTCGTCGACTCGACCTTACCCGAGAGAGATCAATCCGCCGGATAGAGACTCGGATCGTGCTGATTATGAAAATGGTCGGTCGACTATGCAATCACCCACCGCCCGACCAGTAGTTACGATCTTGTTGGACGCCTCTGTTCGACGCCTCTGTTCGACGCCTTTAGTATTGCCCGAGATACCTCCCCACCTCCCACTCACTCACCCGCCCGATGTATTCCTGCCACTCCTCGCGCTTGGCTTCGACGAAGCGCTCATAAATATGGTTCCCCAGCGCCCCCCGTATCACCGCGTCCTTCTCCAAACAGTCCAGGGCTTCGTGTAAGTCTCGCGGCAGCTCGTCGATGCGGTTCTTGCGGCGCTCCCGGTAGGACATATGGGAGATGTTCTTGTTGACCGGCTCGCCCGGATCGATCCGCTGCTGGATCCCGTCCACCCCCGCCGCCAGCTGGACGGCGAGCGCGAGGTACGGGTTGGCCGAGGGGTCCGGGAGCCGGTTCTCGGCGCGCGTCGCTTCGCCCCGCTGCGCTGGCACCCGGACGAGCGGCGACACGTTCTGAGTCGACCAGGAGACGTTGACGGGCGCCTCGAATCCCGGCACGAGCCGCTTGTAGGAGTTGACCAGCGGGTTCGTGACCGCGCAGTAGCCCAGCGCATGCCGCAGCAGTCCGCCGATATACCAGCGGCCGACATCGGAGAGCTGCAACGCCCCCTTCGGGTCGTGAAATGCGTTGCGGCCTTGGGTGAACAGCGCCTGGTGGGTGTGCATGCCGGAGCCGTTGGCCCCGTCCAGCGGCTTCGGCATGAACGTCGCGACGAGGCCGTGGCGCAGAGCGATGTTGCGCACCACGAATCGCAGGGTGGCCAGGTTGTCGGCGGTGGTGAGGGGATCGGCGTGCCGCAAGTCGATCTCGTGCTGGCCGCGCACGACTTCGTGGTGGGAGGCCTCCGCGTCGAGCCGCATCTCCTCGAGCGCCGCGACGATCACCCGCCGCGCCCGCTCGCCGCGGTCCACCGGGACGAGGTCGAAGTAGCTGCCGGTATCGAGGGTGCGCGTGGTCGGCTCGCCGCGCTCGTTCTGCTCGAACAGAAAGAACTCGGCCTCGCAGCCCACGCGCATCGTGAAGCCGAGCTCGGCGGCGCCCGCGATCTGGCGCTGCAACGCGGTGCGGGGACACCCCTCGAACGGCCGGCCATCGGGGTAGCGGATGTCGCAGATCAGCCGCGCCACCGCCCCCCCCCCCCCCCCCCCCCCCCCCTGCCCCCCCGTCCCGCCCCCGGCCCCGGGGGAACCCCCGGACAGTTCGAGACGGGGGCAGGACAAAGCCTCCCCCCCCTCCCCAACGCCCACCCCCCCCGTGCCCCACG
>CAZXKD010000148.1:4033-6976 GCA_964641215.1 uncultured Gemmatimonadaceae bacterium
GCGGCAAGCGGCGCGGGGGCCCCCCCCCGACCGCGCGGCATCGGGGTACCGGGCGTCGCCGAGCAGCCCCCCCCCCCCCCCCCCCCCCCCCTCCCCGTCGCCCTGCTCGCCGGTCGCGCCCGCGGCCCAGGGGAACACCCGGAACGTGTCGAGATCGGGGACGAGCAGCGCGTCCGCCTCCTCCACACGCGCGAACCCCTCGAGCGCCGAGCCGTCGAACACCACCTCGCCCGCCAAGGCGCGCTCGAACTGGGACGGCGGCACCTCGACCGCCTTGTTGACGCCCAGGAGGTCCGTGAACTGGAGCAGCAGGAAGCGGACCTGACGCTGCTTCAGCTCTCCCAGAATGTCGCGGGCAGTGGCGCCGGCTGTGGTGTTCATGAGCGGTGCGGCGGCCAGACCGGCAGGGCTCTCGGCGGCTAGGGGGCTAGGAGGCTAAGCGGCTAGCCACCTAGCCCCTTAGCCGCCTAGCCCTAGCCGTCCAGCCCCGCTGTTGGGTTTAGACGTCGTAGTACAGGAAGAACTCGTACGGATGCGGCCGCAGCGCCACCGGATCGATCTCCTTGCTCCGCTTGTAGGCCAGCCACGTTTCGATCACATCAGGGGTGAACACCTCTCCGCCGAGCAGAAAGGCATGGTCCGCCTCGAGCGCGGCCAGCGACTCGGCCAGGCTCCCGGGGGTGTTCTTCACGTGCTTGCGCTCCTCGGGCTCCAGGTCGTAGAGGTCCACATCCATCGGCTTGGGCGGCTCGATCTTGTTCTTGATGCCGTCGAGGCCGGCCATGAGCAGCGCCGCGAACGTCAGGTACGGGTTGGACGACGGATCCGGTGCCCGGAACTCGAGCCGCTTGGCCTTCGGCGACGTCGAGTACATCGGGATGCGGCAGATCGCCGAGCGGTTGCGCTGCGAGTAGATCAGGTTGATCGGCGCCTCGTAGCCCGGCACCAGCCGCCGGTAGCTGTTGGTCGTCGGGGCGGCGAACGCCAGCAGGGCGGCCGCGTGCTTGATCAGCCCGCCGATATACCACCGCGCCGTATCGGAGATCAGCGCGTACCCCTGCGGATCGAAGAACAGGTTCTTCTCGTCCTTCCACAGGCTCATGTGCACGTGCATCCCCGAGCCGTTGTCCCCGAACAACGGTTTGGGCATGAACGTCGCGGTATAGCCGTGCTCGTGGCAGACGTTCTTGACGACGTACTTGTACATCATCAGCTGGTCGGCCATACGGGTGAGCGTCTGGAAGCGCATGTCGATTTCGGTCTGCCCGGCCGTGCCCACCTCGTGGTGATGCACTTCGACGTCGACGCCCGCCGCGATCAGGGCCAGCACGATTTTCGACCGCAGGTCCTGGAGCCGGTCGACCGGCGGCACGGGGAAGTAGCCTTCCTTGTGTCGCGGCCGGTGCCCGAGGTTGGGCGTGCCATTCGCCCCCGAGTTCCAGATGCCTTCCTCGGAGTCGATGTAGTAGTAGCCCTCGTGCGCATTCTGGTCGAAGCGCGCCGAGTTGAAGATGTAGAACTCCGCTTCGGGCCCGTAATACGCGGTCGTCGCGATCCCGCTCTTCACGAGGAACTGCTCCGCCTTGCGCGCGATGTAGCGTGGATCGCGGCTGTACGCCGCGCCGGTCACCGGATCGACCACGTCGCAGGTCAAGGACAGCGTCGGCACCTGCAAGCAGGGATCGACGAACGCGCTCGCCGGATCGGGTATCAGCAGCATGTCGCTCTCGTTGATCGCCTGGAAGCCGCGGATCGAGGAGCCGTCGAACCCGATCCCTTCGGCGAACACGCTCTCGGTGAGCTCTTTCAGCGGCATCGAGAAGTGCTGCCACGTGCCCGGCAGATCGCAGAACTTCACGTCCACGATCTGCACGCCGGCCTCCTTGGCCCGGCGCATCACATCGGCCGGGGCTGCGGCGGCTCTCGCGCCTTTCGCCGTGGCGGCGGGCTCCAACGTCGCGGTCATAAGCGGGGTCTCCTCACGGTTGCGGGTCGACAACGATCGGTCGCGGCTTGGGGGAGTCGAACAGTGCAGGCGACAGCGGGCATGCGGGAAGGTATCCGGGTCATACACGAGTGTCAAGCAAATTCTGCACCAGCTACAAAAAACCACGCCTTCCGGACGGGATCATGATCAAAAAGTGCAAAACTGATGTTGAGAAACTGCAACATCTGCATCAAATAGGTGACAGTCGGCTCAGCTTTCCAGCGCCTCGAGGAAGTGCCACAGCTCGACAGCCGAAAACTCCCCGAATCGCTCCTGAATCTCGCGCTCGTGGCGCTCCAGGAATACCCAACTTGTCATGCGGTGCCGGTCGCGATCCACGAAGTGCATCCGTCCACGCACCGCGCTGAGCTCGCCGTCGGCCTGGGTCTCCAGATAAACGTCCCAATGATCGTCGCCGCGATTGAGCTGCCCCATGTGTTTTGAGCGCTCGTGGCCAGGAAACGCCAGGGTCTCCCCCATGCGCTCTAGCTTATGCTCCGCGCCGTAATCCTGCCAGTTAGATTCCCTCACCCCATGGACTGCCCCAGCTGCGGAACGACCCTCGCCGCAACCGCCAAGTTCTGTCACAAGTGTGGCGCCCGTGCGGGCCCTCCCCCTTCGCCTTCCCAGGCCGCCAGCTGGCAGATTGGCCTGCCCTGGGGAGTGGCTGGGGCGGCGATCGGCGCCCTGGTCACCGTGCGCGCTCTACGAGGCACTGGGGAGCGGGGAACCGGGGGCGGCCGCTGTTTGGGGTTAACACGAATGGGGACGAGGGGGACGAACGGGCAGTTCGTCATGCACTTCAACGAGGCGTTCGGCGGTAGCGCGACGCGTGCCGAGTCACCGAACTCTTCGTACGACGCGTTCTATCTCCTCGCGTACGCATCCTATGCCGCGCAGGGCGCGCCGACGGGCACCGCGCTCTCTCGCGCATTCGGACGGCTCGTTCCGCCGGG
>CAZXKD010000149.1:0-6800 GCA_964641215.1 uncultured Gemmatimonadaceae bacterium
CGCGGTGGCCCCCCCGGCCTGCGCTGGGTCGGCGGGCTCGACGCGCTGGGCCGCCTGGCCGGCGAGAGCGACTGCCTCGTCATCGCCGCGCCGCACACCCCGGACACGGCTGGGGCTGTGGGCCGGAGCGTGCTGGAGCGGCTGCCCCAGGGCGCCGTGGTCATCAACGTCTCGCGCGGCTCACTCCTCGATGAGCGCGCGCTCCTCGAGCTGCTGAACACCGATCGCCTTCGTGGCGCCGCCCTGGATGTGTTCGCCACCGAGCCGCTGCCGCCCGCGCACCCCTTCTGGGGCCATCCGCGGGTGCTGGTCAGCCCCCATGTGAGCGCCGTCACCACCCGATTCTGGGAGCGGGAGCTGGGACTGATCGTGGAGAACATCCGGCGCTATCTTGCAGGGGCGCCCCTCCGCAACGTCGTGGACCTGGAGGCTGGGTACTGAGATGGCAGAGACACAACCGCGCCCGGCGCGCGCGAGCGGCCAGGCGGCGGCTCCGCAAAGCGGGTTCGAGCGGATCATCAAAGCGGCCGTGGACCGGGGGGCGTCCGACCTCCACATCAAGGCCGGCGACGTGTTCCGCGCTCGGATCGACGGCAAGCTCGTGCCGCTCACCAAGCAGCGGCTCTCGCCCGACCAGACGCGCGTCATCGCCCTGCAGCTCATTCCGAGCGAGGAGGACCGGGGACGCATCGACAAGATCCGCGACTACGACTGCTCCTGGGGGATGCCGGGGATCGGCCGCTTCCGCGTCAATATCCTGCGCCAGCGCTCGTCTTTCATGATCGTGCTTCGGGTGATCCCGTTCGACGTGCCAACCTTTGAATCCCTGCGGCTCCCGGCCGCCCTCGCACAGGTGGCGACCGCGGAGCGGGGCATGATTCTCGTGACCGGGGTGACGGGATCAGGCAAGAGCTCGACGATGGCGGCCATCATCAACCACATCAACCAGAATCAGCACAAACACGTGCTGACACTCGAGAACCCGATCGAATTCCTGCATCGCGACATCAATTGCTCGGTGACGCAGCGGGAGATCGGCACCGATACCGACGACTTTCGGATGGGCTTGCGGGCGGCCTTGCGCCAGGACCCGGACGTCATCCTGATCGGCGAAATGCGCGACGCCGAGACGATCGATACGGCCTTGAAGGCCGCCGAGACGGGCCACCTGCTCATCTCCACGCTGCATACGCCCGACACCGTCACCACCGTGAGCCGCATCGTTTCCATGTTCCCACCGGAGGAGCAGGAGATCACTCGGGTGCGGCTGTCGGAGGCGCTGCAGGCGGTCGTTTCCCAGCGGTTGCTGCCGCGGGCCGACGGCAAAGGCCGGGCCGCCGCCCTCGAAATCCTGATCGCCACCGGCACCGCCCGCGACATGATCAAAGACCCCAATCGGGTGCCCGAGCTGCACGACTACATCCGGGAATCCCGCGAGCAGTACGGGATGCAGACGTTCGATCAGCACCTCACGGACTTGGTGGGCGACGGGATCGTGACCTATGAGACGGCGATGGCGGCGTCGTCGAATCCCGCCGACTTCGAGCTGCAGATGCGCACCTTGCGCCGCCGGTCGCGCGTCGCCACCACGACGGAGACGGCCGGCCTGGACGAGGCGAGGCCGGCCGGCTTCACGGACGGCCTGTCGAGCATGCTGCCCGGGCAGTGAGCGGGGCGCGCTTCGGCGGGGTTCTCGCCCCCATCCCCACCCCTTTCGACGCCGCCACCGGCGAAGTGGCACCGGTGCACCTGCGGAAAAACGCCACCCGTCTCGTCGCGGCGGGACTGGACGGCATCCTCGTCGCCGGCTCGACGGGGGAGGCCCCGCTGCTCGATCCGGACGAGCAGCGCCGCGTCACGGCCTGGGTGCGGGAGGTGCTGCCGGACGGGAAGATGCTGTTCGCGGGCACGGGCGCCGAGTCGACCCGCCAGACGATCGCGCTCACCCGCGCCGCTGGCGCGGAGGGCGCGGACGCCGTACTGGTGCGGGCCCCCGGCTACTTCGGCCCGATGCACTCGCCGGCGAGCCTCGTCGATCATTTTCGAGCCGTGGCCGACGCCAGCCCGATCCCGGTGCTCCTGTACAACATGCCCAAGTACACTCACCTGCCGCTCGCGGCCGGACTGCTGCAGCAGCTGTCCGCCCATCCGAACGTCGTCGGCGCCAAGGATTCCTCGGGCGACGCGAAGAACCTGGCCGCCTACCGCGATGCGGCTCCCGCCTGGACGGTGTTCGTCGGCGCCGCCTCGCTGCTCTACACGGGGCTCGAGTTGGGGTGCCAGGGCGGCGTCCTGGCGGCTGCCTGCTTTGCTCCGGGGTTGTGCGTCGAGCTCCTGAGCGCCTTCCGGGCCGGTGATCGAGTGCACGCCGGCGCGCTCCAAGAGCGGCTCACGCCCCTCGACAAGCAGATCGTCGGCCGGTTCGGACCCGCGGGCGTCAAGGCGGCGATGGACGCGGCGGGCTTCTACGGCGGGCCGATCCGCCCGCCGCTGGCTCCCGTCCCAGCGGGGGACCGGGAGCACATCGCGCGGCTGCTCGCGGCGTGACGGACCTTCGCGCCCTGCTCGCCGAGCTGGCCGTCCCGCGCCTGCCCGGCACGCCAGGCAACGCCCGTGTCCGTGCCGTGCTCACCCGCGAGTTGGCCGCCCGCGGGTTCGTCGTCATGGAGCACACCTTCGCCGCCTCCCCCGTGCGTCTGGTCGGCGCGCGGCTTTGGGGTGCGGCACTCGGAACCGGCACCTTCGCTACCGTACTGCTCGCGCTCGTGCCGGGCGGCGGCCCCTGGCTCGCCGTCTGGACTCCGGCCCTCCTGGCCGGGCTCGTGTGGCTCGCCCTGGCGGCCAATCGCGGGCTGCCCCTGCCGAGGTCGCCCGTCGCCGCCGCGAATCTGATCGCCGTGCGGCCCCGCACTCGCGTCACCGTGTGGCTGGCGGCGCACTATGACTCCAAGGGCCAGCCGCTCTCCATGGCCGGTCGTCTGGTCGCGGTGGGCCTGTGCGCGATGGGCGGTCTCGGGCTCCTCGTGCTGACCGCCCTGCGTCTGCAGTTCGGGTGGCATCCGGCCTGGCTCTTGCCGGTGGCTCCCGGGATCGTCGGCGCCCAGCTCCTGTCTCGCTGTGGCGTGGACAACCGGTCGGCCGGGGCAGTAGACAACGCGGCGGCCCTGGTCACCGTGCTCAGGGTCCTCGACGCGTTGCCGGCCGAGACACCCGTGGGGGTACTCTTCCTCGACGCGGAGGAGTTCGGTCTGGAGGGCGCCCACGCGCTGGTGCGCGAGCGAGGCAACCTGCTCGCGGATACCGCCGTCGTGAACTTGGACGGGATCGACGACCGGGAGCGGACACGGGTCCTGCTGCATCGCCCTGGCCCCGTAGGAACCGCGGTGGCGGCTGCGCTGGGAGTGTCCCCCGAGCGCTTCGTCCCCGCCTTGGTGGATGGTCGCGCGCTCGCTCCCGCAGCGCGGGAGTGCATCACCATCCTCCGCGGGGACTGGCGCACGGCGCGACGCGTGCACACGCCACGCGACACGGTCGACCGGCTGACCCTGGAGGGGAGCCGGGCCGTGGCGCGGGCCCTCGCCGACGCCTTGTCTGGCGGGTGAACGCCGCCTAGCTTTCCTCAGAGGATAGTCCAACGCCCCGCACCATCGGGGCCTTTTTTTTGAGGCGAGGAGCCTGAGGAGCCGATGTTCGGACCGAAGACGCACTGTGTGGTCGTGGTCGGCGCCCAGTGGGGGGATGAGGGGAAGGGCAAGATCGTCGACGTCCTCGCCGAGCGCGCCGATCTCGTCGTGCGCTACCAGGGCGGTGCCAATGCCGGCCACACCGTGCACGGCACCGCCGGCGAATTCGTGCTGCACCAGATCCCCTCGGGGATCCTCCAGGGCGCCGTCTGTCTCGTGGGAAACGGGGTGGCGCTCGACCCGGAGGCCTTCTTCACGGAGCTGGACGCACTCGCCACCCAAGGGGTGAAGACCGCACACAAGGTCTACGTGTCCGAGCGTGCCCATCTCACGCTGCCGTTCCACAAGCTCCTGGACCAGGCGCGTGAGCAGCGCGAGAAGATCGGCACGACGGGGCGGGGGATCGGTCCCACCTACGAGGACAAGTACGGCCGCCGCGGCATCCGCGTCGGCGACCTGCGCAACCTGCAGCGCGCCCGGGAGCTCGTCGGCGCCCGCGTCGCCGCCGCGAACGATATGCTGGGCCTCCTGGGCGTCGCCGAGCGGGCCGACGCGACGGAGCACTGCGAGTTGCTCACGCGACTCGCGCCGCGGCTGTTGCCGCTGGCCGTTGACGCCGGCCGAGTAGTCTACGAAGCGCTGGAGCGCGCTGAGTCGGTGCTGCTCGAGGGTGCGCAGGGAGCCCTCCTCGACGTCGACCACGGCACGTATCCCTTCGTCACCTCATCCAACACGACAGCGGGGGGTGCCGCCGTCGGGGTCGGGATCGGTCCCACGGCCATCGATGCGGTCCTCGGCGTGGTGAAGGCCTACACCACGCGCGTGGGCAACGGCCCCTTGCCGACCGAGGCAGAGCCGCCCGTGGCCGAGCGCATCCGCTCGCTGGGTGGCGAGTTCGGGGCCACTACCGGGCGGCCGCGACGCTGTGGCTGGTTCGACGCGGTCGTCGTCCGCTACGCCGTGCGCGTGAACGGGCTGACTGGGCTGGCCGTCACCAAGCTCGACGTGCTGGACACCTTTTCCGAGATCCCGGTGGGCGTCGGCTACCGACTGGACGGCGACCTTGTCGACAGCATGCCCCCCGACGTCGAGCGGATCGATCGTGTCGAGCCGATTTACGAATCCCTCCCTGGGTGGCGGAAGCCGCTCGCCGCCGTGCGGCGGCTGGCCGACCTGCCTCCGGCGGCCCGCGCCTATCTCGACCGGCTGCAGGACCTCGCCCATGCGCCGATTCGCTATGTGAGCGTCGGAACCAAGAGAGAACAGATCATCGAAGTGAGTTGACAGAGAAGAGGCCAAGTCGCCAGGACGCCAAGCGGTTCACAGCGGACACCTGCAAGAATCTGGCACCAAGCGCGACGGGAATGATGACAGCATCCCGACAGCGCGCGACCAACCTCTTGGGCATGGGTCAGTTCAAGGATCTGAAGCATACCAACATGCGCGACGCCTGGCAGTCCTCTCTAGACCGCTGATCGCCCGGCTTGCCGTCTCGGCGTCCTGGCGTCTCTTTTGGCAACCAGGGTTCTCACTACTGTCTGACTAGCAAAGAGAACCCCCCAGAGTTTCCCCTGGGGGGTGATCGCCCGTCCGACATCGTGCGCCCTAGAACCCGATGTGAACGGAGCGAAATGCTCTCTCGGGTTGGGGCGCGCCGTGGCCTCTGGCAGCCGGGCCGTCTCGCGTGTGCTGAGACCCCGTGGCTTTGCGCCCCGCCGTCACCGACGGTTTGCCCTTGCAGAGATGCTCCGGGCGCTTGGTAGGCAAGAACGATGCCCGACCGTTAAAACGCGTCAAATCACAGGAATAGCAAGACAAGCTTCGACTTTATGTATTGCAGAACGCACGCTTTCCAGCATAATGCAATACCAATAGTGATGCTGGTGTAGTATCGCTCCCAGTCGCAAGTTAGCACGTGCCGCCGACCATACTGGTTTCGCCCGCCGCGTTTAAGGGAAGCTTTGGCCCGCGCCAGGTCGCTGAGGCAATCGTCTCCGGCGTGCGTCGGGCAGTGCCGGGGGCCGTGGTGCTGTCTTGCCCAGCGGCTGATGGAGGAGACGGCCTGCTCGACGCCGTGCTGCCGCCAGGGTCCCTGCGTGAGCGCGTCCGAGTCACCGGCCCGCTGGGCGAGCCGGTGAGCGCTGAGCTGGGGTGGCTCGATGCGGAGACGGCGATCCTCGAGAGCGCCAGCGCCTGCGGGCTGGCGCTTCTCACTCCCGACGAGCGCGACCCACTGCGCGCCACCACGCGTGGCGTCGGTGAGCTGATCTTTGAAGCGGTTGACCGCGGGGCTCGCACCGTTATCGTCGGACTCGGCGGCTCGGCGACGGTGGACGGCGGCACGGGCGCCGCCCGGGGCCTGGGATGGACGTTTTTGGACGTAGATGGCGCGCCCCTGCCGGAGGGCGGCGGCGCGCTGGTCAACTTGGCGACGCTCGGGGGGGGGTGGGGACTTGAGGCGAAGCTCATCGCCCTGACCGACGTCAGGACGCCGCTCGTCGGGCCGGACAGTGCCGCACCGGTCTTCGGGCCCCAGAAGGGGGCGACGGCGGAGCAAGTCCGCTTGCTGTGGGCGGGGCTGGAGCGTCTGGGGACGCTCTGGGCGCAGCACGGCCGACCGGATCTTGCCACCCTGCCGGGCGGCGGGGCGGCGGGCGGGCTGGGCGCCGGGCTCGTGTTCTTCGCCAAAGCGGGCCTCGTGCCGGGCGCCGACTGGGTGCTCGAACGCGTGGGCTTCGACGCCGCCCTCGCCAAGGCGGACTTGGTGATTACCGGGGAAGGGACGTTTGATCGCACCTCGCTCGCCGGCAAGGCGGCGGGTGAGGTGCTGCGCCGGGCACAAGCCGCAAAGAAGAAAGTCGCTGTCGTCGCGGGCCGCGTCGTCGATCTGATCGGCACGCACACTGTGAGTGGGCCGGGCGACACGCTCGATCTGGCTGGCGTAGCGGTGCTGGGCGAGCGGGCGGCGCGGGAGGCGCTCGGGTTGCCCGCCGCGTAGGGCGTCTCTAACTTCCGCCTTCTCATGTCCTCCGTCGATAACGTGATGGACAAGCTCGTGTCGCTGGCCAAGCGGCGCGGCTTCGTGTTCCAGTCCTCGGAGATCTACGGCGGCCTCGG
>CAZXKD010000150.1:0-6797 GCA_964641215.1 uncultured Gemmatimonadaceae bacterium
GGGGCTCAGGCCCGACTACGCCGGCTCTGGCCCGTGCCGCGCGACGGACGTCGCGGACGCCGGGCGCGCCGATCCGCCACGGCCCGCTGCAGCAGCTCCTCGATCGACGCGGCCGCCGAGCCATCGAACGCCGCGAAACCGAGCGTCACCACGAGGTTGTACAGCCGGACCGTCATGCCGTTGTAGGCCCGCACTTGCTCGGCCAGCCGCGCCGCGATGATCGCGCGCGTGTCGGGCGCCGCATCGCTGGCGAGCACGGCGAAGCTGCTCCCCTCGATGCGCCCCAGGAGGTCGCAGTCGCGGAACGTGCGCTTCAACAGCTCGGCGGTCTCCCGCAGCACGCGGTCGCCCTCTTCAGGCCCGGCGACCCGATTGATCTCTCGTAGCTCGGCCACGTCAGCCGAGACGATGAGAAAGCGGCCCTTGGACCGCTGCGTGAGCTTGATGTGCGGCTCCGTGAGGGAGAAGAAGCCGCGCCGGTTGTAGAGACCGGTGAGGCCGTCGATCAGCGACAGGCTTTGCATCCCCAGCTGCAAGCGGCGCACCTGCACCGCGTAGCGAATGCTGCGCGCCAGCAACGACGAGCTGAATTTCCCCTTGGTCAGGTAATCCTGCGCGCCGGCGCCCAGCGCCTGGGCGGCCAGCCGGTCGTCGCTGAGGCCGGTGAGCGCCACGACCGGCACGTCGGGATCGCGCTCGCGGAGGCGCTGCAACGGCTCGAGGCCGGTCGCGTTGGGGAGCGAGAGATCGAGCAGCACGACGTCCACTTTGCCCTTGCCGAGCCGGTTGAGGCCCTGCGAGAGGCGGGGCGCGTGGGTGAATTCGTAGGGGACGGCGCCCGCGAACGCCGCGCCGGCCTCGCCCATCGCCTCCTGCAGGAGCCGCGCATGGCGCGGGTTATCCTCGATGAGCAGGACGTGGACGGGGTCGCCTTGGATCCCCGTCAAGGTGGGTCGAGCCAGCCTGCTGGACGAGCGTCGCACGGGCGCACCTCGGTTGGAGAGTGACGCTGGCGGGAGCGTGTAGGAATCGAACCTACCGAGGTCCATGCGGACCCCAGCTGGTTTTGAAGACCAGTCAGGCCACCAGGCCCGATCCGCCCCCATCGATGACTGATGGGAACTTAGCCGCCACGAAGGCGAGGGGAAGAAGGGAACGCGTCGCAGGATCGGTCTTGTTCGCGGGCGCCGCAGCCCGCAGCTTGTGTGCTACAGTCAGCCTCCAAGAAACCGCTCCACAGCAAAGGGATTCCCCATGCCGCCGACCGTGACCAATGGCAAGGTGTGCTACATCGAAATGCCCGCCACCGACATCCGTCGCTCCGCGGACTTCTATAAGGAAGTGTTCGGCTGGCGGATCCGGCAGCGTGGCGACGGTCATATCGCCTTCGACGACACGACCGGCGAGGTGAGCGGCACATGGGTCCGGGGACGACCGCCGGCGGCCCAGCCCGGCCTGCTCTTCTACATCATGGTCGACGATGTCCGCACGACCATCGATGCGATCACCGCGCGCGGGGGCGTGATCGTGCAACCGATCGGCGCGGACGCGCCAGAGGTGACGGCGCGATTCCGCGACCCCGGCGGCAACGTGATCGGCCTCTACCAGCAACCCAACGATCGGTCACAAGCCTAAGCCCATCTTGGTCCTCGAACGAGCCGTCGCGGTCACGCTGCTGGCGGCGGCCGCGGATCTCCAGGCCCAGGAGGCGCTGCCGGCCGGTGCCGGGCGCGTACCGCGCGCGGCCATCGCGGCCGCCATGCGCGAGGAGCAGGGCTACGAGCGTCGCGTCACCACCAACCAATCGCGGCTCCAAACCCGGGTGCTGCTGCGCCTGGCACGCACCGCCCGCGCCGCGCGCCCCGAGGGCGCGGTCCTGCTCATCGACTACGAGGACTGGTTGCAGGCGTACCTCGAAGCCCTCGGACTGCGGGAGGACCAGGCGCCTCTCTCCGTGCGACTGGCCCACCAGCACCAGTACGACATCGTGGTGGACGCCCGGACCGATGCGGTCGTGCAGCGGGTCCGGGCCGGCGCCGTCCTCTCGCAGGCCCTCAACGTGAGATGGCGATCACGTGGGGAAACGCGCGGCTACTCCTATCGCGATACGCTGTCGCGTCCGGTGCTCGAGATGTCCTTCGGCCGGACCGTGTCGTATCGCCTGCTCGAGTTCGAGGGGGGGGGGATGGTGGTGCAAGACCAGTTCTCGGGCGTGTCCGGGCACCCCGTGACGGGCGCACTGAGCGTGCTGTTCCGGCTGATCGGGAAGGCCCACGCGGTCTGGTCCCGGTCGGCAGTCGCCGCGGACGGATGGCAGGTCATCGTGGGCAAAGGGCGCAAGGGCCCGCTCTCCCGAACCGGCACGGTCACGGTGCCACCCGACGGCTCCGCCGAAATGGGGGTTCCCGCCGGCCGGCCCGACCTCGCCGCTCTCGAGCGGCGGCTGCGGCAGCCGATCGAAGTGGTGTACCGTCCCTGGACGCTACCCTGAGGCGGGGATGAACCCTAGAACTCCCGTTTCTTCATCTCCGAAAAGAATTTGCGGCGCTCCAGGTCCTCCTCGACCTCGGCCTGGAGCGTGCTGTCGTAGCGCCGCCGCGTCGGCTGCTTGGCCTTGGCGACCTTGGCGGCGTTCTTCTTCACGAGGGCGGCCAGCTTCTGATCATCGCTCTTGGACATCCCTGGGCTCCTGGCAGGTACCAGTGAAAGATCGATAGCCGCACCGTGCCGCGCCAGGCGCGGCTCAGCCGCGCCCGCGGCGGCGCAGCAGGGGCGGCACGGCGCCCAGGCCGGCCAGCACGATCAACGAGCCCAGCGTGAGGCGCTGTCCCGTCCGGTAGTCCCGGGATTCGAAGACCAGCTCCACACGGCGGGCTCCCGCGCCCACCGGCACCGTGATAAGCGACTGGTCCCCGCGCAGCACGGCGGCGCTGTCCCCGTCCACGCTGGCGCGCCAGTCCCCGTACCAGTTCTCGCTCACCAGCAGATAACTCGGCTCGGCGGGGGCGGGATCCAATTGGATGCTCATCTGGCCCGGCGCCCACTGCGTGACCGTCGCGCGCGACGCGCTCGGCCGCGGCAGATCGGGAAAGGCGAGCGGCGCCGGCGTCACCGGCTGCTCCGGCGTGAACAGCACGACGCGACCATAGTCCGTGCGCGGGTTGAGCAGCGTCGGAACGATCTGAGTGGGATCCGCCTTGACCGCGGAGGGAACGACGCGAGCGTACGGCGGGATCGAATCGGCCTCATACAGGAAGACCTCCCGACCCATTCTCGTGCGGACGGGGCCCAGCACCTCGTGGAAACCGGGAAGCCGCGCCGTATCCGGCGCGGGGGAGATCACATACTTCACCGCCAGGAGGGTCAACAGCCGCGAGGCGCGGCGCGGGTCGTGCTGCTCGCTGGGCGCGCCGACGAGATCGTCGTACGCCTGCAGCTCGTTGCCGTGGTAGCCGCCCATCTCCGGAATGTCGTGAGCCATCAGGGCGTCGCTGGGATAGCTGCCCAGGCAGTCGCACACGCGGTACGGGAGGGGCGCCGCCCGGAGGCGCCCAACGAGGTCGTCGGCAGCCATCTGGCCCGATTCCGGACGACTCCACCGCCAGTAGCTCCGTCCGGAACGCCACAGGTCGGCGCCGACCACCAGCAGCAACGCCACGGCAAACCAGGGAGCGGGGAGCTTGCCTCGCAGGAACAAGAGCGCGACCCCGGCGGCGACCAGCAGCGCCACCCCGCTCGCGAAAGCGCCCGTGAGGATGGCGGGCTGCGCCGCGGCGGCGGCCCGGACGACCTCCGCGCCTACTTCGTCCTGACTCGCTTGCGCGTATGCAGCGGCGATCCCGCCGAAGGCGCCGACGACCGCGAGCAATGCGCACAGCCCGCCCGCCAACATCCCCGCCATGGCCCAGCTCTTCCCTTCCCCGCGCTCCAAGCGTTCCGCCCCGAACGCGGCCAGCACCGAGGTCACGAAGGCGACCAGGTACAAGGCGATCCCCGGCGCGCGGGTCTTGCTCACGAAGGGGACCACCGCCCACCACACCCGGTAGAACGGCGTGCCGCCGCCAAGGGCGACGAGCAGGAAGAGGGCAGCGATTGCCAGCAGCCACGTCACCAAGCGACGCCGCGCGCCTCCCCCCCCAGCGCCGAGGATCGCCAGCGCGACGACCGGCAGTCCCAGGTACTCACTCTGGAGCTTGAAATCGTTGGGGCCCCAGTAGGTGCCGGCGGGCGTCGAGCCCACGAAGCCCGACAGCAGGAACTCCGGGACGTGCATCCACGGCAGGGCATACGAGGTGGACCACGCGAAGTCTTTCACACCAGCGCGAGGGGAGAACGGGATGTAGTGCAGGAACGGAAGCAGCTGGATCATCGCCACGCCTATGCCGAGCAGGACAGCGCCGGCGGCGAGCCCGAGGCTAACCCAGGGGGGGGGATGGGACTCACCGACCGTCAGGTAGAGGGCAAACAGTCCGGCGGCGATGAGCGCGTACTGCGTCATCTGGTAATGGGGGCTGAGCAGCGCGAGGCCGACGGCGAGGCCCAGCACCGCGTGTCCCTCGAGCCGGCGTCGCCGGATGCCCAGCACGAGGCCGATCAGCATCAAGGGGAACAGCGCCGCCACGAACAGCTGCCCGTCGTGGCCGGGGCTCACGTAGGTGATCACCACGCCGCTCAGCTGATAGGCCGTGGCCCCGACCACCGACCCGAGCCAGCTGGTCCCCAGCAGACGCAGGAACAGATAGAGGAAGAGGCCCGCCAGGAAGTAGTGCGCCACGAAAGCGAGGTCGATGCTGAGCGAGGTGGGGAGGACGAGCCGCAGCCAGGCAGTCGGGTAGAAGAGGTCCCCGAAGCCGGCGGCCGTCGGGACGCCCCCCAGCATCTCGGGATTCCAGAGCGGCAGGTGGCCGCTCGCCCGCCACTGCTCCGCTCCCCAACTGCGAATCGCCCAGCCGGTAGAGAACTGGTCGCTCCACGGACCGGCAAGGAACTGGCCCGCCCACATCGGCTGCGAGAGAATGAGAATCCACACGCCCAGACAGACGAGCGCGGCGCTCGTGGGCCACCGGGGGGTGCTCACCCCTTTACCGCGATCACCTCGATCTCCACCCGCGCTCCGCGCGGCAGCCCCGCCGCCTGCACCGTCGAGCGCGCCGGCTTGTGGCCTCCGAAATGCTTCGCGTACACCTCGTTCATCGCCGCGAAATCGGCCATGTCGGCGAGATAGACGGTCGTTTTCACGACGTTGCCGAGCGAGGAGCCCGCGGCGGCCAGCACCGCCTCCAGGTTCTTCAGGACCTGTTCGGTCTGCTCGGCCGCGGTCTTGCCGACCAGCTCGCCGGTCCTGGGATCCAGCGCCACCTGGCCCGCCGTGTAGACCATTCCATCGGTGGTCACCGCCTGGCTGTAGGGGCCGATCGCCTTGGGGGCAGCGTCCGCGGCCACAATGCCCAGTCCTTTCGTTTTGCGCATCAGAACAGGCCTTCGATGGTACCGTCGGGGTGAATGCGGATCTTCTCCGCCGCCGGGGTCTTGCCCAGCCCCGGCATGGTGAGGATGTCCCCGGCCAGGGCCACGACGAACCCGGCTCCCGCCGCGGGCAGCACCTCGCGCACCTGCAGCGTGAACCCCGTCGGCGCGCCGAGCTTGCTGGCGTCGTCCGAGAAGGAGTACTGGGTCTTGGCCATGCAGATCGGTGTCTCCCCCAGGCCGAGCTTGGGGACCAGCTCGAGCGCGCGCTCCGCCGCCGGCGAAAACGCCACGCCGTCCGCGCCGTAGATCTCCCGCGCGATCGTCTCGATCTTTTCCCGAACCGGCCGCTTTTCGTCGTACAGCGGCTTGAAGCTCGCCTTCCCCGCCTCCAGGATCTCGAGCAGCGCCTCGGCGACCGCGACGCCGCCTTCTCCCCCCTTTTCCCACACTTCGCAGCGCACCACCTGGACCCCCTCGGCGGCGCACGCGGCGCTTACCGCTTCGATTTCCGCGTCCGTGTCGGTGAGAAACCGGTTCAGCGCGACGAGGCAGGGTACGCCGAACTTCTTCACGTTGCGAATGTGCCGGACCAGGTTGGCAGAGCCGCGGCGCACCGCGCCGGGGTCGGCCGTGCCCAGCTGCTCCTTCTTCACGCCGCCGTGCATCTTGAGCGCCCGCACCGTCGCCACGAGCAGGGCGGCTTCCGGTTTGAGCCCGGCCGCCCGGCACTTGATGTCGAAGAACTTCTCGGCGCCGAGGTCCGCCCCGAACCCGGCCTCGGTGAGCACCAGGTCGGCGAGCGCGAGCCCCATCCTGGTCGCCGCCACCGAGTTACAGCCGTGGGCGATGTTGCCGAACGGCCCGCAATGCACCAGCGCCGGCCCCCCTTCGAGCGTCTGGACGAGGTTCGGCTGCAAGGCGTCCTTGAGCAACAGAGTCATCGCCCCCTGGGCTTTGAGGTCGGCGGCCCGCACTGCGCTCCGGTCGGCGCGCAACCCGACGATGATCCGCGCCAGCCGCTGCTCGAGATCGGCGAGCCCCGTGGCCAGGGCCATGATCGCCATGACCTCGGAGCCGGGAATGATGACGAACCGGTCCTCGCGCGCCGGCCCGTTGTTGATGCCGCCCAGACCCACGACGATGCTGCGCAGCGCCCGGTCGTTCATGTCGATGGTGCGCGGCCAGGTGATGCGCCGGGTGTCGAGCCCCAGCGCGTTGCCGTGGTGCACGTGGGCGTCGAGCAGCGCCGAGAGGAGGTTGTGGGCGCTCGCGATGGCGTGGAAGTCGCCGGTGAAGTGGAGGTTGATGTCCTCCATCGGCACCACCTG
>CAZXKD010000151.1:0-6788 GCA_964641215.1 uncultured Gemmatimonadaceae bacterium
CTCGCGGGCCGGGCGCGCGCCGACGCGGCGCGGGCATTTCTCGACGCTGGCGACCGCGTCGACGCGCGGGCGGTGCTGGAGCGCATCGCGGCGGATCCCTCCGCCCCGGCCGACGCCCAGGCGCTGGCGCAGGCGGTGTTGCTCGAAGTGCTCATCGAAGACGGGCAGCTCGACGCCGCGACCGCGCGCCTCGCCGAGCTGCGCGACCACCTCGGGGGGGAAGCACTGGAGGGGCTGCGGCTGAGACTGGCGCGCGCGCGGATCACCCGTGGCGAGCTCGACCAGGCCGCCGCCGCGCTCGCCGGAGACTCCAGCGTGGACGCGCAGGCAGTGCTGGGGTGGGCCGCCCTGTATCGGGGCGACCTGAAGGGGGCCCGCGAGCGCTTCCGGGAGGCGGGGCCCTACGCGGGCGACCGCGAGCAGGCGACTGCGCGTACCACGATGCTGGCGCTGCTGCAGCATGTGGACGCCGACCGCAGCCCCGAATTGGGCAGCGCGCTGCAGCAACTCGCCCGCGGTGATTCGGCCGGAGCCATTGTGGCGTTGCGGCACACAGCCGAGCTGCTGCCTCTCCGCGGCGGCCGCGGGGATATCCTGGTGCTGACCGGCCGCGTCGCTGCGGCGCTGGGCGGCCCGCAGGAGGCGGTGGCGGCGGAGTTGTTCGCGACGGTCGTCCGAGACGGCGGGGACGGCGCCGCGGCTCCAGCCGCCGAGCTGGCGTGGGCGCAGCTGCTGCTGCGGCAGCTGCGTGCGCAGGAAGCCATCCCGCACCTCGAGCACCTGATCCTCACCTACCCGACGAGCGCCGTGGTGCCCGAGGCGCGGCGGGAGCTGGAGCGGGCGAAGGGAGCGATTCCGCGGTCATGAAGCGGCGGGACTTCGTCCGGTCGGTCGGTCGGACCGTCGGACTGTCGGTCGGAATGGACGTTCTGGGTTTCCGTCCGACGGTCCGGCAGTCCGAGCGTCCGACCCTGTTGATTCCGATGGACGACGCGCAGAGCGACCACCTCAAAGCGTACGGCGTCGCCTACCGTGTCGTGCAGGCGGGCATCAGGGTCGAATGGCTGCTCAACTACCGCGGCGGGGCGTTCCTCGTGCCTGACGGCGCCGCGCTGCGTCGTGACGCGGCGCTGAACGGCGTGAAGTTCGAGCCCGTGGATGAGGCGCGCGTCACCGCCGTACGCGGCGAGATCGAGGGAGCGAACGCCGACGCGGTGCCGCTCGAGAAGGCGCCCAAGGTGGCCGTGTACGTGCCGCCCAACGCCCCCCCCTGGGACGACGCGGTCACGATGGCGCTGCAATACGCCGGGATTCCGTTCGCCAAGGTGTGGGACCCGGAGGTGATCGGCGGCGCGTTGCAGCAGTACGACTGGCTGCACCTGCACCACGAGGATTTCACCGGGCAGTACTCGAAGTTCTACCTCATCTACACCGGCCAGCCCTGGCTCGCCGAGATGGTGCATTTCAACGGCGACGCGGCGCGGCAGCTCGGCTTCCCGAATGTGCCCGAGCTGAAGAAGGCGGTGTCCCGCGGGATCCGCGCCTACGTCACGAACGGCGGATTCCTGTTCGCGATGTGCACCGCCACCGAGACCATCGATCTCGCTCTCGCCGCCGAGCACGTGGACATCGCCGCCACCTTCGCCGACGGCACCCCGATCGACCCGCAGGCCGACGCGAAGCTCGATTGGAGCAAGGCGTTCGCCTTCAGCGGCGGGCACATCGAGCCGAACCCGCTCATCGCCAGCTTCTCGGACATCGACGGCCACCAGGTGAACGCCGGCCTGCGCCGCCAGCAGCTCGGCGCCTACACGCTGTTCAACTTCAGCGCCAAGATCGATCCGGTGCCGACGATGCTGGTGCAGGATCACCGCCAGGTGATCCCCGACTTCTACGGCCTCACCACGTCGTTCATGCGCGAGCGCCTGAAGCCCGGCGTCACGGTGCTGGCCGACGAGGAGGGGGCGCCATGGGTGAAGTACATTCATGGCGATCTGGGGAAGGGGACCTGGACCTTCTTCGGAGGCCACGACCCCGAGGACCCGCAGCACCAGATCGGCGACCCGCCCACCGACCTGTCGCTGCACCCGCATTCGCCCGGCTACCGGTTGATCCTCAACAACGTGCTGTTCCCGGCGGCCAAGAAGCGCGAGCTGAAGACGTGAGTGTCGAGCGGCTGGCACCGGCGATCCAGGCTCAGCTGCGCGCGGAGATCGCGGCCGCGCACGGGCGCGAGGTATCGTTCGTCGTCCGGCCGGACGGCAACGGCCGGATCGTCGAGGCGCGCGTTGCCGCCCGAGGCACGGTGGATTCGGTGCTGGCGCTGCCGGGCATCGCCGCGCGCGGCGAGTTGCTGCTGCACAACCACCCCAGCGGCGTGCTCGAGCCCTCGGGCGCCGACCTCGCGGTCGCCGCCCGGCTCCACGACGGCGGCGTGGGGTTCGGGATCGTGGACAACGCCGTGACCGAGCTGTACGTGGTGGTCGAGGTCCCGCGCGCCCGCCAGGCGGCGCGGCTGGACGCGGTGGACGTCGCCGGCCTGCTCAGTGAGCGCGGTCCGGTGGCGCGCCTGCTCGGCGGGGGCACGTTCGAGGACCGTCCCTGCCAGCGCGACATGGCGGCGTACATCGCCGATGTCTACAACGACGGTGGCATCGCGCTGCTCGAGGCCGGCACCGGCGTGGGCAAGTCGTTCGCCTACCTCGTTCCCGCGCTCGTGTGGGCGCGTGAGAACGGCGAGCGCACGGTCGTCTCCACCAACACCATCAACCTGCAAGAGCAGCTCGTCGGCAAGGACCTGCCGGTGCTGGCGCGCGCGCTCGCGACCGGCGAGCACACGCCGACCTTCGCGTTGCTCAAGGGCTGGCGGAACTACCTGTGCCTATCGCGGCTGGAGCAGGCGCGCGCCGGGCAGGACTCCCTGTTCGAAGCCGATCGCGCCGCCGAGCTGGAGACGATCGCCGCCTGGGCGACGCGCACCGGCGACGGCAGCCTCGCCGACCTCGCCGACGAGCCTTCCCCCGACGTCTGGGACGCGGTCGCCGCCGAGTCGGACCTGTGCACGCGGCTCGCCTGCCCGCACTTCGAGCGCTGCTTCGTGTTCCAGGCGCGGCGCCGCGCCGCCGAGGCCGACGTCGTCGTGGTGAATCACCACCTGCTCGCCTCCGACCTCGCGGTGCGCCTCGCCTCGGACAACTGGCTCGAGGCGGCCGTGCTGCCGCCCTACCACCGCCTGATCCTGGACGAAGCCCATCACCTCGAGGACGTCGCCGCGACGCATCTGGGGGCGCAGGTGAGCCAGGTCGGGGTCCAGCGCCTGCTCGGTCGGTTGGAGCGTAACGGTCGCGGGCTGCTGCCCACGCTCGCCGCCGAGCTGCGCCCGCGCGAGGATCTGCTGTCGGCCGCGAGCCGCGACCTCGTCACGCAGCGGCTGCAGGACGCGTTGCGCACGGCGCGCCGCGCCGCGGATGAGCTGTTCGCGATCCTGGGCCACCGGCTGGAGGAAGCGACGACGGGGCAGCCGGGCAGCCCGGTGCTGCGGCTCACCGACGACTTCGCCGCCGACCCGGTATGGGGCCAGGGGCTCGCCGTCACGCTCGAGAACCTGCTCGTCGCCTTCAGCGAGCTGCGGGACGGCGTGGAGACCATCGCCGACCGGCTGGCGCTCGACGATCCGGCGGAGCGCCAGGCGCAGCTCATCGGCGAGCTGCGCGGCGTGGTCCGCCGGCTCGAGGCGGCCGCCCTGGGCCTGACCGCGGCGCTCCAACCTTCACCCGCACCGCAGGCGATGAGCGAGCCGACGGTGCGGTGGATCGAGCGCCGCGGCCGGCGGCACGCCCACCTGTCGCTCGCGTCGGTGCCGCTCGACCTCGCGCCCATTCTGAAGAGCGCGCTGTTCGACCGCGTGGAGACCGTGGTGTTGACGAGCGCGACGCTCGCCGCCGGCCGCGAGTTCACGTTCCTCGAAGATCGCCTCGGGCTCGACCTGGAGCCCTCGCGCGTCAAGGTGAGGGAAATCCTGCCGTCGCCGTTCGACTTTGCCGCCCAGTGTGTCTTCGGCATCCCCACCGACCTGCCCGAGCCGCGCGAGGACGAGCCGGGCCACGACGCGGCGGTGGCGCGCGTGCTGCTCGAGCTGGGCCACGCTTCCGACGGCGGCGTCTTCTGCCTGTTCACGAGCCACGGGGCGCTGCGGCGCGCGGCCGACGCGGTGCGCGGACGCATCGGCGCGCGCTGGAGGCTGCTGGTCCAGGGCGAGGGCCAGCGCGACCAGCTGCTGCGCAGCTTCCGCGAGGCGGGCTCGGCCATTCTGCTCGGCACCGATTCGTTCTGGGAGGGGGTGGACGTGCCGGGACGGGCGCTGCGCGTTCTGATCCTCGCCAAGCTCCCGTTCCGGGTGCCGACGGAGCCGCTCACGGCGGCGCGGCTCGAGCGCCTCGCGGCGCGCGGCGTCGACGGCTTCTCGCACTATCTGGTCCCGCTCGCGGCCCTCAAACTGAAACAGGGGTTCGGGCGGTTGATCCGCAGCAAGACGGACGTGGGAGCCGTAGTCCTTCTAGATAGGCGCGCGGTCACCAAACGCTACGGCGCCATGATTCTGGAAGGTCTACCCCCGGCCGAGACGGCGATTGGTCAGTGGGCGGAGGTGCGGGAGGCCTGCGAGGAGTTCTTCGCGCGGCATGGGATCGGCGCGCCGGCCTGAGCGCGACGGAGCGTCCCGGCCGAATCCGTTGGCTCATCTCTCTCCAGGAGTGACGGCGAATGCGGCGCAGTCTGCAGGGTCCCGGCGCGGCGATCCTCGCCGCCATGACGCTGGCGTGCATGGCCGGAGCGGCGGGGCAACGAGGGGGACGGATGGGGCCGGACGGGTTCGGTGGCGAGGGAACTCGCTTCATCAATCCCGGTACGCTGGCCGCCCTCGATGGCTTCACGCACGCGGTCAAGATCGGTCTCACCATCTACGTGTCCGGGGAGGTCCCGCTCGACAGCCTGGGGCACCTGGTCGGGCCCGGCGACCTGCGGGCGCAGGCACGGCAGGCGTTCGCCAACCTGGCGTTCGTCCTGCGGATCGCCGGCGCCACCCCCGCCGACGTTTCCAAGCTGGACATCTACGTCGTCAACCTCCACGCCGGCGATATCGCCGTGATCAAGGAGGCCGGGGCCGACTTCTTTCCGCAGCGCGATCCGCCCGCCGGCATCGTGCTGGGGGTGCAGGCATTGCCGCGTGACGGGATGCTCATCGCCATTGACGCGATCGCCAACCCGCGCGGCCTGATCCCCCCACGCGTGCGCAACGAGCGTCCGTGAGCAGACCCAGAGCGAGCGGGGTAGATTGGATGCAGCAGTGGCGATACCGGCGACCCAGGAGACCTGAGTGACCAAGCTCGCCAAGCGGTTGGCGACCCTGCACACCTATCCGATGGCGGAGCTGCCCGCCATCAAGCGGCGCCTGATCGAGCAGGGCGTGGACGTGATCGACGTGGGAGCCGGGGACGCGGACTTCCCGCCGCCGGCCGTGGCGGTGGAGGCGATCGCCAGGGCTCTGCGGGATCCCGCGATGAGCCGCTACGCCTTTCAGCTCGGCCTACCCGCGTTCCGCGAGGCGGCCGTGGCGTATCTGCAACGGCGCTTCGGGTTCACGGTCGATCCCTTCAAGGAGCTCCACCCGCTGCTCGGCTCGAAGGAGGGCATCGCCCACTTGGCCGCCGCGGTGCTCGACCCGGGCGACGTGGCGATCGTGCCGGAGCCGGGCTACGCCGTCTACCACGGCGGCACCGTGCTCGCCGACGCCGAGCCGTACGGCGTGCCCCTCACCCCGCGAACCGACTTCCTGCTCGAGGTGGAGGAGCTGCCAGCAGAGGTGCTGCGCCGCGCGAAGCTGGTCTATCTCAACTACCCGAACAACCCGACCGCCGCGGTCGCGACGCGCGAGTACCTCGAGCGCACCGTGGCGCTCTGCCGCCGGCACGACATCCTGATCGCCTACGACAACCCCTACTGCGAGATCACCTTCGACGGTTATGTCGCGCCCAGCATCTTCGAGATCCCGGGGGCGTGGGACGTCGCGGTGGAGTTCCACTCACTCTCGAAGAGCTTCTGCATGACCGGCTGGCGGCTCGGCTGGGTGGTGGGGCGCCCGGAGTTGATCGCGGCCCTGGCGAAGGTGAAGAACTACATCGACACCGGCGCGTTTCTGGCGGTACAGGCCGCCGGCGCCGCGGTGCTCGCGCAGGCCGAATCGATCGCCCGCGGGTACGTGGAACAGTTCCGCGCGCGGCGCGATGCCGTCCTGCCGGCGCTGCAGGCGAGCGGGTTCGAGGCGGGCACGCCGCGGGCCACGATGTATGTATGGGTGCCGCTGCCCGAGGGGATCGCCTCGGCGACCTTCCAACGGCGGGCGCTGGAGGACGTAGGTGTGGTGATCCTGCCGGGAAGCGCGTTCGGCGCCGGAGCCGAGGGGTTCTTCCGGATCGCGCTCACGACCGCGACGCCGCGGCTGGTCGAGGCGGCCGAGCGGCTGGGAAAGGTGCTGGCCGCTGTTTGACCTGAGGCGTGTTCCCGCCCTGCGGCCGAAAGCGGGCTGGCTGGTCGCGACGCTGCTGCACGTCGTCGCGGTGGTGGCGCTGTTCGTGCTGCCGCTGGCGGCGCCGTGGGGCAAGGAGCACGCGACCTACGTCACGCTCGTCCCCGAGACGCCGCCCTACAGCGGGACCGACCGGCCCCACACCCGGCGACCGAGCGGATTCGCGCGGTCCAAACAGCCGGCTGACACCGCGACGCCGCAGGCG
>CAZXKD010000152.1:0-6648 GCA_964641215.1 uncultured Gemmatimonadaceae bacterium
CGCCGGGCCAGCGCTTCTCGATGTACATCAGCAGCGGCGCCGCGATGTAGATCGAGGAGAACGTGCCGGTGAAGATCGCGAACGTCATCACCAGCGCGAACGGCCGGATCACCTCACCCCCGAAGATCACCAGGGCGACCGTGCACGCCATGGTCGTGCCGTGGGTGAGGATCGAGCGCGGCAGCGTCTCGTTGATGGACAGGTTCAGGATCGCGTACAGGTTCTGGCGCCGATACTTGCGCAGATTCTCGCGCACCCGGTCGAAGATGATGATGGTGTCGTTCAGCGAGTAGCCGACCATCGTGAGCACGGCGGCCACGACCGTGAGGCTCACCTCGAGGTCCAGGTAGCGGATGAAGGCGATGGTCGTGAGGATGTCGTGGAAGGTGGCGAGCACGGCCGCGAGGCCGAAGCGCCACTCGAACCGCATGGCCAGATAGATCAGCGTGACGATGAACGAAAAGAAGATCGCGAGGAACGCCTTTCCCTGGAGCTCCTTGCCGACCTTGGGGCTGACCGCCTCCGTGCGCAGGATCTTGTAGCGCCCCTCGCCGATGCCGGTCTTCAACGCCTGGTCCACCGCCGCGGCGGTCGCCTGCGTATCGGCCGCCTGTGCGCCCAGCCGGGCCCGGATCACGTAATCGGTGTCGCTGCCGTAGGCCACGATCTCGGCGCCGTGCAGGCCGGCGACGTCGAGTGCCTGCCGCAGCGCCCCGGTGCCGCCCACCGCCTTCGTCGTCTGCACCTGGATCAGCGTGCCGCCCGTGAACTCGCTGCTGTAGTTCAAGCCTTCGACCGCCAGCAGGGTGATGCCGGGGATGATCAGGAGAGCAGTGAGCCCGTAGGCCCATTTGCGCCACTTGATGAAGTCGTAGTTGGCGTTCGCGAAGAGCTGGATCATCAGACGCTCAGGGTAGTCATGGCCGGCCGCTGCTGCAGCCAGATCATGTAGAAGGTGCGGACGACGAACACCGCAGTGATCATCGACGCCGCGATACCGATGATGAGGGTGATGGCGAAACCCCGGACCGGGCCGGTCCCGACCAGGTACAGGATGAACGCCGTGAGCGCCGTGCTGACGTTGGAATCGACGATGGCGTTCATGGCGTGCGTGAAGCCCTCGTCCACGGCCGTGCGCACCAACTTGCCGTGGCGCAGCTCTTCGCGGATGCGCTCGAAGATCAGCACGTTCGCGTCCACGGCGATGCCGACCGAGAGCACGAAGCCCGCGAGGCCCGGCAGCGTGAGGGTGAACCCGAAGAACGCGAGGCCCGCCAGCGTGAACAGCACGTACAGCGTGAGGGCGGCGACGGCGAGCGTGCCCGAGAGACGGTAGTAGCCGATCATGATCAGCACCACCAGGCCGACGCCCACGATGCCGGCCTTGACGGCGTCGAAGATCGAATCGCGGCCCAGCGAGGGGCCGACCGCCCGCTCCTCGACCACGGTGAGCGGCGCCGGGAGGGCCCCGGCGCGCAGCACGAGCGCCAGGTCCTGCGCGTCGGTCAAGGGCTTGGAGCCGAGCTCGATCTGACCGTTGGTGGTGATCTGGGACTTGATGATGGGCGGCTGCCCTTGCACGCGGCCGTCGAGGATGATGGCCATGTAGTCTTGGACGTGCCGGCCGGTCTGTTCGCCGAAAATGCGGCCGCCGCGCCGGGTGAGCGCGAACTCGACCACCGACTGGTTGGTGAGCTGGTCGCGGCGCGCGGTGGCCTTGGTGAGCTCCTCGCCCGTGATGATCGCTTTGCTCTGCACCGCGTACAGCGCGCGGTAGGGCCGCGCGCCGCGGGACTCGACCTGCGCACCCCAGAACAGATCGATGCCGCGCGGCTTCACACGATCGAACTCCGGCATGTGGATGATGCTGTCCACGCGCTCGAAGTTCTCCTCCTGCACCAGGAACTCGCCGGGGAGCTGGCCCTGGAACAGCAGGGAGGACAAGACCCCGGTGGCGTTGGCCGTCGCGGTGTCGGCCCCGGCCTTCTTCTTCCCCTTGGTCGTGTCGCCGAACAGCTGCGCCACGGCGGTGGCCGTCCCCGTCCCCGGGCCTTTCACCCCTGCCGCCCGCAGCGCCGCGTCCAGCTCCGGCAGCGCGGTGCGGAACACGTTCTGCATGTCGGTGATGCGGAACTCCAAGAAAGCGGTTCGCTGGATAATGCCCCTGGCCCGGTCGGGATCCTTCTCGCCCGGCAGCTCGACGATCAGCCGGCAGCGGCCCACGATCTGCACCACCGGCTCGGTGGTGCCGAACTCGTCGATGCGGGTGCGCACTACCCGCTCGGCGCGGCGGATCGCTTCAGCGCAATCGGGCACCGGGCCCCGGGACTGGTCCACCTCGAGGCCCAGGTGCACGCCCCCCTGCAGATCGAGGCCGAGGTGCACGGGGACCCGCCGCACGGTGGTGTCCTTCATGCGGCCGGTGGCCCGGTCGGGCACCCGCTGCTTCTCGTTCCTGGGAAGGAGCTGCCACACGCTGAAGATGAACAGCAGGCCGATCACAATCAGTCGTGAACGAATCGTGCTCATTCGACACCCGAGAGGTTGAGGCTGTCCCGCGCGTCCTGCGCGTCCCGCGCCAGCTGCTCCACCAGCGCCGCGCCCGACGGGAACGTCCGCACGTCCCGGAGGCGGCGCACCCACTCCAGTTTCACCGGCTCGCCGTAGAGCTGCCCGGCGAAGCCGAACAAATGGATCTCCAAGCCGCGCTCGGCCACCCCGAATGTCGGCCGCGGCCCCTGGTTCATCATGCCGCCGAACTCGCCCGCGCGGCAGGCGACCCGCACGGCATATACCCCGTCGGGCGGCAGGAGCTTCCGGGGGTCGGCGCGCAGGTTGATCGTCGGCACGCCGATCGTCCGGCCCCGGCCCGCTCCCCGCTCCACCGTGGCCAGCAGGCTGTAGGGCCGGCCCAGCCAGCGCGCCGCCGCGTCGAGATTCCCCTCCCCCACGGCCCCCCGCACCAGCGTCGAGGAGATGGGCCGGCCATCATCACGCACCGGGTCCACCACCTCCACGGCGAAGCCGTCGGCCGCCCCCAGGCGACGAACCACGTCCACATCCCCGGCGCGCCCGCGCCCGAAGCTGTGGTCGTAGCCCAACACGAGCTCCCGCATGCCGAACCGGGCGCGCAGCACCTGCCGCACGAACTCTTCCGGCTCCAGCCGCGCCAGCGCCGGCGTGAACGCCAGCTCGACCACGCGATCGAGCTCGGTCTGCGCCAGGATCTCCCGTTTCTCCGCCGGGAGTGTCAGCAGCTTCGGTACCGCCGGTGGATTCACCACCGCGAGGGGATGCGGGTCGAAGGTGACCAGCAGGCTCGCGAGGCCTCCCTCCTTCCCTCCCCCGGCGCGCGCGCGTCGCACGGTTGCCGCCAGGACCGCTTGATGGCCGCGGTGAATGCCGTCGAAGCTCCCGACGGTGACGACCGTGCCGGTCATGCGTCCACGACCACGAGGCGTGGCTTCAGAACATCGCCCGCCGCCTCCGCGACCGCCACCACCTTCCCGTCCGCGAACAGCGCCACGTTTCCCGTTTCCCGTTTCCCGATTCCCGCGGGCACCGGGCGTCCATGGATCACCGCATCCCGCTCGGCGCCCGACAACTCCCGCCGCGGCAGGTCCGCGACGAGGACCGTGGGCTCCCGCAGCAGGGCGGGCGTCACCGCCTCGGGCGCGACCGCATCTGCGAGGGTGAAGGGTCCGACCTGCGTCCGCCGCAGGCTCGCCAAATGTGCCCCGCACCCGAGTGCCGCGCCGACGTCCCGCGCCAGGCTGCGGAGGTACGTTCCACCACTCACGGTGGCGCGGAAGCGGACGTCGGGAATCTGGTACTCCACGATTTCGAGCCCGTGGATCTCGACGCGCCGGGCCGCCGGCGCCACGGCTTCCCCCCGCCGGGCCCGCCGGTAGGCCCGCTCGCCCGCGATCTTCACCGCGGAATAGGCCGGCGGGTGCTGCAGGTACGTCCCCCGGAAGCCCGCGATGGTCGTCTCGACCTGGGCGGCGGTGACGGCGACCGCCGGCGCCGTCGCCACCACCGCGCCGGTAGCGTCGTCGCTGTCGGTCGTGACGCCGAGCCGGATGACGCCCTCGTACGACTTGGTCCACGGCTCGGCGAAGGCGGCGAGCCGCGTGGCCCGCCCCACGACCAGCACCAGCAGCCCTTCGGCGAACGGGTCCAGCGTTCCGAGATGCCCCACCCGACGCGTGCCCAGGGCGCGCCGAACGACGTCCACCACGTCGTGCGACGTGGGCCCGCCCGGCTTCGCCACCAGCGCCACGCCGTCCGTCAGCCGTCCCCCTTTCCCCCGCTCCCCTTCAGCTCGCGCAGCACCTGCTCGATTCGCTGGGCGTGCTCGAGGCCGCGGTCGAGCCGGAAGTGCAGCTCGGGACTGGTGCGCAGCCTCAGCTCCCGCGACAGCTGGGCGCGCAGGAAGCGCGCGGCGCTGGCGAGCCCCTCCAGGCCCGTGGTCTTCTCCTCCTCGGTGCCCATGATGCTCACGCTGATCGTGGCGTGGGACAGGTCGGCCGACACGACGACCCCCGTGACGGTGACGAACCCGATGCGGGGGTCGCGCACGTTGCCCGTGAGAAAGGCGGCCACCGTCTGGCGGATCAGCTCGGCCAGGCGCTCGGGGCGATGGGTGGGGCGCTGTTTCATCTCAGAGGAAGCTCGTGCTCGTGTCCATGATGCGGGCGCCGTTCGCGCCCTCCACCAGCCGGTCGACCTCGTGCAGGACTTCCTCGGCGTGCCGCCGATCGGTGCTCACCACCGCCACCGTCAGCTCGGCGCGCTGCCACAGGTCCTGATGGTCGGTCTCGGCCGCGGAGACGTTGAAGCGCTGGTGCAGCCGGTCTTTGAGGCTCTTCAGGATGTGCCGTTTGTCCTTCAGGGACTGGCACGCCACCAGATGCAGCTCCCAGGTGATGAGCCCCACGACCACGGCTCAGTCTCCCTTGGCGCCGCTCCCGACGTCGAGCGAACGCGCCACTTCCTCGATGCGGTAGGCCTCGATCAGGTCGCCCACTTTGACATCGTTGAAGTTCTCGATGCCGATGCCGCACTCGAAGCCCTCGCGCACTTCGCGGGCGTCGTCCTTGAAGCGCTTGAGCGAAGCCAGGGTCCCGTCGTACACCTCGACGCCGTTGCGCACCACGCGGACGCGGGCGGTCCGCGGGATGACGCCGCTCCGCACGAAGCTCCCCGCGATGGTGCCGACCTTGGCGATCTTGAACAGCTGGCGCACCTCCGCCTCGCCGAGCACGACTTCCTTCCGCTCCGGTGCGAGGAGCCCTTCCATGGCCGCCTTCACCTCTTCCACCGCCTCGTAGATGATGCGGTAGGTGCGGATCTCGACCCGCTCGCGCTCGGCCGAGGCGCGCGCGTTGGAGTCGGGCCGGACGTGGAAGCCGATGATGATCGCGTTGGACGCCTTGGCGAGGAGCACGTCGGAGTCGGTGATGGCGCCCACGCCGCGATGCACGACCTCCACTTTCACTTCCGCCGTCGACAGCTGGGCCAGGGCGTCCGCCAGCGCTTCCGCGGGGCCGCCCTGGTCCGCCTTGATGATGAGCCGCAGGGCCGCCGCTCCGCCCTCGGCTCGCTCGGCCATGAAGTCCTCGAGCGTCTTGACGCGCCCGGTGCGCCGATGCTGCGCCTCGCGCTCCAGGCGCTGGCGCTTCTGCGCGATCTCGCGCGCCGCCGCGGCGTCGGCCATGACGGTGAAGGAGTCGCCCGCCTCCGGCACGCCCTCGAAGCCCAGGATCTGCACGGGGATCGACGGGCCCGCCGCCGGCGCCGCCTGGCCGCGCTCGTCGTACATGGCGCGCACCCGGCCCGAGAACTGGCCGCAGATGAAGGCGTCGCCCAGCTTGAGCGTGCCGTTCTGCACCAGGATCGTGGCCAGCGGCCCCTTCCCCGGATCGAGCGTCGCCTCGAGGACCGTGCCGCTGGCGAGGCGGTCGGGATTCGCTTTGAGATCGAGCAGCTCCGCCTGGAGCAGGATTTGCTCGAGCAACTCGTCGATGTTGGTGCCCTTCTTGGCGGAGATCGCCGTGGACAGGGTCGTCCCACCGAACTCCTCGAGCACCACACCGTGGGCTAGCAGGTCCTGCTTCACCTTCTGCACGTTGGCCGTCGGCAGGTCGATCTTGTTGATCGCGACGACGAGCGGCACGCCGGCGTTCTTGGCGTGGGAGATCGCCTCGATGGTCTGGGGCATGATGGCGTCGTCGGCGGCCACGACCAGCACCACCAGGTCGGTGACCTGGGCGCCGCGGGCGCGCATCGCCGTGAACGCCTCGTGGCCAGGGGTGTCGAGGAAGGTGATGGAGCGGCCATTCTTGACCGTCACCTGGTAGGCACCGATGTGCTGCGTGATGCCCCCCGCTTCGCCCGCGACGACGTTGGTCTTGCGGATGTAGTCCAGCAGCGAGGTCTTGCCGTGGTCGACGTGGCCCATGACGGTGACGACCGGGGGCCGTGACTTCAGGTCCTCGGACTTGTCGACGGCGGCCTCCGGCCCGGCGACGACGTAGCCTTCCTCGCGCACGGCCTGGAAGTTGAACGCCGAGGCGATCAGCTCGATCATGTCGAAGTCGAGCCGCTGGTTGATGGTCACCATCTGCCCCAGCTCCTTGAAGGCGA
>CAZXKD010000153.1:0-6415 GCA_964641215.1 uncultured Gemmatimonadaceae bacterium
CAGCGCCGCGGCCACCCGCTGCACGCCTCCGCCCGGATCGTCCGCGCCGGCGATCACGCGCCGCGCGCCGCGCGCGAACTCGACAAACGCGGCTTCCAGCGCGGCGACGCTCCCGTAGCACTCGAGGTGGTCAGCCTCGACGTTGTTGATCACCGCCACGGTCGGGGCCAGCGCGAGGAACGCCTTGTCGAACTCATCCGCTTCGACGACGAACAGGTCGCGGCCGCCCAACCGGGCGTTCCCACCCCACAGTGCGACGCGGCCGCCGGCGAGCCCCGTAGGGTCCCGCCCGGCGGCCGCCAGCGCCTCCGTCACCATGACCGTCGTGGTGGTCTTGCCGTGCGTCCCGGCCACCGCCACGAGCGTTCCACCGGCAACGACCTGACCGAGGGCGTCGGCCCGCCGTACCACCGGAATCCCCAGCGCGCGCGCGCGCGCCAACTCCGGATGCTCCCGGGCAACCGCAGCGGTGACCACAACCGCACGGGCGCCTTCAAGGTGCCCGGGATCATGTCCCCGCCAAATCCGGACCCCTAAGGCTGCCAGATCGGCTGCCCCCGAAGGGTCGGTATCACAACCCGTTATGGCCACACCCTGTTGCCTGGCAAGCAGCGCCAGAGCACTCATCCCCGCCCCGCCTATACCCATAAAGTGAATCGGGCGGGGATCTCCGGGTGCAAATAAGGTCATCTGTGGGCGGCTAATATAGCAATTCTCTTAAACTTGCGAAAGTGCTTGAATGTATCAGATGAGCGTCAAAATCTTCGACACAACCTCCCGCGCGGCGTGCGGGTGTCCCCGACGGCGCGCCGCGGTCGCGAGCGACTCGAGTCGGGCGCGGTCGGCCAGCAAGTCGCGCAGCTCGCGCGCCAGCCGGTTGCCGTCGAGCTCACGCTCGGCCAGATGCACCGCCGCCCCAGCCGCTGCCAGCGCGCGTGCGTTGTGGGTCTGGTGATCCGCCGCCGCCGTCGGCAGCGGGACCAGCACGCTGGGCATGCCCCACGCGCACAGCTCGGCCACCGTCATCGCGCCTGCGCGGCACACGACGAGGTCGGCGGCCCGGTAGGCGTCCGCCATCGGATCGAAGAAGCCGCGCACGACGACGCGGCCGCTCACCGCGTATGCCGCGAGCTCCGCCTCGTGCCCCGTTCCGGTCCCCCACAACAGGTTCACGTCCGGGAGCCGGCGGTGTTCGAGCGCACCCGCGAGCGCGAAGTTCAACGCCCGGGCACCCTGACTCCCGCCGAACACGAGCACGGTGGTCCGACCGGGCGAGAGCCCGAAGGCACGCCGCGCCGCACTGGGATCGCCCGGCACGGGCGGCTGAATCGGGTTCCCCAGCGCGAACACCTCGGTCGTGGGCCCAGGTGTGACCCGCGCCCGCGCCTCCGGGAAGCCGAGGTGAATCTGTCGCGCGCTGCGCGCGAGCCAGCGCGTGGCGAGTCCGGGGAATGCGTTCTGCTCCTGGAGCACCGTGACGAGGCCACGACGCTGCGCTCGCCACACGACCGGTGCGGCGGCGTAGCCGCCGGTGCCGATCACGATGCTGGGTCGCTCCGCGTCGAGCACCCGCCCCGCCGCGCGCCAGGCACGCCAGGCGATCGCCGGCCAGCGCGCATTGCGCCACCAGCGGTGGCGATAGACGGGCTCGAGCGGCAGCAGCTGGAAGCGGAACCGGTAGTGGGGCAGCACGTGGGACTCGATCCCCCGCTCGGCCCCGACCAGGACCGGCTCGACCCCTGCCCGCGCCTCCATCAGAGCCTGGGCCAGCGCGAGAGCGGGCATCAGATGCCCCCCAGTGCCGCCGCCGGCGATGACGACCTTCAATGACAACCCCGAGACCGGTGATCGATTGCGGATTGGCGATTGCGGATTGCGGATTTGGCCCGGAAGGTCCAGCACGCGATTCCCCAATCCACAATCCGCAATCCGCAATTCACTTCCATTGCTCAGCTCTCCCCGGGCTCCGCCGCTGCCCCACGCTGACCAGCACGGCGGTCGCGAGCAGGGCGACGAACAGGCTCGAGCGACCGTAGGAGATGAACGGCAGGGTGATGCCGGTGGCGGGCAGCACGGCAAGGCTGACCCCGATGTGCAGCACCGCGCTCAGCCCGATCAATGCCGTGCAGCCCACGGCCAGCAGCTGGCCGAACGGGTCGCTCGCCGACCGGGCGATCCGGAAGCCCAGCCAGACGAACGTGCCGAACAACAGGGCGATCGCGAGCACCCCGACGAAGCCCCACTCTTCCCCAATGGTGGAAAAGATGAAGTCGGAGTAGGCGTACGGGAGATAGCCGAGCTTCTGCTGGCCGTGGCCGAATCCGGCGCCGACCAGCTGTCCGGCCCCGATGCCGACGAGCGACTGGTGGACCTGGAAGCTCGCTTCCGACGGCGCGTTGCCCGGATTGAGAAACGTGAGGATGCGCGCCAAGCGGTACTGCGCGCTCGCCACCGCGCCGAACAGCAGCGGCGTCGCGGCCACGGCGAGCAGCAGGAAGTGGCCGATGCGGGCGCCCGCCGCGAACAGCAGCGTGCCGGCGAGAATCGCGACCAGCAGCGCCATCGAGAGGTTCGGCTCCAGGAAGATCAGGCCGATCACCGGCGCCAGGATCACGAGGAACGGCAGCAGGCCGCTCCGGAACGTGCGGATCTGCTCTCCCTTCTTGGCCGCGAGCATCGCCGTCCACACGACGACGGCGAATTTGGCGAGCTCGGAGGGCTGGACGGTGACGACGCCCAGGTTCACCCACCGGCGTGCGCCGTTCAGCGCGGGGGCGACGGGGTGGGTGAATGGCAGCAACGGCAGCAGCAGCAGGAAGGCCACCACGCCGAGCATCCGCCAGGCCCAGCGCTGCCAGCGGTGGTAATCCATTCGGGCGACCGCCGTCGCCGCGAGACCGGCGACGATCGCGCCGATTGCCTGCCGCAGCGCGAAGCTCGCCCCCACGGGCCCGCCGGCGGAGGCGACCAGGCTCGAGGCGCCGTACACCGCGGCGAGCCCGAACACCACGAGCACGGCGGCGAGCACAACCAGCAGGCGCGTTTCCCAGCGGCGGTCGATCATGGTCGGGCGGTCACATCTCCGCCACGAGCTGGCGAAAGGTCGCGCCGCGCTCTTCGTAATTCTTGAACATGTCGTAGCTCGAGCACGCGGGCGACAGCAGCACCGCGTCGCCGGGGCGGGCCGCGCGGCGGGCCCGGCCGACCACGTCCGCGAACGTGGTGCCGCGCTCGAGCGGGACCTGCCCCTGGAGATCCCGCTCGACCAGCGGCCCAGCCTCCCCGTACGCGATCACCAAACGGCACCGCGACCGCAGCAGGGGCCCGAGCCGCGTGTAGGGCTCGCCCTTGTGGCGGCCGCCGAGCAGGAGGACGAACGGCCGGTCCATCGCGTCCACCGCGACGACGGTCGAGGCGATGTTGGTGGCCTTCGAGTCGTTGATCCAACGAACCCCATTGACCTCGCGCACCGGCTCGAGGCGGTGGGGCAGCGCCCGAAACACGCGCAGACCCTCGGCGATGCGGCTCTCGGGCATCCCCGCCTCGCGCACCGCGAGCGCGGCTGCCAGGGCGTTGGCCACGTTGTGGTCACCCAGGAGTTGCAGGTCGCTGCGTCGCAGCAGCTCGGCGCTGCCGAGGAGGAGCCGCCGGCCCGAGGTGTCGTACCAGGCGTCGGCGGGGCCGCGCAGGGAGAAACGCCGCACCACCCCTTTCACCCCGTCGGCCAGCGCGAGGGCGGGCCGGTCGTCGCCGTTCAGCACCCAGACGCTGCCCGCAGCCGCGTTGCGGAACAACAGCCGCTTGTCGCCGTAGTACGCCTCCACCGACGGGTAGCGGTCGAGGTGGTCGGGAGCAAGGTTGGTGAGGATACCGATGTCGGGCGTGAACGAAGGACTGTCGTGCAGTTGGAACGAAGACACTTCGACGGCGAGCCACTGATACGGCCGGGGCGAGACGTCCAGCGCGACGTCGGCGAGCGGCCGGCCGATGTTCCCCGCGGCGTCGGCGCGCAACCCGGCTGCCAGCAGCAAGTGTGCGACCAGCGCCGTCGTGGTGGTCTTGCCGTTCGTGCCCGTGACGGCAATGCAGCGCACGCCCGTCCCCTGCAGTGCCCGGAAGCCGAGGTCGAGCTCCGAAACGATCGGCACGCCGGCCGCGCGCGCGGCGGCGAGCGGCGGGGCGTCCGGCGGAACGCCGGGGGAGGCCACGACGCCGGCGGCGGCGCGGATCTTGGCGAGGTCGTGACGGCCCAGGTCGATCTCAACCCGCGGCAGGGCGCGCAGGGCCGCTACCGCCTCGCCGCCATCGGGATGGTCCGAGCCGTCGCTGGCGTAGACTTGGACCCCCTCGCGCGCCAGCAGCCGGGTGGCGGCGACTCCGCTCTTCCCCAGCCCCACCACCGCCACGATGCCACGACGCCACGGCTCCGGGATCATCTGACCTTGAGCGTCGCGAGCGCGATCGCGGCGCACAGCACGCCGAGAATATAGAAGCGCATCACCACTTGCGGCTCGGCCCAGCCCAGCTTCTCGAAGTGATGGTGTAGCGGCGCCATCCGAAACACCTTGTGGGCATCCGCGTATTCCTTGCCGCGGCGCCGCTTGTTCCACCGGTACACGTACACCTGAATCAGCACCGACAGGGTCTCGGCCACGAACACCCCGCCCGCGATGAGCAGCAGGAACTCGGCTTTGAGCATGATCGCGACACTGCCGAGCGCGCCGCCGATCGCCAGCGCGCCGGTGTCCCCCATGATGACCTGCGCCGGATGCGCGTTGAACCACAGGAAGCCCAGGGCGGCGCCCGCCAGCGCGGCGCAGAAGATCGCGAGCTCGCCCGCGCCGCTCAGATACATGATGCCGAGGAAGCGTGACCAGTCCGCGCGCCCGAACACATAGGCGAACACCACGAACGACGCCGCGACGATCGCCGTGAGCCCGGTGGCGAGCCCGTCGAGCCCGTCCGTGAGATTGACCGAGTTGGAGCTCGCGGTGACGACGAACGTCACGAAGGCGATGTAGAAGGGCCACGGCAGGGCGAGGAACCAATACTTGAAGAGCGGCACCTGAGTGTAGGTCGCGAACCCAGGCACGAAGGGCTGCAGCACCAGGAAGATGCCCAGGGCCAGCCCGAAGCTCACCTGCCCCGCCAGCTTCCAGCGGGCGACGAGGCCCTGGGAATTGCCGCGGACGATCTTGAGGTAGTCGTCCATGAAGCCGATCGCGCCCATCCACAGGGTGGAGACCACCGCGACGAGCACGTAGCGCGTGTCGAGGCGCGCCCACAGCAGTGTCGGCACGACGGTGGCGAGCATGATGATCAGTCCGCCCATCGTCGGCGTGCCGCGCTTGCCTTGATGGCTGGCCGGCCCCTCGGCGCGGATCACCTGGCCGACCTTGCGCTCGTGCAGCAGGCGAATGATCCACGGGCCGAGCACGAAGGCGCACAGCAGCGCCGTCACGGCCGCGCCCGCGACGCGGAAGGTGATGTAGTTGAAGAGATTGAACAGGATGTGCCGCTTCGCAAGCGGCGCGAGCAGGTGATAGAGCACTTCCCGGTCTCCCCTCCCCCCTCCCCCTCGCCGGCTGTCGGCTAGGTGAGGTAGCGCAGCACGCGCTCCAGCGCGACGCCGCGCGACGCCTTGAGCAGCACGATCGCGTTCCCTGGCACGGCAGCCTTGAGCTTCGGGCCGAGCGTCTCGGCGTCCGGCGCAGTGAGTAACCGGTCGCCCAACGCGCCGCGATGGGGCTCGAACGCGGCGACGAACGCGCCGATCGCGGCCACGACGTCCGGCCGGGCCGCCGCGATCTCGGCCGCCGCCGCCGCGTGCAATCTTGCACTCTCGCCGCCCAATTCCAACATCGTCCCCACCACCAGCACGAGCGGGCGGCCGCGTCGCCGGGCCAGCCAGCGCGCCAGCTGGACGGCCGCGCGCAGGGAGGACGGATTGGCGTTGTAGCTGTCGTCGACGATCGTCAAGGCGCCGACCTCGAGCAGTCCTCCTCGGCCTCCCGGCAGGGTCACCCGGGCGAGGGCCCGCACCGCGCGCGCGGGCTCCACCCCGGCCTCTCGAGCCACGGCGAGGGCGATCATCGCATTCTCGATCTGGTGCGCACCGGCTACCGGCACGGTGACGCTCGCCCCCTGCCAGGTGATCTGCGGGCGGCCGGCGTCATCGAGCTGCGCAGCGTCGGGGCGGACGTCGGCGGGCTCGCGGGAGCCGGCCACCACAGTGCGGGCCCGTTGCCGGGTCGCAGCGGCGAGCGCCGGCGGGTCCGTTCCGACGACCGCCACGGGGACGCGGTCAAGCAACGTCAACTTTTCCCCCAACACCACCTCGAGGGTGGCGAAGCCCTCCAAGTGGGCCGAACCGACGTTCGTCACCGCGCCGCTGGTGGGCTCGGTGATGGCCCCG
>CAZXKD010000154.1:0-6377 GCA_964641215.1 uncultured Gemmatimonadaceae bacterium
GAAGTCGAAGAGGCCCTGCGCCATGGTTGAGCAGGTCAACCGTCTCTTCCTCGACTTCGCCGCCGAGCTTAGTCGGCGGCCCGCCGAACCGCCCGGAGCCGCTCCGCCGCCTGCTGCAACACGTCGTCCGTCTTGCAGAAGGCGAACCGGACCAGCTTCCTCCCCAGCTCGGGCCTCGAGTAGAAACTCGACCCCGGCACCGGCGCGACTCCGATCACCTTCGTCAACCAGAACGCGAACTCGTCGTCCCGAAGTCCGGACAGCGCCGAGAAGTCCACTAGCACGTAGTACGCCCCCTCGGGCGGCGAGCAGCGGAACCCTGCGGCTCCCAGTGCCTCACACAGCAAATCACGACGGGCGCGGTAGTCGCGGGCCAACCCCTCGTAGTAATCCGGGCCCAGCGTTTCGATGCCGACGGCAACCGCTTCCTGTAGCGGCGCTGGGGCGCCGACCGTGAGAAAATCGTGAACCTTGCGGATCGCATCAGTCACGGCCGCCGGCGCCACGATCGTCCCGATCCGCCACCCCGTGATGCTGTAGGTCTTCGACGCCCCACTGACCGTGACGGTCCGCTCGCGCATCCCATCGAGCGTCGCGATGGGGATGTGCTTCCCTTCATAGTAGATGTGCTCGTAGATCTCGTCGGTGACGGCGTACGCGTCATGGCGCCGGCACAGCTCGGCGATCGCCTCGAGCTCCGCCCGGCTGAACACGTGCCCCGTCGGGTTGTTGGGCGTGCACAGCACGATCGCCCGCGTCCGCGGCGTGAATACCGCCGTCAGACGGTCGAGATCGAGCCCCTCGCCGGTGGCCATCGGGACGAACACGGGTTTGGCGCCGCACAGGATCGCGTCGGGTCCGTAGTTCTCGTAGAACGGCTCGAAGACGATGACCTCCTCGCCCGGATCCACGATCGCCATCAACGCGGCGGCCATCGCCTCGGTGGCGCCACACGTCACCGTCAGCTCCGTCTCGGGGTCCACCGTCATGCCGTACCAGCGCGCGTACTTCTGCGCCAGCGCGTCGCGCAGCCGTTTGGCGCCCCAGGTGATGGCGTACTGGTTGATGTCGGCCCGGATCGCGCGCGCGGCCGCCTCCTTGATCACCTCGGGGGCGGGGAAGTTGGGGAACCCCTGCGCCAAGTTGATGGCGCCGTGCTCGTTCGCCAGGCGCGTCATCCCCCGGATGACGGATTCCGTGAAGCCATGGGTGCGGCGGGCGGTATGCATGACTACCAAATTCGTCGAGCAAGGACGTAAAGAAAAGGCGTCAGGCGCGGCGGAGGAAAGAAGCGTCAGCGTCCGCGAATTCGCCGAGTAATCCCTACTCTCCCTTCCGTTTCATAGCATGTCGGCCGCCAGCTGCGGAGTGGGTAGTTGATTCAACGGCGATCCTGCGTGACCGGCAGGTGTCCGGCGCCCTCTAGCGTCCGGGCGAGTAAGCGAGGAGGCTGCATGTGCGGTTCGAGCGGTATCGGTGGTCGCCTGAGGAGCGGCCTGCCGTGGCTCCTGATGCTGGCTTTGGCCGCCTGCGACGACATCCCCGGACTGAAAACAGGCAACATCGAGGTCACCGTGGCGACGACCGGCGCCGACCCCCCTGACGGCTACTCGCTCAGTCTCGACGGCGCGACGGGGCTCGCCCTCGCCGTGAACGCCACCAAGGCATTAAACGGGTTGAGCGCCGGGAGCCACAGCGTCCAGCTCACCGGCCTCGCCGCCAACTGCACGGTCGCCGGGGACAATCCGCGCTCGGTGGATGTCCTCGGTGACCTTACCACCCCCGTCGCCTTTTCGGTCGCCTGCGTCGCCTACAAGGGCAGCATTGCCGTTTCGGTCAGCACGTCGGGCGTGGAGCTCGACCCCGACGGCTACATGGTCCGAGTGGATGGGGGAGCCGGAGAGTACGCTCCCCTGAGTGCCGCGCTGATCTTCAACGGCGTGGTCGCGGGGACCCGCAGCGTGTCCCTCGACGGCGTCGCTCCGAACTGCACGGTCGCGCCCGGTAACCCGCTCTCCGTCGTCGTGGTGGCCGGGTCCACCGTCCAGGTCGCGTTCGCGGTCACCTGTCATGCGACCGTGGGCAGCCTGGTCGTTACGGTCGGTACGACCGGCGCGGACTTGGATCCGGACGGCTATACCATGAGCGTGGACGGGGCGGCGGCACTGCGCGTCGCGGTGAACGGCCAGCTGACCATTTCTGGGATCAAGGGAGGGACCCACACCGCCCTGCTAGCCGATCTCGCGGCGAATTGCGCGGCGGGCGGGCCCAACCCGCGCTCCATCGACATCATCGCGGGGGACACGGTGCGGACGGCGTTCGCGGTGGTCTGCAGCGCGACGACCGGCACCGTACGCGTCACGACCAGCACGACGGGCGTCGACCTCCCCAGCGGCTACACCGTCACCCTCGACGGCGCAGGGGGGCAGGCGGTCGCGGTGAACGGGACGGTAGTCATTGCCAAAGTCCTCGGTGGGGGTCATAGCGTCGGCCTCACCGGTATTCCATCCAATTGCACCGCCAGCGGAGCCAACCCGCGCAACGTGACTGTCCCCATCGGGGACACGATAACAGCGGCGTTCGCTCTGCAGTGCGTGCGAGCCGACCGGATTGCGTTTGTTTCCAACGGCGACATCGACGTCATGACCGCCGACGGCTCGGCTGTTGCCCAGCTCACGACGGATCCCGCACCCGACATTTCGCCTTCTTGGTCTCCCGACGGCACGCGCCTCGCCTTCGTCAGTTACCGAGACCGCTTCGCGGAGATCTACGTGATGAACGCTGATGGCTCGAATCAGGTCCGGTTGACCAGCGTGCTTGCCAACCACTGGGACCCCGCGTGGTCGCCGGATGGGAGCAAGATCGCCTTCGCCAGCAACCGTGATGGCAACGCCGAGATCTACGTCATGGGCGCGGACGGCTCCAACGTCACGCGGCTCACCAACAACGCCGCGAGCGATGCCCAACCAGCGTGGTCGCCCGACGGGACCAGGATCGCATTCCAGAGCTACCGCGACGGCAACTCTGAGATCTACGCCATGAACGCCGATGGCTCGGGTGTAGTGCGGCTCACGAACAATCCGGCCACCGATGCAGAGCCGGCCTGGTCGCCCGACGGCTCCAAGATCGCGTTCGTAAGCGATCGCGACGGCAACTACCAGATCTACGTGATGAACGCTGACGGCTCGGCTGCGACCCGGCTGATCTCTAACCAGGACGTCGACCTGGATCCCGCCTGGTCGCCGAGCGGCTCGACGCTCGCGTTCACGGGGATCGTGACCAGCTGTGACTACTACTACTGCGACAGCTACTCAACCATCTACTTGATCAAGGCTGACGGCAGCGGTCTGCGGGCTCTTTGGTTCAGCGGGTACGACAGCGAACCCGCGTGGAGGCCGTAACAGAATGGACCGACGGTTCCTGGCGCTGCTCGGGATCGCAGGCCTGGCCGCCTGCCTTGAGGACCAGCCCATCACTGGGGGGGGCGCGGGGGATGGGGGGGGCCGACCCGCGCTGCCGAGCATTACTACCGTTGCAATCGAGCCGAATCCGAACAACGTGCTCTCGGCAATCGTGACCTTCACGGTCACCAACGCGGACTCCGCTCGCGTCGTGTACTGGGAGGACGGGGAGCCTGCCTCCTCCACCCCGTACATTGCGGCCGGGGACCGGCCAACCAGGATCGCGACTCTGGGGCTCCGTGCCGGGAGCTTGGTCCACCACGTGGTCGAGGCCGTCGGCGCTGGGGGCGCGAGCGTCTCCCTCCCGGTCCAGCTCAGTACTCCCGACCTGCCCCAGAACCTGCGGGAGGTCCGCCTCGAAATGACCGGGACGCCATCCCCGGGCTATGTCGTGACGGAAGTCACTCGCGACTCCGGCGCTTATGTGGTGGCGTTCGATTCCACGGGTCAGGTCGGCTGGTACCGGCGGTTCGCGGCCGGCCCCGGCGAGTTCGCGATGGAAACCAAGCAGCACCCCGATGGCCACTTCACCACCTTCGTCGGCTCGACGTACGGGTGGCAGCCGACCTACGGGCGTTACTACGAGTTCACCCCCGACGGCGAGATCGTCCGCACCTACGCCGCGAGCGCGCCCTACTACACTGACCCCCACGAGCTGCTGCTCAACGATGCGAGCAGCGGCCCCGATCCGGTGCATCTCATCGGCTACGACCTGCGTCAGGAGGATCTGACCGCCTTGGGGGGGAGAACGAGCCAGCTCGTGGCGGGGCACACGCTCCTGCGCCAGTCGGCGGCCGGAACCGTCGAGTTCCGCTGGAGCGCGTGGGATCATTTCTCGCTCGCCGACTGGCTGTTCGTGCCCCCCAACCTGGCGCAGCTGCCGAGTATCGACTTCGACCACCCCAACTCCATCGCCATCGACCGCGACGGCAACTACGTCGTGTCGTTCGCGAGCCTCGGTGAGATCACGAAGATCGATGCCGCCACGGGCGCCATGCTGTGGCGTCTCGGCGGCCGGCACAACCAATTCACGATCCAGGGCGACCCGCTCGGCGGCTTCGGGTTCCAGCACGATGTCCGGGTGCTCGCCAACGGCAATTTGTTGCTATTCGACAATGGGCTGGTACACACTCCGCCGCAGAGCCGCGCGGTGCAATACCGGCTCGATACGCAAGCGATGACGGCGACGCTGGTCTGGGAGTACCGCCACACTCCCCCATTGTTCACGCCGTTCGTGGGGTCGGTCGAGCGCTATCGCAACGGCAACACGCTGATCGGCTTCGCCTCCGCAGCCCTGATGACGGAGGTGACCCCCGATGGTCAGGTCGTGTGGGAAGGACGGCTGATGGTCGGCGGGCAGCCGGTGAGCTTCTTCTATCGCGCTCGCAGGCTCCGCTCGCTCTACGAGTACCTCGAGCCGTAGGGACGACACCACGCCGCCCCCTTGGGCCCGCCGCATTTGCCCCAGAATCTCGAACATGCCCGCCGTAGCCTGTTTCGCCGCCGCGAGCAGCTCCTCGGGCGATTGCCCTCCCAGCCACGACCCGGCCGGCGAGCCGGTCCACTGATCAAACCCGCACTTAGTGCAGAACCGCCCCCAGGAGCGGCCGCATGGCGCTGCGCGATCAGATCCGTGTGGATTCGGTAGGGGTGCGCGGGGACTTCTTTTTCGTAGTCGTCCGCACCACGACCGAGTGCCGGCCCCTTGCGGCTGACGTCTATCGGCTCGAAATCGTGCGGGCCGTGCGGACCGGCAAGCCGGTCGCGTTGACCGAGCGGCGGGAGCGGCGCGCGAACTGTCAGTAGCGAGCTTCACCGCATTCCCGGCATGTGCAGCTTCTGGAATCCGGACGGCACCGCGAACATGCTGTCGGCCAAGGGCTGCCGCACCAGGGAATACACCTCCACGGTGTACCCCTTGTCCTCCGCGAGCTCCTGCCGCAGGACCGGATACCCGTAGCGCTCGAGGAAGGAGCTAGCGAACGCGGTCTCTCGGCTGAGCCCCTCCCCCTTCCCGCCCCGCATGCCCGAGATCAGCCGCAGATAGGTCTGCATGAAGTCCCGATAGGCAGCGTCGCCGGTCGTCCACACGAGCGACATCTTATCGCCCTCGGTCACCCGGTACCCGGTACAACGCAGACCGCCGACCATCTGGATGCGACCAAGGGGTTCGACCTGCGGCTGCTCCGCGGCCGGCTCGCTGTCGAACGTGGGCAGGTCACGCAGGGAGATCTCGTAGTAACCTCGCTGGGAAGGCAGCACGGTCCGCATGACGCCGGTGGCGAGATCCATCAGGCCATAGCCGCTCCCCATCCCCGGCATTTGGACCTCTGCGCTGCGGAGGTGGGTGCCCTTGAGCTGCATCCTCTGCTCCTTCGTCCGGGCCCCAAGCTGGACGAGCTGGTCGATGGTGAGCGCGAAAATCTTCTCGCGAGCCTTCTGCTCGTCCTGCTCGTCCTCGCCCATCTGCGCCGTGACGAGCTCCGGGGTCAGGTGCAGCGATTTGATCGTGACGATGCCTTCGAACTGCTGCGGGTGGGCCGGCGTTGCCGCGCCGACCAGGAGAGTACCTGTCAGAACCGAAACCGCTGAGGGCGCGAGCTTCATAGAAGCCTCCTCGCCGCTGTGATAAACGACAATACTCGCCTAGAAAAGGCGTCGAGGAAAGGCGTCGAGGAGTGACGTAGAGAAAAGGCCTCAAGACAGCCCCGCGTTGCGGCAGGCTGCCCCGCGTGTAGGTTGGGAGGCCCTGGCCATCGAGCACCGGATTCGGAGCTCTCCGGCCGGCATGGAGGCAGGCGCACGTGGTCGCGGGTCTTCCCCTTGAGCTCTTTCGGTTGTTCCAGGCGTCCGCCGGTGCCACGCGTGACGACGCGTGGGGGGACTTCGTCGCCGCCCACAGCCGCCTCCTCCTGC
>CAZXKD010000155.1:0-6314 GCA_964641215.1 uncultured Gemmatimonadaceae bacterium
CAAACCGGGGAACCCTGCGGCCCGGCCAGGCTGCTTGGGGGTGGAAGCCGGGGCTCCCGTCCGCCCCACCGAGCGACGGAACAGTCAACCGGGGGGGGCGGGAAAAAGAACGGTGGGGGGAATCCCCCGGCTCCGGGTAGCTGGGGTGCGAAGCCCCCGGGCGGCCCATCGGGCCGTCCCGGGGGCTTCGGCTTTCCCCCCCCCCCCCCCCCCCCTCCCCACAGGTACTTTTGACCTCCTTGCCCATAGGCGGGTCTGGGTGCAGGACGAACCTGTTGCTCCTTGTAACGGAGACGGCATGCGCATCGCGTTAGTGACGGAGTTCTACTACCCACACCTCGGTGGCGTCACTGAGCACGTGCACAACCTCGCGCTCGAATTCCGCAGCCGGGGTCACGACGTCATGGTCGTCACCGCCAACATGGAGGGCCAGGGGAAGGACCCCGAGTTCGTGCGGCGCGTGGGCACCAGCCGGATCATCTACAGCAACGGCTCGTTCGCACGCGTCACCACCGGGTGGGGGCTCGGGCGCCGCGTCCGGGACCTGCTCCGGGAGCAGCGCATCGAGGTGGTCCACGTCCAGGACGTGATCGCGCCGACGCTGGGCCTCGTGGCTTCCTCGGCCGCCTGGCGACTCGGCCTGCCCGTCGTCGCCACTTCGCACACGTGGTTCACCCGCTCCCTCGCCTACTCGTTCTTCCGCCCGCTCCTGCAGCGCCGTCTGGACCGAGTCGCCGCATGCATCGCGGTCAGCGAGCCGGTGGTCCAGGCTATGTCCAAGTACTTCCGCGCCGACTGGGAGATCATCCCCAACGGCGTCAACGTGGAGTATTTCCACCCCAACGGTCGCCGGCCGACCGACTATCTCGGCCGGGGTCCCCGCCTGCTGTTCCTGGGCCGCCTGGACCCGCGCAACGGGCTCGACACCGTCCTCGAGGCCATGCCGATGATCCTGTCGCGCTACCCCGAGACCAAGCTGGTCGTCGTGGGGGACGGCCCGCTGCGCTCGCACTACGAGCGCCGGGCGATGCTGTTGGGATCGAGCGTCAGGTTCGCCGGACAGATCAACGACGAGCGGCCCGAGTACTATGGCACGGCAGACCTCTACCTCTGTCCGACGACCAAAGCCTCCTTCGGCATCACGCTATTGGAAGCGATGGCGTGCGGCACCCCGATGGTCATCTCCGACATCACCGGGTTCCGGGAGCTCGTTGACGGCGGTGGCGAGGCGGTCCTGGTGGCCAAGGATGACCCCGCCGCCTGGGCCCGGGCGACCATCGGGCTGATCGGTGATGCCGACCGGCGCGAGGCAATGGGGGCGGCCGGGCTCGCCAAGGCGGCTCGCTTCGCCTGGCCGCGGGTGGCCGACCGCGTGCTCGCCGTCTACGAGCGTGTGACGCGGTGATCGACCTGCTGCTCGCGGGAGGGGCCGGGGCCGCGCTCGGCGCCCTCGCCACTGGGGTCTACTACCCGAACAGCCGGCTCTTCGGCCGCGCGATCGGCTGGGGAATCCGGGGCCTCTATCTCACCTTCGACGACGGCCCCAACCCCGGCGCTACCGAGGCCATTCTCGACACGCTCGCCTTGGAGGGCGTCCCGGCCGCCTTCTTCATGGTGGGGGAGCACGTGCGGCGCTTCCCGGCGACCGCGCGCCGCGTGGCGGAGGCCGGTCACGAGATCGGCAACCACACCCAACATCACGTGAAGCTGCACCGACTGGGTCCGGCGCGGATTCGCACCGAGCTCGAGGGCGCGCACGCCAGCATCGCGGACGCCACCGGCATCATCCCGCGGGCGTTCCGCGCCCCGCACGGCTACCGCAACCCGTTCGTCGCGCCGGTGGTGCGGCGGCTCGGGTACACCGTGTTCGGCTGGAGCTTCGGAGTGTGGGACTCCAACCGGCCGCCCGCCGAGGAGATCCGCCGTCGGGTACGGGCCAAGCTCCCCGCGGGAGGAGGGGGGGGCGCCATCGTTCTCCTCCACGACGGGGACGGCTACGATGCCACTGGGGACCGGCGACCCACGGCGGAAGCCCTCCCGGGCATCATTCGGGACGCCCGTGCCGCCGGCTGTGAGTTCCGGGCGCTGTCGGAGCTGGTCGCGTGAAGCGCTGGATGTGGTGGCTACTGGGATTAGCGGGGCTCGCGCTGGCGCTGCGCGTCGTGCTCCACTTCCCTTGGCGCGACACGGGAGCGGCGCTGGTGGGGGTGAACGGCTGGCTGCTCCTCGCGGCACTCCTCGTGAACCTCGTGTCACCGGTCGCCAAGGCCTGGGGCTGGCACGTCCTGCTCGGCGGTGTCGCGCCGAACCGCTGGTGGGTGGCGCAGGAGGCCAACCTGGTCGGTACCGCGGTCAACATCGTGGGGGTGGGAGTGAGCGGCGAGGCGGCGCGCGTTTCGCTTCTGGTGCAACGGGACCACGTACCGGTGCGGGTCGCCGTGCTGTCCGTGGTGTGGGCGCGCGCCGTCGAAGCGCTCGGGCTTGCCCTGTTCGTCGTCGTCGCGCCGACGCTGTTGCGGCTGCCGGCGAGCTGGCGAGGGCTGCAGATCGGCGCTGCTCTGGCGCTCGGCAGCATCCTGCTGCTGGCGCGGTTCCGGGTGTGGGCGCGGCTCGTCGCCCGGTTGCCACGCGGCGTGCGTGCCTGGGCAGTGCAGCTGGCGGAGATGGGGTGGGGGGGACGGCTCGCGCTCCCGACGGTGTTCGCCATGGTGAACTGGCTCGCCCAGTGGGCGGCCTACCACCTGACGCTGCAAGCGATGCACATCCAGGCCCGCCCCGGCGCCTCCTTCACCGCGATGATCGCCGTGAACCTCGGCGGCATCGTGCGCGTCACTCCTGCCAACGTCGGGGTCATGCAGGCGGCGATGGCCGGCGCGCTCTTGGCGTTCGGCGTGCCCGCCGAACGCGGCGTGGCAGCCGGCCTGGCCCTGCAGGCCATCCAGGTCCTGCCGATCCTCGCCTTCGGCCTCGCCATCGCCGGGCGCTCCGGCCTCAAGCGGCTCCTGGCCGCCGAGCGCGATCTGGCCCAGGCGGCGTGAGTCGCGCTTCCGCGCTCCCGCGCGAGCAAAAACGGTCCCACCATTTTCCCGGGGCGCAGTACGCTCGGCGCGTGCCACCGACCGTCCAGATGCCCGACCCCGAGCGGCAGCGTCGCCTCGCCGCGGAAGCGGAGCTCAATAACGCTCTCTGCGTCGCTCGCTGCTCAGCGCAGCTCGCCGGATTGGAGACGGGCGACTTTGTGGTCCGGGAGCTGCTGCTCACGGTGATCCAGCAGATCGACCGGGCGGCTGAGGCTATCCGGAGTGTCCCCAGTCGCTGACTCCGCGGTAGGGCCGACGGTTCTCCAGTTGCCAGACGCGCCGCTGGGCGAAGAGTGCTTCCCCGAACGCGTCCGCGTCCCGCAGCGCCTCCGCCATGCTCGCCGTCTTGGCGCTGGCATTGTCCGCCCAGTGCAGCACCTCGGCCTCGAGCGTGAGCGGCCGGACGGGGCTGCCGAGCTCGAGACGGCCATGATGCGCCAGGATCAGGTGCAGCAGCAGGTCGCGCTCCTGGACGGTGCAGGGCGCCGGGTCGGCCGCGGCCAGTCGGTGCTCGAGGGCGAGGGCGCTCAGCACCACGTGGCCGACCAGGTGGCCGGCCTCGGTGTGCTCGAACAGCCCGTCCCAGCGATAACTCTCGAGCTTGCCGATGTCGTGCAGCAACACGCCCGCCAGCACCACATCCCCATCCGCCGCCGCGACCTTGGCGATGGCTCGGGCGATGAATCCCACCTCGACCGTGTGCTTCAGCAGACCGCCCAGCGCGGCGTGGTGCCCGGCGATGCTGGCCGGGCAGCACTCGTAACGACGGCGGAAGTCGTCGTCGTCGTAGAACAACGCGAGCACCGCCGCCAGCCGGGGCTTGCGGGAGTCGATCTCGCGGCGCCAGCTGTCCACCTTCTCCCAGTAGGGCGCCGGGTCTCCGATCGACGGCAGCAGCTGGGTGAGGTCGATGCCGCCTTCGGGAAGCAGGCGGAGCGAGCTGATCTCCAGCTGCCGCCGGCCGTTGTACTGCCCCACCTGCCCGATTACCTGGACGACATGGCGCTTGCGGATCCCCTCGACCATGGCGCGGTCGCTGTCCCACACCGGAGCGGACTCGATCGTCCCGGTCGCGTTGCCCAGCGTCAGGATGGTGAACCGCCCTCCGGCATAGGGCTTCTCCTCGACGTCGCGTACGAGGAGCAGATCCTGGACGCGGTCACCGGGGCGGAGCGAAGGGAGATCGAGGAGGCGGGGCATGTTTGAATCTTAACGCGGAAGGCGGAAGGCGGAACGCGGAACACGCAGCGGGAGTCAATGGTGCGATGGGGGATTCCCGTTCTGTTCCGCGTTCCCACTTCCGCGTTCAAGGGTGGGGCGGTGGAGGTGGGGCAGTTCCGTCTCTCTCTCGTGCTCCTTGTGGAAGGGGAGTCGCGGCCCCCGGATCGGCAGCAGGTGCGCGATCGAGTTGGCGTAGTACTCGAGCAGCGGCCGGCCGCGCGGCAGCACCACCAGCGTCTCGCCGTCTTCCACTACCAGCCGCCGTAGCCGCAGCATGCGCCAGGCACGGTCCCAGATGTCCAGGATGCGGGCGCCGCCGCGCACCACCTTGCCGTTCACCGCGCGCAGGCGGTCGCGCAGCTCGTCCATCCGCTCGAGCAGGGCGCGCCGAGGGATCGCCGTCTGCTCGAAGGAGAGCAACCCCGCCGCGGCCAGGGGGACGGGAGTGACCGGGACGATCGCCCCGATGCGATCGAGCATCTCGTGCGCCAGCCGCTCGAGCGCGGGGAGCCGGCGCTCGCGCGGCCACTGCAGCAACCCTGGCGGCGCGTCCCGCAGCCAGGTCCGGAGCGAGAGTGGCGTCCCGAAGTTGACGGCCGCGCGGCCGTAGCGCTGCAACCGGCCGGTGAGCAGCCGCAGGGTATTGCCGGTGACATAGCTCGCGACCGTGGTGAGCTGGGCCAGCCGGCCGGGCCGGTCGCGCGCGTCCAGGAGCTCGCGGATCAAGGAGCGGTCCTCCAGGACCCGGTCGTAGTTGATGGCGACGGGGACGAACCAGATGTCCCGCGTGAACCCGGGGTCGAGCAGCGTGCGGCAGAGATAGTCCAGCAGGCCGAGCTTCGGCGGGCGCAGCCGGCCGTCACGCGTGAGGCCGCCCTCGAGGAAGATGCCCTGGGTCACGCCGCCGCGGGTGATGTGCTGGACGTAGCGCTCGAGTACGGCGTGATACAACGGCTCCCGGTAACGGCGTCGCACGAAATAGGCCCCGAAGGACTTGAAGACGTACTCGAGCGGCCACGCGCGGGCCCACTCGCCCACGGCGTAGCTCACGTGTACTCCATGGGCGAGCACGTACGCGACCACGACGTAGTCGGCGTTGGAGCGGTGGTTCATCAGGTACACCACCACGTCCTGCTTGGGGATTGCCGCCAGCGCCGCTTCGTCCTGGTAGTCGACGCTCACTTTGTACAGCAGGTTGACCAGGAGCTTGGCGAGGTTGTAGCCGATCTTGTAATAGGACAGCACGTTGAGGTACGGGACGATCTCGTCGACGTAGCCGGCCGCCCGGCGCCGCACGACGGCCTCTGGCAGCCCGCTGGTCCGGGCATGCGCGGCGACGGCCGCTTCGACCACGGGGTCGCGCGCCAGGGCCTCTTTGACGAGGCGGCGGTCCTGCAGGTGGTAGCGGGCGAGGCGGGTGCGGAAGTCGTGCAGCGCCCGGCGGGCGGAGCGACGCAGCCGCGCCCGCACCGCGGCGGTGGCGGCACTGGTGAGCCAGAGCCCGAGGCCGGCGGCCAGCACGGCGGCGAGGCCGAGCAGGATCCCGTTCAGGAGATCGGCTTGCCCTCCCGCTTCAACTGGGCGTAGCCCATCCCCTTGAGCCGGGCGATGCGCATCGCCATCGGTGGGTGAGTGGCGAGCAGATCGCCGAGGAAGCCTTCGTGGTTGGTGAAGCGGCGGCCGAGCGGGTCGCAGATGCAGAGGTGGGCGGTGCCGCGACTGATGGCCGTCGTCGGCGCCTCCGCCGCCTCGATCTTCTGGAGCGCGCCGGCGAGCGCCAGGGGATTGCGGGTGAACTGTGCGCCCATCGCGTCGGCGAGGTACTCGCGCTTGCGGTTCACGGCGATCACCAGCAGCTGCGTCACGATGGGCGCGAGGATCCAGGAGATGATCCAGACGACGAGGAGGATGATGACGAGCTGGCCCAGGCCCTTGCCACCCTTTCCGCCGCGGCCGCCCCCGCCCCCCCCGCCCCCCCCGCCCCCCCCCCCGCCCCCGCTGCCCCCGCTGCCC
>CAZXKD010000156.1:0-6310 GCA_964641215.1 uncultured Gemmatimonadaceae bacterium
CGGGAGGCGGTGGCGGCTTCGGCGGCGGCGGAGTCGCGGCGGTGGCCAGCGGCGACTACCTGGTCAGCAGTACCGTGGACGGCAAGACGCTGAGCCGCGTGCTGCGGGTCGAGCGGGTGAGCGGCACCGGAGCTGGGGCGTCTTTCGCGTTCGATGACGAGGAAGACCGGAACCCGTAGAGGGAAAGGCGTAGGGAGAAGTCGTACGCAACACGAAGCCCCGCCGCCGCGACCGCGACGGGGCTTCGGCTGTCTGGCGGCCTGTGCCGCCGCGGTCTACACTTGCGCCCATGGCCATACTCGACACCAGTCACGATCGCGCGGCGCTGGTCATCCTCAGCCTGGGCGCAGCTCTGGTCATCGCCTTGTCCCCGTTTGCAACCGGGCTGATCGGCATCCCGGTGCTCTACGTCGTCTTTGCCCCCATGCACGACTGGCTCGCCCGTCACGTGCGCGCGTCCCTGGCCGCCGCGCTGGTTCTCGCGGTGGCGTTGTTCCTGATCGTCGTGCCCGGGGTGTCGTTCGCGGGGCTGATCGTGACCCAGGCGCAGGAAATCGCCGGCGGCGTGATCCAGAGCCCGATCCTCACGCGGCTCTCACAAGTCCGGATCGGGGGGGGACAGTTTCAGGTCGGCCCGCAGCTCGCCGACCTCGGCCGCAGCGTCGCCGCGTGGCTGGGCTCGAGCGCGTTCAGTCTCGTGGGCACGGCGACCCGCTTCGCCTTGAACCTCGTGATCGCTCTGTTCGGCCTCTACTACTTGCTGCTCCGCCCGGCCGCGACCTGGGCGGCGGTGGGTCCCTACATTCCCTTCTCACCCGCCAATGCGGACAAGCTGCGCATCCGGTTCCGCAACGTCACGACCTCCACGATCATCGGCACCGGCCTCACGGCCGTGATCCAGGGGGCGATGGTGGCTGCCGGGTTCGCCGTGACCGGCGTGTCCAACGCCGTGTTCTGGGGCGTGGTAGCGACCGTTCTGGCCGTGCTGCCCGTCGTGGGCAGCGCGCTGGTGTGGGCGCCGGGCGCCCTCGTGCTGGTGCTGGACCACCGCTACGGGACGGCCCTGGCGCTCGCCGCATGGGGACTGGTTGTGGTCGGAAACGTCTCGTATGTGATCCAGCCGATGGTGTTTCGGCGCTGGGCCCAGATCCACCCGTTGGTCACGCTGGTGGGAGCGCTGGCCGGCGTGCCCTACTTCGGCATCCTCGGCCTGCTGATCGGCCCGCTGGCGCTGAGCTACTTCTTCGAGCTCATTAGGATGTACCGGGAGGAGTACCTGAAGAGCTAAGGGGCTAGCCCGTCGAGCACCGAACCCCCGGCATCACCGCGCTCTGATCGCCCGCCGCGCCATGGCTAGCTCAGGCCGCTCGCCGTCCGCGTGCTCCATCAGCTTGAGGTAGTCCTGGTACCGGCTTCGAGCGGTGGCGGCATCGCCCGCGAGTTCGGCGGCGCGGGCGAGTCCCAAGAGGCTGCGTGCGCGCCCCGGAGCGTTGCGCAGCGACGTGGCGTACGCGTCCGCGGCGTCCGTGTACCGCCCGGCCGCGAGCAGTAGGTCGCCGTACAGCTCGCGCGCCGGAAGCAGGGGACCGGGCGTCACGGGATGCTTCTGCGTCACGTCCTCGATGTCGGCGGCGGCTTTGGCCTTCACGAGCGCGGCCGCCGTATCGTGGTAAGCCACCAACGACTGCCAGGCCCCGACCGCGAGGAGCTGGATCTTCACCTGATCCGCCCAGTAGCTCTGGGGGCCGCCCGCCTGGCGCAGGGCGCCTTCGATTTCGCCGAGCGCCGCGATCTCCTGCCCGGTGGCCGCCGAGTCCCCGACTCGTGATGCGGCGAGCGCGCGCGCAAAATGCGTGATCGCCTCGGTGGCCCGCCACTCGGGCGCCGGCCGCACCGCAAGCTGCGCCGCCTCCCGCCATTGCCCCCGTTCCACCGCATAGCGCGCCGGGATCGCGGCCAGGGCGTACTCGTTGATGAGCGATCCCGCCGGGTACACCGCGGTCACTCCCGCCGCGTCGTCCACGATCGCCTTGGCCGCGCGGTCCTTGCCCAGCTGCAGGTCCGCGTAGACGAGATAGTCCCACGCGTGCCCGCGTTGATCCCACAGGGCGTTGAGGTGTTGCGCCTGCTCGAACTGGCGCGCGGCCGCGGCCGAGCGCGTGTTGGAGGCGATGTCTTCGTCCCACAGGCCGAGCAGCGTGAAGGTGTGGGATGGCATGTGGTGGGCATGCGGCACGTCCGGAGCGATGGCCGCGTAGTGGCGCGCCGCGTACAAGGCGTGCGCAGCGAGCGGCGGCACGTCGTTGGCGTGGATCAAGTAATGCGCCAAACCCGGGTGCTCCGGCGCCACCGTGAAGAGCGGCTCGAGGATGGAATCGGCGCGCTTCTGGTACGTGAAGGTGGTGTCGGTCGGATTCGCCTGGCCGACGGCGATGAGCGCCAGACCATAGAAAATGGCCGCCTCGCGGTCATCGGGGTTGCGCCGCTGCACGGCAGCCATCTTCGCGGCGTAGGCGAGGAGGCGGGCCTTGGGGTCGGTGTGCTGGTAGTCGCGGTAGTACGTCGCGATGGCCTCGAGATAGTCACGCTCGCGTGGCGTGCGGCCCAGCCCGACACCGCGCTCGGCGGCGGCGAGGCCGGCAGCGAGGTCGGCCGGCCCCGGCGGCGTCCACAGCGGGTGCCACAGCGACATCGCGCGCCCCCAGTAGCCCATGGCGCACGTCGAGTCGGCGGCGACGACGTCGGCGAAGGCGGCGGTAGCCTTTTCGTACCAGAAGCTGTGCAGGTAGGCGACGGCGCGCCCGAACTGCGACTGGGCGGCCCGGTTGCAGGACACGGCGAACACGACCCGGCCGACCCGTTCGCCGGCGGCCGCGTGGCCGTGGCCTTCCTGTGCGGCGAGTGCGGGGGTCAGGACGCAGGTGAGGGCGAACGACAAGCGGGTCAGCGTGATCATGTGGCCTCCCGGCTGCGGAGCTTCCAATAGTAGAATACCGGCACGCCCGCCAGCAGTAGCGCCGTGCCGATCGCCGCATTGCGCGGATTCGACGCCACCGAGCTCGCCACCACATAAATGGCCGCCAGCACGAAGAGCGCCGGCACCCAGGGGTAGCCCGGCGTCGGGAAGCGCAGCGGGCGAGGAGAGGCGCGGTCGCGCTTTCTATAGATGAAGAGCGTGGCCACCGACAACCCGAAGAAGATCCAGTCACCGAACACCACGTAATCGGTGAGCGGACCGTACGTCTTGGTCAGGGTCAGGACGATGGTCCACGCTCCCATCAGCAGGATCGCCGCGCCGGGCGTGCGATACGTCGGGTGCAGCTCGGCGATGCGGCGGAAGAACACGCCGTCGGCCGCCATCGCCTGGAAGACGCGCGGTGTCACGAGGATGACGAGGTCCAGGAAGCCGAAGCTGGACAGGGCGATCCCGGCGCTGATGACCACCTTCCCGCCCGGTCCGACGATGCGCTCCATCACCGCCGCCGCCGGCGCGGGCGTGGCGGCCAGCCCGGCGGCACCGAGCACGCGGAGATAGGCCACGTTGGCGAGCAGATACACCGCCACCACCACCAGCACTCCAAACAGCAGCGCGCGCGGCAGGTTCGTCTCGGGCGTGATGATCTCCTCGGCCAGGAAGTTGGTCTGCTGCCAGCCCCCGTAGGTGAACAGCACGGGGACCAGCGCCGCCCCCATCGCCACGACCACCCCCCACAGCCCGGACGGCTCCAGCCCCCCGTCGGACAGTCGGACGGTCGGACTCTCGGACGGAACGGCGAAGAACAGGCCCGCCACAATGAGCACCGCGAGGGCGGCCAGCTTCAGGACCGTGAAGACGTTCTGGGTGAACGCGCCCGGGGTGACGCCGACGTAGTTGATCGCGCACACGGCGACGATCGCGCCGATCGCGAGCGGGAGCGCCGCGCGGGGCGGCAGGCCGAGCAGCGCGACGCTGTAGTTGGCGAAGGTGACGGCGACGAACGCGGCCGCGCCCGTCGCGATGACGAGCAGCAGCGCCCAGGCGTACAGAAACGCGGGCAGGGGCCCGATCGCGTCGCGCAGGTAGACGTACTGGCCCCCCGCCTTGGGGCTCCGCTCGCCCAGCTCACCGTAGCAGTACGCGCCGGCGAGCGCGACGAGTCCCCCGAGCACCCAGGCGCCGAGGGCGAGGCCGGCCGTGCCGACCCGCTGCGCGACGACGTTCGGCGTGGCGAAAATTCCGGACCCGATGATGCCGCCGATGACGGCCATGGTGCCGGAAAAGAGTCCCAGACGGCGCGCGTAGGTGGTCATGGCGGGTAAAGTATCCCATATTGCGAGCGGGCGAACCCCGGAGGGGACGCGTGCTGGACCAGGCCGGCAGCTGGCTGCAGACGACGCTCGGCATCAGCCGGGTGACGGAAAACCGCATCGTCTACACGCTGGCCGTCGTGCTGGCGCTGTGGGCGATCCAGCGGGTCGTGCTGGGCCTCGTGTGGCGCCGCACCCACAACATCCGGCTGCGCTACCGCTGGCAGAAGGCCACGACCTACGTCACGACTCCCATCGGCCTGCTGATCGTCGGCAAGATCTGGTTCCCGCAAGGGTTCCCGGATCTCGCGACCTTCTTCGGCCTCGTCTCCGCCGGCATTGCCATCGCCCTCAAGGACATTTTCCTGAACATGGCGGGCTGGATCTTCATCATCTGGCGTCGCCCGTTCGTGGTCGGCGACCGCATCCAGATCGGCGACCACGCCGGCGACGTGATCGACGTGCGGGTGTTCCACTTCACCTTGAACGAGATCGGCAACTGGGTAGATGCCGACCAGAGCACGGGCCGCATCATCCACGTGCCCAACGGCAAGGTGATCACCGACGTCATCGCCAACTACAGCGAAGGCTTCCAGTACATCTGGCACGAAATCCCGGTGCTGGTCACGTTCGAGAGCGACTGGGCCAAGGCCAAACAGCTGCTGCTCGAGATCGTGCGGCGGGACTCCGAGGAGATCGTCAAGGCGGCCGAGCAGAGCGTCAAGGAATCGAGCCGCAAGTTCATGATCTTCTACACGAACCTGACCCCGACGGTCTATACGAGCGTCTCCGAAGACGGGGTCCTGCTGACGATCCGGTACCTATGCGAGCCGCGCAAGCGCCGCGTTACCGAGCAGCTGATCTGGGAGGACATCCTGCGCGAGTTCGTCAAACACGACGACATCGACATCGCCTACCGGACCACCCGCAGCTTCCACAACCGCACGGAGGGCAAGGCCGGCACCGGCGGACCCGCGGACCTGCGCGCGCAGGCATCCCTGGAGTGACGACGCCACCACGTCCCCCGTGACGCTCCCGGCGTTCGCCGGGTTCCATAAGGACCGATGACGACGCGCGCCCGCCCTCTCCCCGCCACCGCCGCCCGCCGCCCCGGGCTCGCCGATATGGCCGTCCTGGCCCTGGTGGCGGGCGGGATCGCGCTGATCATCTCCTTCGCCCGCGAGTTCCACGCCCCGATGATGGCGGCGGCCCCGATCGACCTCAGCCCGGGCGCCCTGCCTCGCTATACACTGTATTCGCTGACGCGCGGGGTCCTGGCGCTGCTCATCTCCTACCTGTTCGCTCTGGCCTTCGGGTGGACCGCCGCCCGCTGGCGCACCGCGGAGCGGCTGCTCCTGCCCGTGCTGGACATCCTCCAGAGCGTGCCCGTGCTCGGCTTCCTCCCCGGCCTCGTGCTGGGGCTCGTGGCGCTGTTCCCCGCGCGGAACGTGGGCCTCGAGCTCGCCGCCATCCTGATGATCTTTACCGCCCAGGCGTGGAACCTCGCCCTCAGCTTCTACAACACCCTGAAGAGCATTCCCGAAGAGCTGCGCGAGGCGTGTCGAATGGCGGGGTGGCCGGAGTGGCTCCAGTTCCGCCAGCTCATGCTGCCGGCCGGGGCGCAAGGGCTGGTGTGGAACGGGATGCTCTCCATGGCGGGTGGCTGGTTCTTCCTGATGATCAACGAGGCGTTCCGCCTGGGCGACCACGACTTCCGGCTGCCCGGCGTAGGGGCGTACATGAGCGTCGCGATCGAGCACGGCGACAAGCGCGCGACGGTGCTCGCCCTGGTCGCGATGGCGGCCATGATCGTCGCCACGGACCGGCTGCTGTGGCGCCCGCTGGTCGTCTGGGCCCAGAAGTACCGGCTCGATGACTCGGCCGGCGCACCGGAAGAGGAATCCTGGATCCTCGATGTCCTGCGGCGCTCGCTGCTGTGGCGGCTGCGGCCGCCCGCGCGGTGGTACCCGTTGCGGAGCGCCCGCAAGGCCACGGTGCCGTTGCGGCGGGGGATACGCCGTGC
>CAZXKD010000157.1:0-6254 GCA_964641215.1 uncultured Gemmatimonadaceae bacterium
GACGGGCGGGATGTTGGGCGGGGTGGCGGTGGCTGGTGTCTCACGTCAGACCAGCCACGTCCACCCCGGCGGGGTGTTTTCACCGCCCCGGCCGGGGGGGGGGGGGGGGCGGCGGGGGGGTGGGGGGGGGGGGGGGGAGGGCGACTGGACGTCCTGTACTCGCCCGACGCGTTCGGCCACCCGGCAGCCTGGCCCGATCTCGCGCGCGAGTTCGGGATCCGCTACGGCGTGCTGTGGCGCGGCCGCGGTGGGGAGCCGGGGGAGGAGCACGATGCATTCCGGTGGGCCGGTGCCGTCGGCCACGAGGTGCTCGTCTGGCACATGCCGCCCCAGGGGTACGACATCGGCGCGGCACTCCTCCCTTCGTCGGCCGACGAGCGTTTGGCCGACGCGTGGCAGGCCGTGCGCGAGGCTCTGGTCGCCCGTGCGCACGGCAAGCACGTGCCGGTGTTCATCGGCGCGGACCACCATGCCGCGCATCCCGACCTGCCCCGTCTGCGTGATCGGTTGGCGCAGCTCGAGCCCGAGAACGCCGTGCGTATCTCGCGACTCGATGAGTTCTTCCAAGCGGCGGCCGCCGACAAGGGGACCACGGCGCCGCTGCACTCCGGCGAGCTGCGTTGGTCCTATCGCTATGCCTGGACCCTGCAGGGGGTGCACGGTACCCGGCTCCCGCTGAAACGACGACACGCGCTGCAGGAGCTGTGGCTCCAACGATATGCCGAGCCGCTCGCCACCTTGGCGCGCCGGCACGGCGTGAACGGGCGCGACCGTCGGCCCCTGCTCGAGCTCGCCTGGCGGACGCTGGTGCGTTGCCAATTCCACGATGCGATCGCCGGCTGTACGAGCGACGCGGTCGCCGCGGCGGTCGAGGCGCGGTTCGTCGACGTCGAGGCGTACGCGCGCGAAATCGTGCGTGGCGCGCTGCACGAGCTCGTCGGACACGACCCTGACGTCGCGCGGCAGCGCCCCAGGGCGACGGAGGGCAGCGGCACACTGGTGTTGTGGAATCCGGCGGTCCGGCCGCGCGGGGGTGTGGTCATGGCCGATGTGTCGTTCTTCCGGCGCGATGTGCCGGTGGGGCCGCCCGCGGACCGGCGGCCCCGCAAAGGCGTGGGGTATCGGCCGTTCGCGCTGCGGACGCCGGACGGACGGGTGGTGCCGGTGCAGCTGCTCGACCGCCGAGTGGGGCTGGAACGGCGCGACGCCTCGCGACACTATCCCGATCAGGGTGAAGTGGACCAGGTCCGGATCGCGTTCCGGGCGCCGAGCGTGGTGGGACTGGGGTTTGCGCGGCTGGAAGTCGGTGAGCCGGGCACGGGAACGGCCCCCTCCCCGTCGACCAGCCTCGTCGCGGTACGCGGGCGGTCGTTGGTCAATCGGTTCGTCGCGGTGGCACTCGAGCCGTCGGGCGCCCTGGCGCTGCACGACCGCCGCACCGGAGAGCGCTTCTTCGACGTGCTCCGACTCGAGGACGGCGGGGATGCCGGGGATACGTACAGCTACTGCCCGCCGGCGCGGAACCGCATCGCCCGCAGTGCCGGACCGATCAGCGTGCGGCGTCTCGCGCCGGGGCCGCTGGTCGCGGCGCTGGACGCGCGCTGGAGTATGAAGACCGGCGCGATGCGACTCCTGGTGATGCTGCACGCCGATCACCCCGTGGTGCGGTGCCTGCTCGAGATCGACAACCGTGCCGCCAACCACCGGTTGCGCGCCCGCTTCCCGACGGCGCTCGGCGGCGGGCGGCCGGCGCTCGCGGGCGCGGCGTTCGGGTCGGTGCGTCGGCCACCCGTAAGCATCGATCCCGCCGACTTCCCGATGGAGCGGCCAGTCGCGACGGCGCCTGCGCACCGCTTCGTGGCGGTGGCCGATGGACGGCGCGGCCTGGCGCTGCTCGCGCCGGGGTTCTTCGAGTACGAGTGGACGTCCGGTGGCGACCTGCTGGTCACGCTGTTGCGCGCGGTGGGTGAGCTCTCGCGCGGGAACTTGCCGACGCGGCCGGGCCATGCCGGGTGGCCGACGCCGACACCGTCGGCGCAGTGCCCGGGCCGTCACCGGATCGAGCTCGCACTCGTGACGGTTCGTGAGGAGGAGTTGACGGGGGGAGGAGGGCACGCGGTGCTCGCGCACTGGGAGGACGCGTTTCTCCCCCTGAGCGGCCATTGGATCCCCGACGCCGGACCGCTGACTCCGGCCCCGGTGGACATCGCGCTCGAAGGCGCGGGACTCGTACTGTCGGCGGTGAAGCCGGCGCAAGCGGGGGGCGCGGGATCGGGCGGGGGTCTGGTACTGCGGTGCTACAACGCGACGGACGCGAAGACGGCGGGTGCCTGGCGCTTCGGCGAGGGTGTCAAGAGCGCCCATCGCGTGCGCGCGGATGAGCGCGATTCCGTCGCCCTGGTGCTGGAAGGCCGCGGCCGCACGGTGCGGTTCGTGGCGGGACCGCGGGAAATCGTGACGATCTTGGTGACGTGATGCGCGAACATCATCTTGAAGTCCCTCGTTCCGCCCGTTACTTCACGCTCGGGGATGCCAGCCCCGCGACCCGGGAGGTCTGGTTCGTGTGTCACGGATATGGCCAGCTCGCCGAACGGTTCCTGCGGCACTTCGACCCGCTCGTGGACGGCTCGCGGCTCGTCGTCGCCCCCGAGGGTCTGTCGCGCTTCTACCTTGGGTCGGGCGCCGGGCGCAACGACAAGATCGGCGCGAGCTGGATGACTCGCGAGGACAGGCTCAACGAGATCGCCGATTACCTCCGCTATCTCGACGCCCTGCTCGCGGAGACCTTCAGAGCCCTGGGCCGCGAGGGGGTGCAGGTGCGGCTGCTCGGCTTCTCGCAGGGCACCGCCACGGTGAGCCGCTGGGCGGTGCTGGGCGCCGTGCGTCCGGAACGGATGATCCTGTGGGGAGGCGAGGTGCCCCCCGACCTGGACCTGGCCGCGGGAGCGGACGCCCTGCGTCGCGTGCGGCTCATCCTCGTGACCGGGGACCAGGACGAATACATCACCGGCAAGATCCTGGCGCGTGACGAAGGGCGGCTCCGCGAGCAGGGGATCCCGTTCGAGACGCGGCGGTTCAGCGGCGGTCACGAGCTCGACGCCGCCATGCTGCGAGAGGTGGTGCAGTGAGCGGGCAGCGGGTCGTGTCGCTGGACGCCTTCCGCGGGCTCGCCATCGCGGGGATGCTGCTCGTCAACGACCCCGGAAGCTGGTCCTATGTCTACCGGCCCCTCGATCACGCCGAGTGGAACGGCTGGACACCGACGGACCTCATCTTCCCGTTCTTCGTGTTCGTCGTTGGCGCCTCCCTGACGCTGTCGTTCGCGCGGCGCCTGGCGCAGGGGGCGAGCCGCGCCGACCTGTTCCGCAAAGTGCTCGCGCGCGGCGCCATCATCTTCGTCCTCGGCCTGCTGTTGAGCGGCTTCCCGCGCTACGACCTGTCCACGATCCGAATCATGGGCGTGTTGGCCCGTCTCGGGATCGTCTATGTCGCGACCGGGCTCATCTTCCTCACCACGGGCGAGCGCGCCCAGCGCTGGATCATTGTCGGCGTGCTGCTCGGCTACTGGGCGGTGATGACGCTCGTGCCCGTTCCGGGCTACGGCGCGGGCGTGCTCGAGCGGCAGGGCAATCTCGCCCAGTACGTGGACGCGGCGGTCCTGGGGGTGCATCGCTGGAAGCCGGACTGGGATCCCGAGGGGATCCTGAGCACCTTCCCGGCGATCGCGACCTGTCTGCTGGGCGTGCAGTGGGGTCGGTGGCTGCTCGCCGACCGCACCCCCACCGAGAAAGCGCTGGGCATGTTCGTCTGGGGCGCGCTGGCGATGGCCGTGGGCGAGATCTGGAGTATCTGGTTCCCGATCAACAAGAACCTGTGGTCGAGCTCCTATGTGCTGTTCACTGCGGGCTACGGCCTGCTGGTGTTCGCGGTGCTGTACTACTTCATCGACATCAAGGGGGGAGGAAGGGCCCGCTGGGCGTGGCCGTTGTTGGTGTACGGATCGAACTCGATCCTGGTGTTCGTGTTGTCGGGGCTGTTCGCGCGAATGCTCCTGATCTGGAAGGTGCCGGCCGCCGGCGCGACGACCACGTCGCTATACACCTGGATCTACACCCACGCCTTCCAGCCCTGGGCCGGGAACTACAACGGCTCGTTGGCATTCGCTCTCGCGTATGTCCTGCTGTTCCTCGGCGCGATGGCGATCCTGTACCGGAAAGGGTGGTTTGTGAGAATCTAGCGGGAATCGTGAAACGGGAATCGAGAAACGTGAACTGGCTTTTACGTTTCCCGTTTCTCGTCTCCCGCTTCCCGATCGTGCCCCAGAGCTGCGAGGAACGCCTCGTCCCAGGCGGCGGGCATACTCTCGCGCGGAGAGTAGGGGCCCGGCACGTAGGCCCGGGACGAGATGCCCGCGAAGCTCTGCTCGCAGATGTGCCAATCCTGTCTGTTGGTGAGATCCCAGAACCGGACGGCGTCGTCCGGGTTGAAGTCGGCGCGGCCAATCGCATCGGCGCGAAACAGCCACTCGCACTCGATGTGCGTGCGGCCCGGCGCCTGCGGCCAGAGCAGGTAATACACGACGTAGTCCGGGTGAATGCTGAGCATCAGGTTGGGGAAGATCGTGTAGTAGTAGGCCCGGCGGCGCTCGTCGGTCGGCAGGTCTCCCAATGGCAAGGCGCAGGCGCGCCCGCTCACCGTCATACTGGCGTTGGGCTCGGTGATCAGCATGTAGCCGCCCAGGAACGGGCCTGCGGTGAGGTCGTTCGCCCCACTGGTATAGGGCATCATGCTCGACAGCTCGGGGTGGATCACCGGGCAGTGCAGGCATTCGGAGTAGTTCTGGAAGATCAGCTTCCAGTTCGCCGCCACCGCGTAGTCGATCCGTTTCACGGCCTTGAGGCGTGCCAGGTGAAAGCGCGCGAAGCGGCCGATCAGGGGAGCGAAGGCATGCGGGAAGGGCTCCGGATCCTGAGCGAGCGAGAGGAACAGGAATCCCTCCCACTCGTGCAGCGCGACGGCGTTGAGGGGATAGTCACGCTTGTCGAAGCCTTCGACCTCATGCATATGCGGCGCGCCGATCAGCTGCCCCTCGGTCGTGTAGGTCCACGCGTGATAGGGGCACTGGATGGTCTCGGCGAGCCGTCCGCGCGGCGCTTCGCGCAGCCGTGTGCCGCGATGCCGACACACGTTGTAGAACGCGCGCGCCGTGCCGCCGCCGTCCCGGAGAACGATGATGCTCTCGCCCGCCATCTCGCGCAGGAAGTAGTCTCCCGGCTGCGCGATCTGCTCGGCGCGGCCCGCGCAGAACCAGCGGGTCCGGAGGAGCCGCTCCAGCTCCTCCGTGTAGATCTCGGCGGAGGTGTAATACCGCCCTGGCAGCGTGCGAGCGCCCTGCCGGTAGCTCTCGGCGGTCTTGAGGAACGCGGGCATCGGCTCAGCTCCGCTTCGTTTCCCGGAGAATGGTGTGCGCGGCGTGGCGGCCCGCCAGCCCGACGATGCCGCCGCCCGGATGCGTGCCCGGCCCGCACAGATAGAGCCCATCCAGCGGCATGCGGTAGCGGCTCCACCCCGGCACCGGGCGCATGAACAGAATCTGGTCGAGCGACAGCTCTCCGTGGTAGAGGCTCCCTTCGGTGAGGCCCCAGCCGTCCTCCAGGTCCTTGGGGGTGAGCACCTGCCGGTGCACGATCGCCGTCTTGAGATTGGGGGCGTGCTCGGCCAGGGTCGCCACTACCGCGTCCCCCAGGGCCTCGCGCTGCGCCGCCGTCCAGCCGCCCCGCAGGTCGTACGGCGCGTATTGCACGAGCACCGACATGACGTGTTGCCCGGTCGGTGCGAGGCTCGGATCGAGCAGGCTCGGTACGCGAACCTCGCAGTACGGCGTGCGGGAGATGCCGCCGTGCTTGGCGTCGTCGTAGGCGCGCTCGAGATAGTCGAGGCTGGGGCTGATCGAGATGGCGCTGTGTCCTCCGACCCCTTCGGTGAGGCCCGCGAACCGGGGGAGCTCAGCCAGGGCCAGGTTCACCTTGGCGACCGGGCCGCGACACTTGATGTGCCGCACCGCCAGGACGACGTCGGGGTCCAGATGGATCGGCTCGACGAGGTCGAGGAGGGTGCGCCGCGGATCGGCGGCCGAAACGATCGTCCGTGCCGTCAATTCCTCCCCGGACGCGAGGACGACGCCGGTCGCGCGGCCGTCCGCCGCGGTGATTCGCCGCACGGCGGCGCCGGTGCGGATCTCGGTGCCGTGGCGC
>CAZXKD010000158.1:0-6030 GCA_964641215.1 uncultured Gemmatimonadaceae bacterium
CCCCGCCTCCACGTGCCAGGGGCGCGGCGACGGGGGGGGAGGGGGGGCGGCGGCCGCGACGGCGAGCGCGACTCCCGCCACGCTGGCCCGGGGACCGAGCTGGTGCGTGCGTCCCACGACCATCGCGACGCGACCGGCGTCCCACTGCGGCACCGCCAGCAGCGCCTGGTCCACCGCGGCGAATTCAGGGGGCGCGCGTCGCTCCAGGCCACCGCCGTCGGCGCCGAACGCCAGCCGCTCGAACCGGGCGCGCTCGGCGGCATAGGGGAGACCGAGGCCACGATCGGCGCGGGCGATCGCCGGCAGCAATCCGTATACGGCCACCAGACCAACCAGCAGCGTCGCCCAAGCACCGCCGGCGAGCCCGGCATGGCCGCGCCAGCCCCACGCGAGACTCGCCAGCGCCGCGCCCACGGCGAGTACGGCCACCACCGTCGCGCCCGGCAGCCGCACACCGAGGAGCGCGCGGTCGACCGTGCCGTGCAGGCCCGCCACGACCTCGCTGGGATCGAGCAACGCTCCCCAGGCGAGGGCGGCGGCGACACACGCCAGCAGCACGCCCAGATGACCGCGCGCATGCGGGCTCGTCACCGGGCGGCCGCGCGCAAACCGCAGCGAGCCGATCCCCAGGTACAGGAAGGCGACCACGACGGTCGCCGTGAACGCCGCCAGCAGGGCGAAGCTCTGGCGGGTGTCCGCCCAGGGCAGCTCGCCGACGTAATAGCCGAGGTCCTTGCCGAGCACCGGATCGGTGATCCCGAAGTGCGGGGGGGCGGTCGCCAGCGCCGCCTGGCGCCACCAGTCCCCGGTGCCCCACGAGAGCCCGACCCCGAAGATCAGCCCGCTGGCGAGGGTCACGGCGAGCAGTACCCGCTGCGGCACCGCCTCGACGATCTCCAGATTGCCGAGGCGGCGCGGCATCTGCACGGAGCCGATGGCGCGGTAGACGAAGTACACGTGGATGGTGCCCCAGGCGACGGCGAGCAGCAGGATGGCGATCCGCACCACGCGGGCGAGGGCGCGGGCGTCGAGGTAGACGCTTCCCGCCGGCACGCTCGCCGCCCACGCCCGCTCGACGGTCTCGAGCGCCAGCCAGCGGCCGCCGACCAGAAGCACGACCAGCACCGCGGCGGCGCCGACCAGGCCTCCTCCCCAGTGTCGCCGGGCGGCGCTCACACCCGCACGCCGTTCGTGCCCAGCCAGCCCTCGACCTCGGCGCGGTAGGCGGCGAGCGCCCGGGCCGACGTCGCTTCGAAGCGCAGCACCAGCGCCGGCTGGGTGTTCGAGGCCCGGAGCAGCCCCCACCCCTCCGCGAACGTGATGCGGACCCCGTCGAGCGTGGACACCGGGTACTTCGCGGCGAAGTGCCGCGCGGCCCGCTCCACGATCTCGAACTTGCGTTCGTCGGGACAGTCCACGCGCAGCTCCGGCGTGGACACCGTCTGCGGCAGATCGGCCAGGAGGCGCGACAGCGGCCCGCCCTCGCGGGCGACGTAGTGCAGCAGCCGCGCGGCGGCGAACAGGGCATCGTCGAAACCGTACCAGTCGCCGCCGAAGAACACGTGGCCGCTCATCTCGCCAGCGAGGGCTGCGCCGGTCTCCTTCATCTTCTGCTTGATGAGTGAGTGGCCCGTCTTCCACATCATGGGCACCAGGCCGGCGCGCTTCAGCATCTGGGGCAGCACTTCGGAGCACTTCACGTCGAAGATGACGGGCTTGCCGGGGCCGAAGCGGCGCGCCAGATCGCGGCCGAACAGCACCAGCAGCTGATCCCCGAACACCGGCCTGCCCCGCTCGTCCACCGCGCCGATGCGGTCGCCGTCGCCGTCGAAGGCGATGCCGAGCTCGGCGCCCTCCCGGACGACGGCGGCCTGCAGGTCCTTCAGGTTCTCGAGCACCGTCGGGTCGGGGTGGTGGTGGGGGAACGTGCCATCCGACTCGGCGAACAGCGGCACCACCTCGGCGCCGAGTTGGCGCAGCGCGTCGATCGCGATGAGGCTGCCGACGCCATTCCCGCAGTCCGCCACCACCTTCACGCGCCGGGCGAGCGGCGCGTTGCGCGTGACGATGGCGTCCCGGTACTCGGGGAGCAGCGAGCCATAGGCGGTGATCCCGCCCCCGGTCCGGGTCTCCGTGCGGTTGTCTTCGATCATCTCGCGCAGACCCTGGATCTCTTCGCCGTAGATCGGCTCGTCGCCCAGCACCAGCTTGAAGCCGTTGAACTCGGGGGGATTGTGGGAGCCGGTGACCTGCACGCCGCCGTCCACGGCGAGCGTGTGCGTCGCGAAGTAGAGGGCGGGCGTCGGGCACTCTCCCACGTCCACTGCCGTCCCGCCCGCCGCGACGATCCCCGCGCGCACGGCGCCCGAGAGGCCAGCGCCCGAAGGACGGTTGTCTCGTCCTACGGCGAGCCGCGGGGCGCGGCCCAGCCGTTGCCCGCCGAGCGTCGTGACCGCCGCAGCGATGGCGTGCGCGACCTCGGCCGTGAGCTGGTCGCCCACGGTGCCGCGGATGTCGTATTGCCGGAAAATGGTGGCGGGGACGTGCACGGAGGGAACCCGCCCGGAGATCAGTGACCCGCGGACACGGTCGGCGCCGCGCTGGGGCCCGCGGTGACGCCGCGCTGCACCGTGGCACCGCTCGTCCGGGAGAGATCGAGGAGCCGGTTGGGCGCCACGCCGAAGAACAGCAGGCCCGCCACGGCCACCGCCATCGCGACGTGCCCGAAGCGGTCGAGGCGGACCTCCGCGTGCGCCGCGGCTCCCGGGGCGGGCTGCATGTACATCGCCATGACCACGGGGAGATAATAGCCCGCCGACACCACGCTGGTGAGCACCAGCAGGGCGGCGAGCCAGCCCTGCCCCGTGCTCACGGCGGCCACCAGGATGTACCACTTCCCGATGAACCCGGCGGTGCCCGGGAAGCCGAGCAGCGACAGCATGCACACGCCCAACGCGAAGGCCAGCCATGGTCGCTGCGCGGCCAGGCCGGCCAGGTCGTCGATCCGCACGTCGCTCTCGCCGCCGCGCCCCTTCGCGGCCAGCAGGGCGAACGCCGCGAGTGTCGTGAGGCTGTAGGCGACGAGGTAAAAGACGAACGCGGCCGAGCCCGCCGCCACGCCGGTCGCCACCGCCACCAGCAGATACCCCGCGTGGGCCACGGACGAGTAGGCGAGCATCCGCTTGAGCGAGCGCTGCGCCAGGGCGATCAGGTTGCCCGCGACCATGGTCGTGATGGCGAGGCCCGCCACGATTTCGCGCCAGGCGCCCACGGAGGCGGGAGCGAGCGCTTCCCCCACGACCCGAAACAGCGCGGCGAACGCGGCCGCTTTCACCGCCGTCGCCATGTATCCCGCCACCGGCGTGGGGGAGCCGTCGTACACGTCCGGCGCCCACATGTGGAACGGCACAGCGGCGACCTTGAAGCCGAAGCCGATCAGCAGCAGCGCGACGCCTAGCAGCAGCAGCGGGTTGCGCTGCAGCCCCAGCGACGCGACCTGGACGCCGATGAGCGAGAGGTTGGTGGTGCCCGTGGCGCCGTACGCCAGCGCGATGCCGTACAGCAGGAACGCGGAGGCGAACGCCCCCAGCAGGAAATACTTCAAGCCCGCCTCCGCGGCGCGCGGGCTCCGCCGGTTGAAGCCGGCCAGCGCGTACAGGCTGATCGACATCAGCTCGAGGCCGAGGAAGATCACCATCAGGTCGTCCCCGCCCCCCATCAGCATCATGCCGATCGTGGCGAACACGAGCAGCACGTAGTATTCGGGAGCGAGCAAGCCCTCGCGCTCGAGGTAGCGGATCGAGAACAGCACCGTCAGCACCGCGGCTCCCAGGAACAGCCAGTCGGCGACGAAGCGGAAATCGTCCACGGCGATCATGGCACTCCCGCCCGTCGCGTGGGCGCTGTGCCACCACAGCCACCAGACGGTGCCGGCGGTGGTGGCCAGCGCGACCAGCGTCAGCCAGCCCGCGAGACGCAGGTCGCGCGCCGTGCGGTGCCGCCACGCCACCACGACGAGCAGCACCAGGCCCCAGGCCGAGAGGACGAGCTCGGGTAGCAGGGCCGTGAGCAGCTGGGAGTAGATGGAGAGGTCGAGCGTCATGGCCGGGCCGTCGTGAGCGCGGTGGGCGCGGCGGCCGGCTGAACCGATTGGATGAACTGCCGTGCGGCCGGCTCCATGCGCTCGAGAATCGGCTTCGGGTACACGCCGATCCAGATGATCCCGGCGAGCAGCGGAATCAGCACCGCCAGCTCCCGCGGCGAGAGATCGAGCAGCTTCTCGTTCTCGTGCTTGTCCAGCGGGTTGTAGATCACGCGCTGCAGAGCGCCCAGCAGATACATGGCGGCCACGATCACGCCGCTCGCCGCGATGGTCGCGGCCACCGGGTGGGTACGGAACACGCCGAGCAGCACCAGAAACTCACCGACGAAGCCGTTGGTGCCCGGCAGGCCGATCGACGACAGCGAGACCACGGTGAGCGTGGCGGCGAGCAGTGGCACGACCTTCGCGATCCCCCCGAATGCCGCCACGAGGCGGCTGTGGCGGCGCTCGTACAGCATCCCCACGAGAAAGAACAGGGCGCCCGTGGAGATGCCGTGGTTGATCATCACCAGCAGGGCGCCCTGCACGCTCTGCAGGGTGAGGGCCCAGATGCCGAGCATTACGAAGCCGAGGTGGGCGACCGACGAATAGGCGATCAGCTTCTTGAAGTCGGGTTGCACCATCGCGACCAGACCGCCGTAGATGATGCCGATGAGCGACAGCGTGATGATCACCGTCGTGACAACCGGGTGCAGGGCGACGGCGGGGAAGAAGGGCAGCGCGAACCGCAGGAACCCGTAGGTGCCCATCTTCAGCAGGATGCCGGCGAGGATCACCGAGCCGGCGGTGGGCGCCTCCACATGGGCGTCGGGGAGCCAGGTGTGGAAGGGGAACATCGGCACCTTGATCGCGAACGCGAGGAAGAACGCGCCGAAAAACCACCAGGCCGCGGGGCCGAGGGTGCCGAGATTGCCGAGCACGTGGGCGTAATCGAAGGAGTACGTCCCCGTGCGCGCGCCCACGGCGAAATACAACCCGAGGATCGCCACCAGCATCAGCAGCGATCCCAGCATCGTGTAGATGAAGAACTTGATCGCCGCGTACAGCCGGTGCTCGCCGCCCCACACGCCGATGATGAAGTACATCGGGATGAGCATCACTTCCCACATCACATAGAAGAAGAAGAGGTCGAGGGCGACGAAGACCCCGATCATCCCCGTCGTGAGCAGCAGCAGCAGGGCGTAGAAGGAGCGCTCGCGCTTGGTGATGTAGGTGTAGCTCCCCAGCACCGACAGCGGCACCAGGAACGTCGTGAGCAGCACCAGGAACAGCGAGATGCCGTCCACGCCAACGGTGTACGAGATGCCCCAGCCGGGAATCCACGCGAACGTCTGGACCAGCTGCATCCCGCCGGCCGGCACGAAGATCCACCACAGCGGCACGGAGAGCGCGAACTCCACGAGGCTCGCGGCGAGGGCGAGATGCTTGGCGGCTCGCTCGGGCGCGAGCCAGATCAGCCCGGCGGCGACGAACGGCCAGGCGAGCAGCGCGGTGAGCACCCAGTGGGCGTACATCCGTCACCGCACCGCGGCCCGCAGCACGAGAACCACGCCGGCCACGAACAGCACCACATAGAAGCCCAGCTCGCCCGTCTGCAGCCGGGAGCCGATCCAGCCGAGGCCGCGCGACAGCGCCGCGGCGCCGTTCACCCCCGCGCCGTCCACGAGGCGGACGTCGACGACCTTCCAGAGCACCTCGCGCGACACCCACAGGATCGGCCGCACGATCAGGGCGTCGTAGATCTCGTCGCCGTACCACTTCTTCCACAGGACGCGCGCGAAGCCCGTCTCGGCCGGCGCGAGCCGCGCCGGCACCACGTCCCCGGGCCGGAGCAACCGCACCGCGCCCACGATGCCGGCGAGCGCCACTGCCACGGCGATGGCGACCACCAGCCATTCCGTCGCGCGAGGCACCTCGGCGGCCGGGAG
>CAZXKD010000159.1:0-1156 GCA_964641215.1 uncultured Gemmatimonadaceae bacterium
GCGACCCAGGTAGCGGTGAACGCCGGCAACGGCCAGACGGCGACGGTGGGGACGACGGTCCTGATCCCACCCGCGGTGATCGTGACTGATGCGAGCGGTAACCCAGTCGCGGGGGTGGCGGTCACCTTTGCAGTCACGCTCGGTGGCGGCACGGTGAATCCGGTGACGCCGGTGCTGACGAACGCCAGCGGCATCGCGGCCGTCACGTCGTGGACCCTGGGCACGGTCGCGGGGCCGAACACGCTGACGGCGACCGCGACCGGTCTCACGGGAAGTCCGGTCCTGTTCACCGCGACGGGCACGCCATGACTCTCGAACTCGACGCACTGGACGAGGCGATGCGAGTCGACTTCGGCAAGCTGTTCATCATCGAGCAGCTGCATCGTCGTGGTCCGGCGTCCCTGGTGTACACCGCGCGGGAGCTGGAGTCCGGTCGTCGCGTCGCGTTGAAGGTGATCCCACGCTCCCCCGTGGCGCGGGGCGACGTTGAGCAAGAGTTCCGTCAGGGAGTCGCCGCCGCCGCGGCGCACAACCATGCGCACGTGGTCCCCATCTACGGCTCCGGCACAACCGACCATTTCTTCTGGTACGCGATGGAGTTCGTCGATGCCCCGTCCCTGGCCGAATTGCTGTCGCTCTGCGGGCCGATGGATCTGCGAGCGTGTCTGCGCCTCGTCGAACAGGTCGGGAGCGCGCTGGACCGCGGCCACCACCGCGGCATCGTGCATGGGGACTTGAAGCCCGCCAACGTGCTGGTCGACGCGGCGGGCTGGGCCCGCGTCACCGACTTCTGGGTACCGTGGGTGCTCGACCAGCTCGGCGCGTTCGCGGCGCCCGGGGGACGCACGCGGCAGGCGGCATACCTCGCACCGGAGGACGTCGCCACACGCCCGCCGGACTCACGGGCGGATCAATACTCGCTGGCGATCCTCGTCTATGAGTGCCTCAGCGGCAAAGTCCCGTTCACCGAAGGCACCCCTGACGCGATCGCGGCCGCGCACCGCACGGAGCCACCGCCTCCACTGTGTGACCTCCATCTCAGCATCTCCCCCCCCCGCCCCGTACCGCCCGCGGTCCGCGCGCGGACTTCGCAAGCGCCCGGGTCGTCACTCCCGTGACACCCCTATATCTCGCACGCCTTGGGCAGCGCTAAGAA
>CAZXKD010000159.1:1166-3414 GCA_964641215.1 uncultured Gemmatimonadaceae bacterium
CGCTGTCCCCCCCCCCGCCGCCCCACCCACCCGTGGCCTTCCTCAGGGGGCAACAGATCGGCCAGGCCGTGGGCTCGGGGGCTGTTGCCGGGGGTTTGCCCGCGGCGGCCCCCCCCCCCTCGCGAGGCGGCGGCGCTGGGTTCCGCTCGGCGCCCTGGCGCTGGCGATCCTCGGGGTGGCCGGCTTCGTGGCTGTGCTCAACTCGTGGTGGATGCCGGATCCGGCAATCGCGACGAGCCCGCCGCCGCTGGGCACGTCCCTGCCTGACTCTACAGGCGGGCGGGTCGACACCGTCGGTCCTGTACCGCCCGAGCGCAGCGCGAGGCAGCAGCCCGCGCTGGATGTCCCGCCGCGTCCCGGCCTAGCACGACCCGGTCGTTTGTTCATCAACGCGACGCCGTGGGGGCTGGTCTCCGTCGATGGTGTGCCGATCGGGAACACGCCGAGGGTCGACGTCCCGATTCCGGCCGGCGTGCACCAGCTGCGCGTCGCACGCGAGGGATTCGAACCGTTCGAGCGGACCATTCGCGTCGCGCCTGGGCGGCCGGTGCGATTGACTGACATCGTGTTGCGAGAGCGGAAGCCATGATACGCCGCAACTGGTGGGTGGGGGCGCTCTGGGCGCTCAGTCTGGGCACGAGGGTGGCGCGCGCGCAGTCCTCGGGGGACCTGTACGCGGAGGGAATGCGCGCCTACCGGAACCTGGACTTCGATCACGCCGCCGGATTGCTGCGTCGCGAGGCCGCCCGGCTCGCGGCGAGCGGGGCGCTCACCGCCGATCAGACGAAGACCCTCGTCTATCTGGGCGCGGCCGACCTGTTTCGAGGACGCCGTGATTCGGCGGCTGCCGTGTTCCATCGCCTGCTGGCGCTTGATCCCCGGTATCGGCCCGATCGTTTGATCTTTCCGCCTGAGGTCACTACGGTGTTCGACGGTGTCCGTCAGGATACCAAGACGCTCGTGATCGCGGTGCCGAAGGACACGACGATCCCGGCGAGCGGCGGATCCTTCCGGGTGTGGCTCATCGCCACCTCGTTCCAGATGGTCGACGTGACGCTGCGTTACGAAGACGGCGGACCGTTCCGCCCCCTTTATTATGGTCCGATCAGCGACAGCGTGAGCCTGCAGTGGGATGGGCTGGACGCCGCTGGTGCGGTCCCGGTGGCCAGCCGATTGCTGCTGCGGGTCGCCTCCCACGCTCCCACCGGCGAGCTGACCGGGATCCAGCAACTTCCCCTGGATCTTCGGGTCCTCCGTGCGGATACGCTGCCGTGGCCGCCGCCGCCGGCCGACTCGCAGTTCCTGCCGGAGCGGTCCGCGAGGCGTCCCGCCGTCCGAGCCCTCGTCGGTGGGGCGCTGCTGTCCAGCGTGGTGGTCTCGCTCCCCACCGTGGTTGGAGGAACGGACGCGCGGAGGGCGCCGCGGCTGGCCGTAGCCGGCACGGTCGGGCTCGCCGGCCTGCTGGGCTACATCCTGCATCGACCGGGCCGGCCGGTCCAGCCGAACATTCGCGCGAACCGCGCGGTGCGAGAGGCGTGGGACCAGACCGCGGCGGCCGTCAAAGTGGAAAACGAGCGGCGCCTCAGCGACGTCCACCTCGCCATACGTGCTGGCGAGACGACGACCATCCGGCCAGGCGGACCATGAGAGCCGTCCGCCTGCTTCTGGGACTCGTCGCCACGGTCGGCGAGCTCGCGGCACAGACGCTCCATCCGACGGTGGGGGCGTCGGTCGTCGCGGTCCGAGTACGCAGTGCGGTCCCGGCCGGCATCGACGTGTCGAGCGGCGCCACACTCGGGGAAGAGGGGACGCTCTCCTTCGGGCGATGGCTGCTCGACGTCAGATACGTCCAAGGCAGGCTGGATCCCGGCAGCCCGAACGCTTCGGCACGCGACCTGGTCGAAGGCCGGGTACGGCTCGGCTTCCGCCTCCTCCCCTGGCTCACGCTGGGCGGCGGACGGAGCGGCCGGGCGTATGTCCTCGCCAGCGGCATCCAACGCTGGCTCTGGTGGGAGCTGCGGGCGCGCGGGGAAGCGACGTTCATCGGGTCGGCGGCCACCGGCTATGCCGAGTTGTGGCGGGCGGTGTCTACCGAGGTCAACGTGCCGGAGCGCTTCGACCACACCCAAGGTGGTGAAGCGGGGATCATGGTGCGACTGTCCCGGCTGCCGGTTGACGCCCAGGTCGCCTACCGGATTGACCACGCCGTGCTGGGTGGCGGCACGCGCCTGGAAACAGTAGACGGCGT
>CAZXKD010000159.1:3514-6017 GCA_964641215.1 uncultured Gemmatimonadaceae bacterium
GTCGCGTTCTGGCGCTCGGCGGCCAAGCCGTTCCAGGCGCTGCCGCTCCTCATGGACGGCGCGGCGGACCGCTTCGGGATGACCCCCGCCGAGCTGGCCCTGTGCTGTGCCTCGCATTCGAGTGAGCCCGGCCAGGTGAATCTCGTGCGCGAGCTGCTTCAGAAGATCGGCTGTAGCGAGCGCGACCTGATGTGCGGGCCGCACACGCCTCTGTCCGAGACCGTCGCCAAGGATTATCAGACGCGAGGCGTTCGCTTGACCGCCGTGTACTCGAATTGCTCTGGGAAGCACGCGGGGATGCTCGCCCTGGCGCGCCACCACGGCTGGCCCACTGCTGGTTACGCGCAGCTCGACCACCCCGTGCAGCGTCGCTGTCTCGCGGAGGTCAGCCGCTGGGTCGATCTACCGGAGAGCGAGATCGGGGTGGCGGTGGACGGCTGTGGCGTTGCCTGTTTTGCCGTGCCCTTACGCAGTATGGCGGCGGCCTACGCCCGACTTGTGCGCGGTGCGCCGTCCGCGGTGCGCGGGACTAGTGGGGCACCGCTCACCGCGCCAAGCGCACGCCTCGTAGAGGCGATGCTTCGCCACCCTGAGCTGCTGGCGGGTGCAGGCAGGCCCTGCACCGAGATGATGCGCGCCCATCCCGGCCGGGTGGTCACCAAGGTCGGTGCCGAAGGTGTCTACGGCGCCCTGCTCACGCAGGAACGGCTGGGCGTTGCCCTCAAGGTCGAGGACGGCCACGGCCCCGCCGCGGCCCTCGCCATGGCGGCCGTGTTACGGGAGCTGGGGCTCGAGCCTCAGCCGGAGTCCTTGCTCGTCATGCCCACGCGGAACTCCCGCGGCGAGGTGGTCGGGGAGCTGCGTGTAAATGGAGGATTGGTGAAATGAAAGGATGGGGGAGAAGGGAAGGCGGGAGGTAGTATGAGTGCGGGTGGAAAGACAAGCCCTGCCGGGGCCACGCTCGATCCGCAGACCGTGGCACTGGTGCGCGTGGCGGCGGCGATAGCTAAGGGGGGCGGAGAGGACGGCTCGTTGCGCGCCCGTTTGACGGCCGCTCGTGGCGCCGGCGTGCCGGCCCTGTGGATCGAGGAACTGCTGCTGCAGAGCCTGCTCAACGTGGGCTACCCGCTGACGCTCGCGGCGTTCGCGATATGGAGGGAAGTCGCCGGTCCGGTGAAGGAGGCAGGCGACCCGATCGCCCACGCGGTCTGGCCCCAGTGGGTCGAGCGGGGCGCCAAGGCATGCGAGCATGTGTACGGGCGTACGTACCACAAGCTGCTCCTGAACCTGCGGGCGCTGCATCCCGCCCTCGAGCCGCTCGTGGTGGTGGACGCTTACGGCAAGGTGCTGGCCAGAGGCGGCCTCGACGCCAAGCGGCGCGAGCTGTGCACGCTGGCGGCGATCGCCATGCTCAACGCGCCCCGGCAGCTCCACGCGCACCTCCGCGGAGCACTGAACACGGGGTCGACGCGGGAGGAGGTGGACACCGTGCTCGCGGTGGTCGAGGCCGACCTCCCTCCGGAGCGCGCGCTGAAGGTCTGGGAGCTGTGGGCGGATGTGCGCGGCCGCAACCTTTAAATGCGGATTGCGGATTGCGGATTGACAAGGTGAGCTCATGACGGGTGACGAGCTGACGGCTCGAACGGAGGGATTCGCCCTGATGGTCGTCGCTGTCGTCAAGGACCTACCCCGAGGCAGGACTGCCGAGGTGCTGGGCAGAATCCGCAATCCGCAATGTTCATAGATCGCGCCGTCGTCCACGTCCTCGCCGGAGCCGGGGGAGCAGGCGCCTCCTCCTTCCGTCGCGAAAAGTTCGTTCCCAAGGGTGGCCCGGACGGCGGCGACGGGGGGATGGGGGGCAGCGTTCTCGTGCGCGCCGACGCCAACCTCGCCACGCTGCTCGACTACCGCTACCGCACCCACTGGAAGGCCCAGCGCGGCCAGCACGGCAAGGGCAAGAACATGACGGGGAAATCGGGGGGGGACCTGTATCTCCCCGTGCCGCCCGGGACGGAGATCCGCGACCCCGATACCGGCGAGGTCGTGGGAGAGCTCCTCGAGCCGGGCGAGGCGCTCTTGGTCGCCAAAGGCGGCCGCGGCGGCCGCGGCAACGCCCACTTCGCCACGGCCACCCACCAGAGCCCGCGTGAGTGGGAGCCGGGCGAGTATGGCGAGGAGCGCACCCTCGAGCTGGTCCTCAAGCTCATCGCCGACGTCGGGCTGCTTGGCGAGCCCAATGCCGGCAAGAGCACCCTGCTCTCGGTGATCTCGGCCGCGCGACCGAAGATCGCCGAGTACCCCTTCACGACCCTCGAGCCGCACCTCGGCGTGGTGGGGCTGTCCGACGCCCGGTCCTTTGTCGTGGCCGACATTCCCGGCGTCATCGAGGGTGCTCACGCAGGCAAGGGCTTGGGCCTGAGGTTCCTGCAGCATGTGGAACGCACCCGCCTCGTCGCTGTGCTGGTCCCCGTGGACAGCGCCGACCCGCAGGCCGTGTACGACC
>CAZXKD010000160.1:0-5865 GCA_964641215.1 uncultured Gemmatimonadaceae bacterium
CGCCCCCCCCGCGGGGCCCCCCCCCCCCCACCCCCGCCGCCGGCTCGGCCGCGCCGGCCGCCGCCGCCGCCGCCCCCCCCGCCCCCGCCCCCCCCCCCCCCCCCCCCCCCCCCCCAGGCGCCGCCGGTCGCCCGCGATTCGGGTCCGCCGGCCCGACGGGGCGCGGACCTGTCGCTCTTCGAGTCGCTGCAGCCGCGGGTCGGGGACGGCCTCGCGTGGGTGCCGCCGCGCCCGGCGCTCCCCGCCGAGGTGGCCGACGCCCTGTACGGCACCCACGATCACCAGGACTCCGTCGCGGTGCAGCGCCTGCGGGCGATGGTGGACTCGCTCAACGAGATCCTGACCGAGGAGCAGCGCGAGCGCCGCAAGCCGGTGTGGACGGCGACCGTGGCCGGCACGACCTTCGGCATCGACTCGCAGTACATCCACGTGGCGGGGATCAAGATCCCCACGGCGGCGCTGGCCCTGCTGCCGATTCGCCTGCCGGAAGGCAACTACGGGGAACAGCTCCGGGCGCGGCAGCTCCAGGAGATGCGCGAGGACCTGTTGCGCTCGGCGGCGCGCGCCGAGACCTACCAGGACTTCAAGCGTTACGTGAAGGAGCTGCGGGCCCGCCGGCAGGCGGAGCGGGATGCCGAGAAGCGGCAGCGGGGCGAGAAGGCGGATACGGTCAAGGTGATCCCGTAGCACAGGGGGAGCCGGCCCGACTCCCCCCGTCGTGTTTATCCCACGAGTTACTTCTTGGCGAGTTGTCCCCGGATCTCTCCGCCGGGGTTTTTCTTGGTGTGGATGTTGACGTAGGTATTTCCGGCGCGCATCAGTGTGAGCACGGAATCGACGACCGTAAGCGAGCCGATGGCCACCGTGCCGGTAAAGCCTATGCCGGTGGGCGTCGGGGAGAGATTCACGATGACGCCGCCCGCGACGTCCGCCGCGCCGTCGTGGATGTGGCCGATGATCACGCTGTCGATGGCGCTGGTGATATCGACCTTCCAGCTCACCAGGTTCCCCAGCACCGTGAACGTCGCCTCCCCAGTGGCGGTGGTCGTCACCGCGGTCGGCCGCTCATTGGCGCCGTTGAGGGTCGCAGTGTAGATCTCGACGCTGCTGGGAATGTTGTTCGTGATCGTATCCTTGCAAGCCAGGCCGACCACCGCGCTGATGGCGAGTAGCGACACCGCCCGCGGTACACGCATACTGCCTCCTTACATGAAGGTTGGAAGCATTCTCCCCCGGTAGAACGCGGGGCCCATGTCGATCGGCCCTCCTTTCTTGCTTCGCGCCGACTCACTGCACCACGATCTTCCCGTGCATGAAGGGGTGCGGCGTGCAGTGATACGGGTACACGCCGGCCACGGTGAAGGCGCGGGAGAACCGCTGCCCCGGAGCGAGGTCCGGGGAATCCCACAGCGGCGCATCGGACGTCGTAGTGTGGGGTTCGGTGCCCGGATCTTCGCAGTTCACCCAGGTGACGATCGCCCCGAGGGGGATCCGGATCGAATCGGCCTGGAACGTGAAGGCCCGGATGCCCACGAGTACGTGGGTTGAGTCGATGAGCGCGACCGGGACCCGGCATTCGGCCGTTCCGGCAGCCGGCCCCGCCGCCCGCTCGGAGAAGCACGCGGCACCGATCCACAGGGTCACGGCGCCGGCGAGCGCGAGTAGCGGGTGGGAGCGACGGCGGTGGCTCATGGGGTCACCGGACCACGATCACGCCCTTCATGAACGGATGCGGCGTGCAGTGGAAACGATAGGTGCCGGGTCGGTCGAACGTGCGGCGCCAGGTTGCGCCCGGAGCGATCGGGCCCGAGTCCCACGTCCCGTCGTCCGCCGTGACTGTGTGCGGCAGCTGATCCCGGTTGGTCCAGGCGACTGTGCCTCCAGCGCCGATCTCCGCGAGATTGGGCGCGAAGGCGAGCTGCCGCATCGCGACTCCGACCTGCGGCGCCGCTGAATCCGGCACCGCCGCGGCAGCGGCAACAGGTGGAGGCGCGCGGTGAACGTACCGGTTCAGCGTGAAGGGGATCGTGAATTCAAAGCCGCCCCGGACGTTGGCCGTCCCCCGGGACGCTCCTTGCAGCGTCGCCGTGTTGGTGTTCGCGACCTGCAGGGACAGGGTATGCGGCGTGTAGGGAATGACGAGTTGCAGCGCCGCCCCCCAGGCCACTTTTTCCCCGGGGCGCCGGTTGAGCAAGGTGGCCACGTCGGCCGCGAGGGCCAGGTTGCCATGGATCCGCAGCGTCGCGCCCCCGCCTACCGCATAGCGGGTGGTATCGCGGTCATAGCCGTGCGACAGGAATCGGCCCACCCCGAGCAGCCGCAGCGGCCCGGCGCGGCGGCTCAGAGTCAATTCCCCGTCCGCGCTGCGGGCCGCTTGGTTGAACCCGAGCTGCAGCGCCACGTCGACGGGGCTGCCGCGATCCACCGCCAGCGGCGCTGCGCGCCCGAATACCTCCCACTCGTTCGGGAAGGCCGGGGCGACGTCCGACGAGGTGGCGTAGTTGAAGCCCACAAGCAGGGACAGCGGAACGCGGTACGACAGGAGAAACGTCGGGGAGTTGCTGACCTTCCGAGCCGGGGAGGAGCTGACGCTGAAGCGGTGCAGGAAGTTGAACTGTAAAGTCCCCGACGGGCCGACCCAGCCGCCCGACAGGTTCGGCGTCCGGTCGAGCACCGACTGGCCGACCGCGCCGCGAACGCAAGTTCCGATTGTCACTAACCCGACGGCAATCGAACGAAAGTCAACCCCCACTTACCATCCCGAATGGCAGTGTTGGCATTCTACCGCTCGGTGGGAAAGACGTCAAATGGGGAGAAGGGCCGCCTCGAGCCGCCGCAGCGCCGCCTCTTTGCCGATCACGTAGAGCAGCTGGTTCACCGGTTCCGACACGGTGCCGCCCGTCAGGGCGATGCGGATCGGCTGGAAGATCTTGCCCGCGGGCACGCCCCGCTGCTCGGCGAGGGCACGCAACGTCTTCTCCAGACCTTCAGGGGACCAGTGGGCGCTGCGCAGCGCGCTGACGCTCGCTTCCAGGGCCGCGCGGTACCCCAACGGATCCTTCGCGATCTCCTGCTTCGCTTTCTCGTCGAACTCCAGGAATTTCGGGTCGAGGCGCACCGCCACCTGGCGCGCCACGTCGAGCGTGGTGCGCGAGCGGGTTTTCACCGCGCTGATCGCTTTGAGCACGGCGTCCCGGTCGCCGTTCAGCCCCAGCCGCTCGAGCTGCGGGTGGACGAGGGGATAGAGCTCCTCGGCCGAGGTCGCCGACAGATACTGGCCGTTCATCCACTCGAGCTTGGTCGTGTCGAAGATGGCGGCTTTGGACTGGATCCCTGCGAGCGAGAACAGCTCGATCATCTCCGGCAGCGTCACGATTTCACGGTCGCCGCCCGGGCTCCAGCCGAGCAGGGCGAGGAAGTTCCGCAAAGCGGCGGGGAGAATGCCCTGATGCTGGTAGTCGCCCACCGCAGTCGCGCCGTGGCGCTTGGACAGCTTCTTGCCGTCGGGCCCGTTGATCATGGGCACGTGGCCGAACTGCGGCGGCGCGTGGCCGAGGGCGCGGTACAAGGCGATCTGTTTGGGCGTGTTGGAAATGTGGTCGTCGCCGCGAAGCACGAGGGTGATCCCCATGTCGACGTCGTCCACGACGACCGCGAGGTTGTAGATCGGCGTGCGGTCCGAGCGCAGGATGATGAAGTCCTTGAGGTCCTCGCCCTGGAAGCTGATGCGCCCGTGCACCGCATCCTCCCAGGCGATCTCCCCGGACGGCATGCGGAAGCGGATCGTGCCCTCGTCGAGATAGGCCTTGTCCTCCTTGAGCAATCGATCGGCAGCGGCCTGGTGCTGTTTCAGGCGGGCGCCTTGAAAGATCAGCGGCTCGTCCCAGTCGAGGCCGAGCCAGGCGAGGCCGTCGAGGATGACTTTCGTGTGCTCGTCGGTGGAGCGCTGCTTGTCGGTATCTTCGATGCGCAGCAGGAACGCGCCGCCCGCGTGGCGGGCGTAGAGCCAGTTGAGCAGGGCGGTGCGCGCGCCGCCGACGTGGAGGTAGCCGGTGGGCGAGGGGGCGAACCGGACGCGGGGAGCGGAGGTCGTCACAAGTAGAGGTTCCGAGCTGATGGCTCGGTGGTTACGGAGAGGGGGGGATTCGAACCCCCGATAGGGGTATTAGCCCCTATAACGGTTTAGCAAACCGCCGCCTTCAGCCACTCGGCCACCTCTCCAACGACACCGGGCTTGAACTTAGCGGCCCCACCGGGGCTGCGGTACCCTGGGAGCGTGATTGCGTCCTTGTCGCGAATCCGCCCAGCATGCCGCAAGCGGCACCCTAGCGAGGCTGGGCTGCTGTGCTGCACTTTAAGCGCGCATCGTCACAAGGGTTCGTCGTGCTCTCGAAGACCGTCCGCGTCAAGATCGTTCGCGATGGCAGCATGTGCTTCGTTCCGGTGCCCTTCGATCCGAAGCGGGTCTTCGGCAAGGTGCGGGCGCCGGTTCGGGTGACGCTCAATGGCTACACGTATCGAAGCACGATTGCAGCCATGGGCGGGACGGTGGGCATTCCGTTGCGCAGGAGCAACCGGGAGGCGGCGGGGTTACGGGGCGATGAGACACTCGCCATCGAGATTGCGCTCGATATGGAGCAACGGATCGTGCGCCCGCCGCGCGATTTGATCGCGGCGCTCAAGGCTGCCCCACCAGCTTGGGAGCGGTGGCGAGAGCTGAGCTTCAGCCATCAGAGAGAGTACGCCGAGGCCATTGCCGAGGCTCGCAAGCCGGAAACACGCGCTCGCCGAATCGCGGGCGCAGTGAGCATGATCCGCGCCCGTGCAGCAAGGAAGGTCCGCCGGAGTCGCTGACTGGAGCGCCCCAGTCGATGCGACGGCTGTCACACCCGAGCAACAGAACGAGGGGGCGGCGATACACGGGGTCGATGACGTAGTCACAACGGGGCGCAGCTCGTGCCTGCCTGACGAGCGACGGGGGTCCGCATCAGGTGGCACCACGTTTGCGAGACGGCGACGGCATGACGCGCCCGACCGCCGTCCTCGTCGCCACCGCCGCGCTCGCCGCCTGGCCCGCGCAGGCCGCCAGGGGGCAGAGGGCCCTGATGGGCTATCTCCGAAACTCCGTCGACAGCCGTCGCAGCGTAAACGCCAGCTCGTGGCTAGGCCCGCTGGGCAAGCTGGAGACTCGTGCGGCCGGCCGGGGTCCGGCCATGCCGTGGACAGCGGCAGCCTCACCGGCACTCAGCGCGGGCGCCGAGGTGCCCGCGCGGCTCTCTTGGAGCGCGTCCGAGATGGCCCTGGCGGGGGCGTTCACGGCGGCCCTCTTGATCGATGCCGGTCAGACCCGCCGGCTCGCCCGAGGCGGCTGGCGCGACCATCACGAATCGAATCCGCTTCTGGGTCCTCGTCCCAGCGTCGGGCACGTCAACAGCTATACGGCTCTGGTGGGTCTGACCGTGCTCGGAGTATCGGCAGCATTGCCCGCGCGCCTGCGGTCGTGCCTGCTCGGCGGAGCGCTCGCGGTCGAGGTGTTCGCCATCGCCGGGACCGCGCGCCAAGGCATCGCCGTCAAGATCCTGTAAGCCAGCAGCGGCAGAGGTCACGCCGTTCGCAAGGCGAGTTTCGCTTCCACGCTCGTTTCGGCAGTAAGGTCTCGTGCGCCCAGCTGGACGCCCACTTTCTGGAGAAACTCGTTCGGCGGCGTGCCGCCCGCGAACACCCACACATAGTCGTTCGGAAGCTCCTGAACCTTGCCTCCCACGTCGAGCAGCACTGACTCCTCTCGGATTTCCACCGGCTGCGAGTTGAAGATCAGCTTGAGCCTGCCCGACTTCGTATACTCGCGCAGGGCCTGGGTGTTAC
>CAZXKD010000161.1:0-5826 GCA_964641215.1 uncultured Gemmatimonadaceae bacterium
CGCGGCGTCGCCGGCAACGCCGCTTGCTCACCGGAGCGGAGAAGCGGGCCATTGCCGCCCGGCTGGCGGCCGGCGGCGGGCCGTTTGTGGACGCGCTCGACGCACTCGCGGCCGCGGCCGCCCGGGCGCACGAGGCGAGTGTGCTGGAGAAGGACGCGCACGCCGAGTGGCAGGATGCATTGCGCGCCGCGGCTCGACGGCTGGAGGCGGCCTGGCTCGCGCTCGAGGACGCGGTAGCGGCCGAGCGCGAGCGGTGGGCATCGGAGATCGCCCACGTGGCCGGTTGGCGACCCGCGCTGTGGCCCGTCTTCGCCCTGTGGCTGCCGCTCGCCGCGCTGCTGGTCTGGCTGGGTCTGGTGCTCGGCGGCTACATCAGCGCTCCCGCATGGCTCGCCGCTCGCCTCGGCTTCTAGTGCTGCTCCTGCTCCTGGTGACGGCCTCCTCGGTCGCCGCGCAAGAGCTGCGCCTAGCGCAGGTGCCAGTGAGCGGCCGGGCCGGCCTCGACTCCCTCGCTCGCTTGGGCTTCGAGGTGGCCGATGTCCGCACCGTCGCCGGCCGGCTCGTCGCCGTGATCGTGGTCTCGACCCAGACTGAGCGCCAGCTCGTGGCACGCGGCTATACCGTCGTCGCCGTGGCGGGCGCGCCGGCGGCGCCGGCGGCCGACACGTTCAAAGTCTTTCGGTCGTTCGACAAGCCCGGGACCGGCATCCGGGCCACCCTCGCGGCGTGGGCCGCGGCCGATACCCTGATCCACGTGGATTCGATCGGCGCCTCGATCGAGGGCCGCCCGATCCTCGCGGTGAAAATCGGCGGCGCCGGCGACTCTCCCGCGCGCCCCAACGTGCTGTTCATGGGGACGCATCACGCGCGGGAATGGGTCTCGACCGAAGTGGCCATGCGGCTGATTCGCTGGCTCGCCGACTCGTTGCCGCCGGCGCTGCTCACCAGTCGCGACATCTGGGTGATCCCCGTCGAGAATCCGGATGGCTACCAGTACACCTTCACGGCCAGCCGGTTGTGGCGGAAGAACCGCCGCCTCAACACGGACGGGACATTCGGCGTGGACCCCAACCGCAATTATCCCGCCTTCTGGGGTGTGGACGACGTCGGCTCGAGCCCCGTGCCGAGCACCGAGATCTACCGTGGCCCGGGACCGGCCTCCGAGCCCGAGACCCGGGCGATCATGGCCTTCCACGCCGCGCACCCGCCGGTCTTGGCCGTTTCCTACCATAGCTACAGCGGGCTCTTGCTCTACCCCTACGGCTTCCGCTCCGGGGAGCTGTCGCCCGACCAGACGGTGTTCCAGGCGCTCGCCGGCACCGATCTGCAACCGGCGGTGCGCGACAGCCTGCCGGCGTCGAGTCTGTCGGCCTATCACCCGGGTCCCGGCTGGACCCTGTACACGACGAACGGCGAGTACACGGACTGGGCCTACCGGGCGTACGGGACCATCGCATTCACGACCGAGCTGACGAGCGGGTGCTGCACGCCGGATTCGGGGCTGTACTACGGATTCGTTTTCCCGGACGACAGCGTGCAGGTGGACCGCGTGTTCCACGACAACCTCCCGTTTGCGCTGGCGGTGATCGCGGCCGCTGGGGATCCTGGTGCGGCCCAGGGGCCCTCGGGCCTCCGGCCCGCGGCGGCGCGGATCGAGTCGCTCTGGCCCGAGGTGCGGATCAGCCTCGAGTCGGCGGCGTCCGCGTCCTTCTCCCTCAGTGTCCGCACGGCGACCGGCCAGATCGTGACGCGCAGCGCCCGTGCCGATTCGTTGTGGCGCGGGCGGCTGCGCACTTCATGGCGCAGCGACGTCAGCATTGACGACGCGCGGGCCGTCCGGGTGGACGGCGCGGGACTCGCGGCCGAATTCGTGACACTGGCGGGCGCCGAGGACGGTGACGTGGGCTGGACGGGCTGGACGCGCGCGAGCGATGCGCTGATGGGCCGGTACGCCTGGTACGACGCGGGCAACGACACCCTGACCTCGCCGGTCGTGGACCTCCGCGGGCGCACGCGCGTCTGGCTGCAGTTCTGGACCAAGCACGCGGGCTCCGGGTTCGCCTTGCAGCAGCGTGGCCAGGTGCAGTTCTCGCCCGACAGCGGCCGGACCTGGAGTGACGTCGCGGCTCTGGCGGCGAGCGCCCCGACGTGGTATCCGGTGCGGGTGGATCTCCCCGCCGCGGCGGGTGCGGCGGGAGCGCGGGTGCGTTTCGTCGATCGCGGGATGCCGTGGTGGCTCGACGTGATCGGCGTCGCGAGCGACTCGACGACGGTGTTCCGGCTGCTCGCCGCCGCCGGCGGCGCCGATGTCTCCGAGAATCCGGTGCGTGGCGACCAGGTGGTGATCTCGTGGGCGGCGGGGACGAATCCCGCGCGGGTCGGGATCTACACGTTCACCGGCCAGCGGCTGATCGCGACGACGGTCGCGCCACCCAACAACGAGTTCGTGTGGGACCTCAGGGCGGGAGGACGACGCATGCCGAACGGCGCCTACCTCGTCGTGGTCGAAGTCGACAGTCGCGTGTTCCGGCGCCGGTTGTTCCTGACGAGGACGGGATCGTGAGCGCGGTCGGCGTGGGAGTCGATCTGGTTGAAGTCGAGCGGGTCCGGCGCATGATCGCCGAGAAGGGGGCGCATGTGTTCGACCGACTGCTCACGGCAGCGGAGGCCGTCTATTGTCGCAGCCGCCCCGATCCCGCCGAGCACGTCGCCGTGCGGCTCGCGGCCAAGGAGGCCGTCTACAAGGCGTTGCAAGGCAGCAGCGCGGCGCGCGGCATCGGCTGGAGAGAGATCGAAGTCGTGCGCGCGCCCGACGGCCGGCCGGATGTCGCCCTCAGCGGGCTCGCGGCCCGGGAGGCGCGGGCACTGGGTGTGCGTCGCGTCCTGTTGTCACTGTCGCATACCCATCAGGCGGCGGTGGCGGTGGCGGTCCTGGGACGAGAGTAGGGGAACGGGGCCTCGCTTGAATTCCCGAGTGATTCACTCTAGAATTCGGGGCCCCGTCTCTGAGAATCATTCTCATCTATCGTAACCCGTTTCTTGGCTTGCTGTTCGCCCCATGGCTCGCCGCCGCGCTCCCCGGGCAGGCGACTGATTCCCTCAGCGCCGCCCGCCGCGTGGTCGCTGCGACCGCGCTCGCCGCCAAGGAGTACGCCGCCGGCGTGCCGGCCGCGGGCGGCCGCATCGATCGTCCCCAAGAAGTCGAGGAAGCGAAGCAGTTCATTGATCAAGCCCGGTTTGACGTCCCGCTCCTGCCCGGCGCGGTGCGCGCTTTCGGCGACAGCGCCCTCACGGCCTTCCGCGCCATGTTCGCGCGCGCCGCACCGCCGGCAACTGCGCAGCGCCTCGCCGACGTGGTGGCGCAGCGCATCGCGGCGGCTGCCGGGGGCGCGGCGGCGATCATCGCGTTACCGGCGCAACCACCCTCCTTGGCGCGCGGCGCACAGGTCTTCCGCGAGCAGTGCGCCGCCTGTCACGGCGACGCCGGCCGCGGCGACGGTCCCAAGGCCCGGCGCCTCCAAGGCCCGCCGCCCGCCGATCTGACCGATCCCGCCGCGATGGGCGACGTCACTCCCGTCGACATCTACCGGAAGGTCATGCTGGGCGTCGCCGGCACGGCCATGCCGTCGTTCGAGGAGACGGTCTCGGACTCCGATCGTTGGGCGGTCACCGCCTACGTCGCGACGCTGCCGTACGGGGGCTCGCGATCGGCGGCGGTGTTCGCCGCGGTGCGACGCCAGCTCGACTCGGCGATCGCGGCACGCTCCGACCGGTTGGTCTTCGACGCCTACCTGACCTTCGAGCAGGTGGAGACCGAGGTGCGGGTCCACAACCCTGGCCTCGCCACCGAGCTGGAGGACGCGTTCAGCCGGCTGCGCGCCCGCGTCGCGGCGCCGGGGGAACGCTCGGCGGGCCAGAGATCTCCCGGAGCCGAGCTCGAGCGGGCGCGCGGCCGGGTGCTCGCGGGCCTGGAGCGGGCCGAACGTCTCATCGCCGATCGCAGCTCCGGGGCGAGTCTGCTGAGTCAGTCGTTCCTGCTGCTGGTGCGCGAGGGATTCGAAGCGATTCTCATCGTGGGCGCGCTCATGGCCTTCCTTGGCAAGGCCGGGGCGGCCGGGCGGCGACGCGAAGTCGCCTGGGGGGCGTGGGTCGCCGTGGGTGCGAGCGTGCTCACCGCGGCGGCGATCGAGCTGCTGTTTCATGCGACGCCCGGCCAGCGCAGCGCCCTTGAGGGCGGCACGATGCTGGTCGCGACCGGCGTGTTGTTCTCGGTGAGCTACTGGCTGCTCTCGAAGGTCGAAGCCGACAAGTGGAATGCGTTCCTGACCGGCAAAATGAAAGACGCGCTCTCCACAGGCTCGGGCCTGGCACTCGCCTCCGTCGCCTTTCTGGCCGTCTACCGGGAGGGCTTCGAGACCATCCTCTTCTTCAAGGCCTTGCTCTCCTCGGGGGGCTCGACCGATGTCGGCGCTGTGCTCGGCGGCATCGGGCTCGGCGCGGTCGCGCTGGTCGTACTCTATCTGGCGATCAACCGCTGGGGCATGAGTATTCCGATGCGGCCGTTCTTTGCCGTCACGGGGACTCTCCTCTATTACATGGCGTTCGTGTTCGCCGGGAAAGGGGTGGCCGAGCTGCAGGAAGGGGGGTACGTCGGGACGACGGTGCTGGAGTGGGCGCCGCGCGCGCCCTTTCTCGGTATCTATCCCACGGCGGAGTCCCTCGGCGTGCAGAGCCTCCTGCTCGCGCTCGCGATCTTCGCGCTGCTGTGGATCAACATAAATCCGTCAGCGATCAGCCGTCAGCCATCAGTGAGGAGCCGCTCTGACGGCTGACGGCTGCTGGCCGACCGCTTCTTTCTCCCACCACTGCTGCATGAGGTACATCCCCACCAGCACCAGCAAGACGCTGGTCAGCTGGGCCAGCGTGAAGGGGCCGAGCAGCCGGTCGTCCTTGGCGCGCACGATCTCGATGAGGAAGCGCTCCGCTCCCGCCAGCGTCAGGTAGACTCCGAACCGCCAGCCGGTGCCATGGGCATGGCCGCGCAGCCGCCACAGCCACACGAACGCCAGGAACATCAGGGCCGTCTCGTAGAGCTGCGTGGGGTGCACCGCGACCACCTGCAACGGGTCGGTGCCGGGCGGGAACTTCACATGCAGACTCGTCAGATCGGCCACCGTGGTCGGCGGCAGGCCCTGAGGGAACTTCATCGCCCACGGCAGGGTGGTCGGGATGCCATAGTCGTCGTTGACGAGGAAGCAGCCGACGCGGCCCAGCGCATAGCCGAGCGCCAGTGGGGCGGCGCACAGCTCGGCCGTGAGGCGGGGAGTCACCCGCTTCAGCCACGCGGCGAGCAGCACGCCGGCGGCGCCACCGAGGAAGCCACCGTACCAGACGAACCCACCACGCCGCAGCAGCGCGCTCCACTCTCCGGTGAGCAGCACGTACCAGATTTTCGCGCCCACGAGCCCGCCGATCACCGCCGCCATCACGACGTCCGCGGCATACTCCTCTCCACGGCCGCGCTCGCGCAGGTCGAGCTGAATGGCCCAGCCGGCCATCAGAAAGGCGACCATCATCATGAGGCCGTAGCCGGTGACGGTGAGCGGCCCGACGTGGAAAACGAGCGGATAGACGGTCATTTCAGAAGTGCGTTGTGCGCGGTGGTCGCTGGCTCGAGACCGGGCAAGGGCAGGTCGGCGCGCGCGTCGAGGGTCCGGTCACTCTCCTCGCCCTGCGCGAGGCGCCACCAGCCGGCGCGGGCGATCATCGCGGCGTTGTCGGCGTTGAGCCGCGGGCTCGCGACCGCCACCCGGGCCGTGCCGGCGA
>CAZXKD010000162.1:0-5799 GCA_964641215.1 uncultured Gemmatimonadaceae bacterium
AACAGTATCGCCCTGGAGGCACCATGTCCCGCCGCACCCGCCTCGTCTTCAGCCTGCTGTTCGTCGCGTTCGCCCTTTCGGCTGCTGCCTGCGCGGACAGCACCGCGCCACGGCCGGACTGCGATCAGAGTTCCCAGAATACGTGTCTGCAGCACTAAACGATTGAGGTCGTGAGCTGGGCAAGGGAGGCTGACACCTCCTTCACGGCCTCGCTCCAAACAGGCTCCGTGGCTGCCTGAATGCCGGCTTTCACTTCGGCCTCGCAGTCGCGGAGCCCGTTCTTGATCCGGTCAATCTTGAACTCGAGCGCATGTACCTGATGTTCACTTGCTATCGCTAGCGCCTCTTCCATAAGGCGCTCGGCCTTCTGGAAGAGCCCAAACCGAGCCAGACCGATCCCCGCTTTGAGTAGGTAGTCGGCCCGCATGTTCGGCGCCATCGTGTCGAGCTTCGCTTCGCATTGTTCTCGCCACCGCTCAAAGCCAACACGATCCCTACGAAAGGACGCGCAGTGCATGAGCTCGATGAGCGAATTGGTGAGATTGTCGGACGTAGCGTCGCGTCGGACTATCTCGAGGAGTGCTCGTTCAGCAGACTCAACCTCGCCCAGACTGAGCAGTGCAAAGCCCAAGTCCTGGAGGGCGCGAAGCTTCGATGATTCATCGTTGTAGAGCTCAAACCCATTCCAGAGGTGTGGCACGGCTTCTGCCGCCTGGCCGCGCGCTGTCTGGACCGAACCTAAGCCGTGTTCAGCGCGTGCCTCCGCCTCGCGGAAACCGCCCGCCCGAGCGTCATCGAGAATGCCCCAGTATTGGCGCTCTGCCTCCGCCAGGTTGCCACGGAAGTGCAGCACGTTCACGTGCCCCAGCCGGCTGAGCAGCGCCGAGAACCCGTCGCCAGCCTCGCGCGCGAGCCGACCGCCTTCTGCATACGCCGCCTCTGCCTCTTCCCACCGCATCACCTTGCGGCGCACGCGGCCGAGTCGCATCTGCGCCGCGATCCGGTCCGCCGCCGTGAGCCGCTCACCGCCGACGGCGAGCATCGTGATCACGACGTCGGCCGCTTCGTCGTAGTGTCCGTCATCCTCGAGCGCGTGCGCGTAGGCCAGCAGGCCCGGCGCGAGCAGCCGCACGTCGTGAGCGGTATGGGCGTCCCGGGCGATGCGTACCAGCCCCTGCAGGTGCGCGGCTTCGGGGAACCCGATCCCCAGCTCGCGGCAATAGCGCTCCGTCGCCGCCCATTGGTAGCGGAACGCGTCGTCCGTGACGGGCGACTCGTGCTCCGCAGCCAGCAGGTCGATGAGGCGCAGTACCAGGAACGCTCCTTGCCCGAGGCGCACTGCTGGCGAGGTAGCAGGGTGCAGAGACCCCCGTTCCAAGAAGGCTGCGTGAGGCAGCGTATGCGGCCGCGCGACGGCGTCAGGCATGTCGTGGTTCTCTGGTTCGGACGTGTGTGGACCCATGCGGGTCTCCGCAGGGCAGCAGCCGTGCCCCAGCCGCAACGTCCTCGAACTCCACAACATAGCCTTTCCCAGCCGGCGGCGTTAGACCGCAAATGCCCGCGTTTTCTGGCTTTTCACCGCACAGGTTTGGTGACGCATCCAGGCGGCAAGGGGCCCTTTTGTACCTCATGGCACGAGGCTTTTCCCTCATTGAGCTGGCCGTCTCCTTGACGGTTGCCGCCCTGCTTCTCGCCCTCGGCCTCCCGCGCCTGTCCGGGTTTCTTGACTGGGTGGCGGCTGATCGTGCCGCCCGTGAGGTGACGACGGCGCTGGCCGTGGCGCGCGCCGCGGCGGTCATGTGGGGAACCCGCGCCCGCGTCACGATCGCCGGCGACTCGCTGCGCATCGATCGCTGGGAGGGGTCCGACTGGCGGCCGTACCAGCGGTGGCCCGGCCCGCTCACCCAGGGAGTGACGCTCGAAGTGTCCAACCCGGAGGTGGTCTTCGGCCCAACCGGGATGGGGTGGGGGGCATCCAACACCCGGGTCACGCTCCGCCGGGGGTCCCATGCGGAAACAATCACGACGTCGCGGCTGGGCCGGGTGAAGCGATGGTAGCCTGCAACCCTTTCCTCAAGCTCTGCATCTAAGGATCGGGAAGGGGAAAAAGGGGAGGGGCGAATGGGTCTCCAGGGAGGGGACGTCACCGGACCCTGACGAAACATTCACCCTGGCAGTGCGTACGGAAGCCAGGATTCCCAATACTTGGTCGCGGCCGGAGTGTGACGGCCACTTCGCCCGACCGCCAACCCGGGGAGCTTTCAGCCCCGGGTTTGGTTTTCTATTCCGGTCCGCTGCCGCCCTCATCGAGGTACACCAGGGTGCCCCGCCGGGCGACGACTCTAGAGAGCGCCTCGAACACCTTCGGGTCGAGCACGCTCCCCGAGAGCTGGCTCATCCGCTCGACGGCCTGTTCCGGGGTGAGCTTCTCCTGGTAGGGGCGCGAGCTGCTCAGGGCGTCGTAGACTTCGGCGGCGCCGATGATGCGGGCCCCCACGGGGATCTCTTCCCCGCGCAACCCGTCCGGGTAGCCCGAGCCGTCCCAGCGCTCGTGGTGGTGGCGCACGGCGCCGATGATCGGGCCGAGGTGGGCGAGCGGGGCGAGGATCTGGGAGCCGATGATCACGTGTTGCTTTACGTGCTCGTACTCCTCGGGCGTGAGCGGTCCCTGTTTCTCCATCACCACCTCGCGGGTGCCGATCTTCCCGATGTCGTGCAGGCGGCCGGCCACACGGACCTGCTCGACCTCTTCGTCGGAGAGTCCGACCTGGCCGGCAATGGTGGCGGAGAGATCGGCTACCCGCGCGGAGTGCCCGCGCAGGTAGGGGTCCTTCGCCTCCAGGGCGTTGATCAACGCCTCGAGCGTCGCCACGGAAATGCGTTCCAGCTTGTGCCGCTCGCGCTGCAGCTCGACGGTTCGGGTGGTGACTTCCTCCTTGAGCCACTGGTTGAGCTGGCGGTTCTCGAGCAGCATCTCGCGGCGCCGCAGCGCGCGCTGCACGGCGCGGCCCAGGTCGGCGAGCTCGATCGGCTTGGTGAGGTAGTCCATCGCCCCGCGTTGCATGCATAAGGCGGCGCTGGTCGCGTCGTTGATCGCCGTGAGCATGAGAATGGCCAGGTCCGGCTCGAGCTCGAGCGCCTGGGGGACCAGGTCGACCCCGCTGATGCCGGGCATGCGGATGTCGCACAGCATCAGCGCCAGCTTGTGGCGGTGGAGCTGCTGCAGCGCCTCATCCCCCGACCCTGCCGTGTACACGTCGAACTGCTGCTGGGCGAGGAACTTCTTCAGGGCGTTACGGATGGGCTCCTCGTCGTCCACCACCAGCACGGAGACGGGACCCGAAGTCTCGACCACGCGGGACTCCTTGCCTTGCTTCCGGGAAATTGGCGCTCCCCGGTCGGTCTGGATAGCCCCCGGCCGCCGGTCGGGTTACGCCGCCGACAAGAACACGAGATGCCCAGGCTCCGGAACGAGCCCCGCGCCGTGCGCCCGGCCGAGCAGCTCCGCGACCGCACGCCGGCCGGTGGGGCCATAATCGACGGTGTAGGCGTTGACGTACATGCCCACGAACCTATCGGTTCGAGCCGGGTCGAGACCGCGGCTGAAGCGCTGCGCGTGCTGCAGCGCTTCCGCCCGGTGGGCCAGGCCGTAGACGATGCTCGCTTTCAGATCGCCGGCGATGGCGCGCAGCAGCTCCGGGCCGAGGTCGCGGCGCGCCACGTTGCCGCCCAGCGGTAAGGGCAGGCCCGTCTCACGGCGCCACCATTCCCCCATGTCCACCCACAGATGCAGCCCGCGGTCGCCGAACGTGAGCTGGCCTTCGTGGATCAGGAGACCGGCGTCGGCGCGGCCGGCCGCGACGTATTCCTCGATGTGATCGAACGGCACGACCACGGGCCGCACGTGCGGCTGATAGAGCCGCAGGGCGAGCCAGGCCGTGGTGAGCGTGCCGGGGATGGCCACCGTGCGGTCGGCGAGCGCCGCGCGGGGCTCGGCGGGCGCCGGCGCGCGCGCCACGACGCGCGGCCCGTAGCCGTCACCGACACTCGCGCCGTGGGCGAGCAGCGCATAGCGATCGGCGAGGTAGGCATAGGCGTGGATCGAGACGGCGGTCACCTCCAGCTCGCCCGCCCGGGCGCGCTGGTTGAGCGTCTCGATGTCCGCCAGTTCCTGGACGTAGCGACGCTCGCCGGTGTCGATCCGCCCCTCGGCCATCGCCCAGAACATGAAGGCGTCGTCCGCGTCGGGGCTGTGCGCGAGGTGAATGGTGCGTGGCGCCACGGCGGTCAGGACCCGCTCCGCGCCCGCAGGGCCGTCTCGTGAAAGGCGTCCAGCGTGCGCGCATGCTCGGCGTACTCCGGGCGCTGCCGGGCCCGCTCGGCGGTCTCGTTCCTCAGGAAGTCGGCGTACGCCCGACGCGCGCCCTGGCGGTTGGCCTGCTGCTCGTACGCCTGGCCGCGCAGCACGAATCCGTACAGGTGAGTCGACACCAGCCGCAAGATCGTATCGGCTTGCGCCAGCGCCCCGGCAGCGTCGCCCGCCGCGAGCGAGAGGAGGCCGATGTCGTAATGGGCGTCCAGATCACGGGCGGGGAGCTGCGCGTAGGCGCCCAGCGCCATCGGCACGAAGAACTGGACGCTGTCCCGTTTCCCGGCCTGGGCGAGCGTCATCACCCGGTCGAACAGGCGCCGGGCCCGCTCTTCGGGCGACATCTGGCTGATGTCGGGGGCGGGTACGGGGGAGCCGGCAACGGGCGAGGGGGAGAGACGTCCTCGCGTGACCCTAAGGAGGAACGCCAGGAAGTGATTGCGCCCCACATGCCCGACGTGCCCCCAAAAGTTATGATCGAAGGCGACCAGATCGCCTCGATCGATGGCGTCCACCTCGCGAAACGCAAAAGGATGCGCCCGCATCGCGCCCTGGCCGAAGATGATCAGAGTGCGCGTCATGATATTCGCGCCCTCCACGGTGATCGCAATGGGCGTTCCCATATAGGCGTGCCCCAGGAGATTCCGAGGTCCCAAGGAGATCCCCTGGCCGCCCACGATGTCCATGGCGTCGTTGATCATGACGCGCGAGATCTCCGTCGCGTTATACTTGGCGATCGCGGTGATCACAGGAGGTTTGATGCCCTGATCGATCGCACCGCACGTAAACCGGCGGACCGCTTCCAAAAGATAATTGTAGCCTCCGATCCGCCCCAGCGGCTCCTCGATGCCTTCGAACGCCCCGATGGGAACGCCGAACTGTTTGCGGATGCTCGCGTGAGCGCCCACGACACGCACGATCAGTTTCCCGCCGCCCGCGGCCTGAGAAGGAAGCGAGATCCCACGCCCCGCGGCGAGCGATTCCATCAGCATCTGCCAGCCGTGTCCCGCCTTCTCCAAGCCTCCGATGATCGCCTCTTCGGCGGGCACCACGACGTCGTTACCTTGGGTGGGGCAGTTGTAGAACGGGATCCCCATCGGGTCGTGACGGCGTCCCAGCACGACGCCTTTCGTCTTGGAAGGAATGAGGGCGCAGGTGATTCCCAAATCTTCGCCGCGCCCCAAAAGATTGTCGGGATCCCGAAGCCGGAAGGCCAATCCTAAAACCGTCGAGATGGCGGCGAGGGTGATCCACCGTTTATTCCAGTTCAACCGCAGATAAAGTTTTCCGTCCTTCTTATCTTGAAACAGAACGCCGCTCGACGTGATCGACCCGGCGTCGCTGCCCGCCATCGGTTCGGTCAGCGCGAAACAGGGAATCTCGTCGCCGGTCGCCAGTCGCGGCAGATATTTTTTCTTCTGCTCCGGAGT
>CAZXKD010000163.1:0-5785 GCA_964641215.1 uncultured Gemmatimonadaceae bacterium
ACGCCCGCCGGAGAGTCGGGCGCCGCGACCACAATCGGCCGGCCGGCGTCGGCCAGCTCCGGCATGCCCGCCTGCAGCGGGACCTGCCCGAGCAGCGGCACGCCCAACTCGGCGGCGAGCCGCCCGCCGCCCCCCGCGAGGAAGACTTCCGAGCGCTCACCGCAATGCGGGCAGACGTAGTAGCTCATGTTCTCGGCGACGCCGATCACTCGCACGCCCACCCGCTCGAACATCTTGGCGCCGCGCAGCGAGTCGCCTACGGCCATCTCCTGCGGCGTTGTGACGATCAGCACACCATCCAGGTGGATCGTCTGGACCAGCGAGAGCTGGGCATCGCCCGTCCCGGGGGGCAGATCCACGACGAGGTAGTCCAGCTGGCCCCACGCCACGTCGCGCAGGAATTGCCCGATGATCTTCATGATGATCGGACCGCGCCAGATCGCGGGCGCGTCGCGCTCCACGATGAAGCCCAAGGACATGAGCTTCACCCCGTACGCCTCGAGCGGCTGGATCTTGCCGCCGATGACCTCGGGCTTCGCGTCGCGGCCGAACATCCGCGGGATGTTGGGGCCATAGACGTCGGCGTCCATCACCCCCACGCGATGACCCTGGCGGGCGAGCGCTGCGGCGAGATTGGCCGAGACGGTGGACTTCCCGACCCCGCCCTTGCCGGAGGAGACGGCGAGCACGCGGCCCAGGTGCGGCATCGCCTCCGGCGTCGGGGGCGGCGGCACCGCGCCCGCCCCTCCTGGCAGCCCCCCCCCCATCCCCCCCTCGGGGGGGACGGGGGCCCGACTCTGTTTCGCCGCGGGATCAACAACGTTGATCCTCACGACAGACACGCCGGGAACCGCCTGTACCGCCTTGCGCGCGTCGCGGGCGAGGACGGCGGGGTCTTCGCGCGTCAGATGGAACGTGAAGGACACCGCGCCGTCCCCGGCGACGACGAGGTCGTGGACCATGCCGGCGGAGACAACGTCGCGGGCAAGGCGGGGATGCTTGACGGCGCCGAGGGCCTGCTGGACGCGCCGCGTGAGGTCGTCGGAGGCGGACACGCGGGGGAATGTAGCGGGGGGTGGCGCGGGCGGGCAACGCTGCGCACGTCAGGTCCGCGTCTGCAACGAGCCCGACTACTGCACGGTGAAGCTCGAGCTCGACGCGCCCACGAGTCCGGACGCGGAGGCGGTGAAAGTATAGCCCGACCCGGGGATGTCGATGCGCAGATCGCTGAATGAGGCGACCCCGCGCTGCGCCCCAATCGTCAGCGCACCAGTGAGGGTGGCGCCGCCGGGATTGTTGCCCAGGGCGATGGTCACGGTGCCGATGAAGAGCGTGTCGGTCACTCCGGTGCTGTCCTCGGCCGCCACCTGCACGGCGGGACTGATGGTCACACCGGCGGACACCTTCGCCGGCGCGGCGATGAAGACCACGTGGGTAGCCGGGCCGCCAGCGCTCGAGCCGCCGCCGCTGCTCGCTCCGGCGCGAACGATGCGGACCCCCTCGGGGCAGCCCGCCGTGACCACGAGACAGACAGCGAGCCACAGACGTCGCAAGTACATAGAAACTCCAGTCCGATCTCTCTTTTGAGACCGGCTGCGGCGGCGGAGCGTCACACGCGCGACGCCCTCCCCTGCAGGTAGTCCCGCGCCGCCGCCAGCACCTTCTCCTGCACGTCGGCGAGCGCTCCCTCGAAGGAGACGCCCGCCGCCTTGGCGTGGCCTCCCCCCCCCGCGCCGAACCGGTGGGCAAGGTCCGCGGCGTTCACCTCCCCCATCGAGCGAAGCGATACCTTGATCCGGCCGCTCGCCACCTGCCGGAACAACAGGGCCAGGCGCACGCCGGCGATCGTGCGTGGAAACTCGACGATGCCATCGAGGTCGTCGGGCGTGGCGCCGTAGCGCTGGAGCGCGTCGGGCGGGACGGTGACCCACGCCAGGCCGACCTCCGGCTCCACCACCAGTGTCTGCAGCACCTCGGCCATGAGCCGGACCCGGGCCTCCGGGGCGCTGGCGTAGACCCGCTCGTAGATCGTCTCCGGGTCCACCCCCCGCTCCAGCAGCGCGCCCGCCACGCGCAATGCCCGGGCCGTCGTGTTGGAGAACCGGAAGCCACCGGTGTCGGTGAGCAGCCCGACATACAGCGCGCGCGCGCTCTCAGGCGAGAGCTCCCACCCCAGGGCGCTGGCGAAGTCGAACACCAGCTCGGCGGTGGCGGTCGCCTCGGGTGCGACCAGCCGCGGCCCGGACGGGAGTGACCCCGGGCTGACGTGGTGGTCGATGCACGCAACCGGGACGCCCCCCGTCCCCCGTGCTCGTACGGTGTGCGCCAAGTCGCCCAGCCGGCCCAGGTCGGAGATGTCGAGCACCACGATCACGTCGGCACGCTCGATCTCCTTCACCGCGTGAGCGCTGGCGTCCGCGCCTTCGGGGAGGAGGAAGTCGAACCGCTCGGGAGTCGGCGTCGGATTGGCGATCGTGGGGTGCAGGCCATGGGCGCGCAGCATGTACCACAGCCCCACCTCGCTCCCCAGGCCGTCGCCGTCGGCGTTCACGTGCGTGGTCAGGGCGACGCGCAGACCGGGCTTCAGCACCTTCGCGACGTCGTGCGCGGCACGCACCCGGTCGGAGGGAATGGAGACGCCGTTGCCGTTCATGGGTCCAAGATAGCGTGGCCAGCCTCCACTCGGAGACTGGCCACGACGGCTACGGGGCGTGGGGCGAGGGCCTCAGGCCGGCGGCCGCCCCGGTACGGGTTGAGCTTGGCGCCAGCGTAGCAAGTAGAACAGCCAGTTGTAGACGAAATAGAAGATCATCCCGATGATGAACCAACCGCCCAGGCGATACCATGTCCGGGTTGAGAGGTGAACCATGAGGTATAACGCCGACGCCGCACCGAGCGGCGCCACGAACATGTACGCCGGGGTCTTGAAGGCGCGCGGCAAGTTCGGCTCGCGCACGCGCAGTACGATGACGCCCACGGAAACGATGACGAACGCGAGCAAGGTGCCGATCGAGACGAGGCTCGCAGCGTCGCGGATCGGGAGGATCGCGGCGAAGAACGCGACCCCGATGCCAGTCACGATCGAGGTGATGTATGGCGTCTGGAACCTGGGGTGAATCTTGTTGACGAAGGGAGGGAGGAGGCCGTCGCGGGACATCGACCAGAAGACGCGGGACTGCCCGAGCAGCATCACCAGAATGACCGACGACAGGCCGGCGATGGCCCCCAGCTTGATGAGCGTGGCCATCCAGCCCAGGCCGGCGCGGTCCGCGGCGACGGCGATCGGATCCGGGACGTTGAGCTCCTTGTAGCTCATGACGCCCGTGGCGATCCCCGACACGAGGATGTAGAGAACCGTGCAGATCAACAGCGAGCCGATGATGGCAATCGGCATGTCCCGCTGGGGATTCTTCGCTTCTTGGGCCGCCGTGCTCACCGCGTCGAATCCGATGTAGGCGAAGAAGACAATGCCAGCCCCGGCTACCACGCCGGACCACCCGAAGTTCTGGGGGTCCCCGGTGCTCGGCGGAATGAACGGATGCCAGTTGGCGGTGTTGACGGCGTGCGCCGCGAATACGATGAACAACACGACCACGGCGAGCTTGATGAACACGATGACGTTGTTGACGTTGGCGGACTCCTTGATGCCGATGACGAGGAGCGTGGTGACGAGAGCGATGATGATCACCGCGGGCAGGTTGAAGATCGCCACCGCCTGCGTGCCGTCGTGGCAGGCGACCAGCGTGCCGCGGGCAGCGGAGAGGGCGCACGGCACGTTGATGCCGATGTCGTGCAGGAACGAGACCACGTAGCCCGACCAGCCGATGGCGACCGTCACCGCCCCCAGCGCGTATTCGAGGATCAAGTCCCACCCGATGATCCAGGCGATCAGCTCGCCCAGGGTGGCGTAGCCGTAGGTGTAGGCGCTCCCCGCCATCGGCACCAGAGAGGCGAACTCCGAGTAGCACAGTGCCGCGAAGATCGAGGCGACGCCGGCCAGCACGAACGAGACCACGACCGCGGGGCCCGCATTGATCGCCGCCACCGTCCCGGTCAGCACGAAGATGCCGGTGCCGATGATCGCGCCGATGCCAAGGGCCGTGAGGTTGAGCGCGCCCAGAGCCCGCTTCAGGCTGTGGTCCGTCATCGCCTCGGTCTGCAGGTCGGTAACGCTTTTCCGTCGGAATAGGTCCATGCGCACCTCGGTCAGGAGGATGAACGGAACGGACGTTTCGTCTGTGAACCGGGCGCTACAGTAGGCCCAGGGCTACGGAGTGTCAAGCGCACACGCGCAGGCGCGCAGGCGCACGGGAGATCAGATGCTGTAGTTCGGCGCCTCGCGGGTGATGACGACGTCGTGCGGGTGCGACTCCCGCAGCCCCGCCGTCGTGACGCGAAGGAACTCGGTCTCGGTGCGCAGCGCCTGAATGTCGCAGACCCCGCAATACCCCATGCCGCTCCGCAGGCCGCCCACCATCTGAAAGATCACGTCCGCCACAGGGCCCTTGTACGGCACCCGCCCCTCGATCCCTTCCGGGACGAGCTTGGCAGGGGAGACTTCGCCCTCCTGGAAGTAGCGGTCGCCCGAGCCCTCCTCCATGGCGCCCAGGCTTCCCATGCCGCGGATGACTTTGAAGCGCCGCCCCTCGAGCAGGAACGATTCGCCCGGACTCTCCTCGGTGCCGGCGAGCAGGGAGCCCATCATGACACTGGAGGCCCCCGCAGCCAGGGCCTTGACGACATCCCCGGAATACTTGATGCCGCCGTCGGCGATCACGGGGACATCTCCCGCTCCCGCCACCGCGTCGAGGATGGCGGTGATCTGCGGCACGCCCACGCCCGTGACCACCCGCGTGGTGCAAATTGAGCCCGGCCCGACCCCCACCTTTACCGCGTCCACGCCGCGCTCGACCAGTGCGCGCGCGCCCGCTGCCGTCGCCACGTTGCCCCCCACGAGTTGCGCGTCGGGGAACGCCTCGCGCAGCAGGGCCACCGTCTCCAGCACGCCCTGAGAATGCCCGTGCGCCGAGTCCACGACGAGCACGTCACAGCCGGCGTCGAGCAGCGCCTTGGCACGGCTCTTCGCCTCAGGCGTCCCGCCGACCGCCGCGGCCACGCGCAGCCGCCCGTGCTGGTCTTTGTTGGCATCGGGATGCTGGCGGCGCTTGAAGATGTCCTTGACGGTGATGAGCCCCCGCAGTACGCCGCGTTCGTCGACGACCGGAAGCTTCTCGATGCGATGCTTGCCCAGGATCCGCTCGGCCTCGTCCAGGGTGGTGCCCACGGGCGCGGTGACGAGCCTGTCCTTGGTCATAGCCTCGCGGATGGGACGATCGAGCTGGCGCTCGAACTGGAGATCGCGGTTGGTGATGATGCCGATCAACTTGCCGGCACCGTCCACGATCGGGACACCGGAGATCTTGAAGCGCACCATCAGCTGGTGCGCCTCACGCAGCGGCCGGTCGGGGCCGAGGGTGATCGGGTTCAGGATCATCCCCGACTCGCTGCGCTTGACCCGGTCGACCTCGGCCGCTTGCCGGTCGATGGGCATGTTCTTGTGCAGCACGCCGATGCCGCCCTCGCGCGCAATGGCCATCCCCATTTCCGCCTCCGTCACCGTGTCCATGGCGGCGGCGACGAGGGGGATGTTCAGGGAGATCTTGCGGGTGAAGCGGCTCTTGACGTCGACGTTTCGCGGGTGCACGGTAGCATGCCGCGGGACCAGCAAGACGTCATCGAAGGTGAGCGCGACGGCGGGGCGGAAGGTTCCCATAGCGAAAGTTAT
>CAZXKD010000164.1:0-2385 GCA_964641215.1 uncultured Gemmatimonadaceae bacterium
CCATGAGCTTTTCGGCCAGTTCGGCGGTCATCCCGGGCAGCTTGTCGACGTCGTCGCGCTCCAGATCCAGAATGTGCTGCAGCGTGGTCTTGCCCGCGCCCTCGAGCACCGCGACCAGCTCCGGCGAGAGGTCCTTGAGCTCGCGCAGAGCCACTTTGACCGCCTGCTCCTCTTCGGGTGGCAGCGGTGCGAACAGTGGGCCCTCGCCGCCGCGCTCCAGCCACTCCCGGCTGGAGTACAGGTCGATCTTCCAGCCCGTGAGCTCGGAGGCGAGCCGCACGTTCTGGCCGTTGCGCCCGATGGCCAGCGACAGCTGATCCTCGTCGACGATCGCCTGAATGGTGCGGGTATCGGGGTCGGAGAACACGCGCGCCACGCGCGCGGGGGCGAGGGCCAGCTTCGCGAACCGCTCCGGGTCCGGGGACCAGGGCACGATGTCGATGCGCTCGCCGCCCAGCTCGTTCACGACGGCCTGGACGCGCGAGCCCTTGAGGCCGACGCAGGCGCCGACCGGATCGATGCCATCGTCCCGGCTGGACACGGCGATCTTGGTCCGGCTCCCGGCCTCCCGCGCCGTCGCCCGGATCTCGACGATCTGCTGTTGGATCTCCGGCACCTCGAGCTTGAAGAGGGCCTTCACGAACATCGGGTCGGCGCGCGACAGGATGAGCCGCGGCCCCTTGGGGGTCTCCTCGATCCGTTTCAGCACCGCGCGGATCGTGTCCCCCTGGTGGAAGTGCTCGCGGTGGTTCTGGTCGCGGTAGGGAATGATCGCCTCCGCCTCGCGGAACTTGTTCAGCATCACCACGATCTTGCCGCGCTCGATCTGCTGCACCTCGCCCGGCAGCAGCTCGCCCACCTTCCCAGAGAACTCCTCGCGGATGCGGGTGCGCTCGCCCTCGCGCACGCGCTGAATGATGCGCTGCTTGGCCGCCTGCACGGCGGTGCGCCCGAACTCCCCGAAGGGCACCTCCTCTTCCAGGACGTCGCCCACCTGGAACTCGGGGTCCTCGAAGCGCGCCTCTTCGAGAGAGATCTGGGCGCCCGGGTCCTCCACCGTCTCGGCGACGGTCTTGAGCACGACGATGCGGATCGTCCCCTTCAGCTCGTCGATACTGATCTCGGCGCGCACGTTCGGCCCGTAGCGCTTGACCAGGGCCGCGTGCAATCCGTCCTTCAAGAGATCGATCAGCTCCGCCCGCTCGAGCTGCTTGGTGCTCGTGAGCTCGCGGATCGCGCTAACGACATCCGTTGTGTTCGTCATCGTTCCATCCTCTGAAGCCGTCAGCCGTCAGCCATCAGCCATCAGTGAATCAACTACCAATCGACCGCGAGCCGCGCATCCCGAATCTTCGTGAGCGGCACCGGCCGGGGTGCGCCGCCTTGCGGTTGCAGGACGACGGTCGTCTCGTCGGGCACCGCCACGATCCGCGCCCGCACCCGTCCCAACCCTTCCAATTTCGCGGTCACCTCGCGGCCCACGAACCGCGCCCAGTGTCGCGCCCACCGCAGCGGGCGCTCCAGCCCGGGGCTCGACACCTCCAGGATGTAGCGCGTGCCGAGCGGTCCGCCGTTGTCCAGCCACGCTTCCAGGGCCCGGCTGGCAGCGGTGCAGTCCTCCACGGATACGCGCCGGGGGGGGGGCGGGTCACCCTGCCCTGGCGGGTCCGCCGGCGGCCAGTCGATGCGCACTTGGACGAGCGGCCGGTTCGGCGTGCCGCCGATGCGGAGGTCGGCCAGATCGAGGCCCAGCGCTTCCAGCCGGACTCGAAAGGCTTCCACGAGGCTGTCGGTGAGCATAAAAAAAAGCGCGGGCCGAACTTCGCCCGCTTCACGGAGGGAGTGTATCCGGTCGGCCGAGCGGTGTCAAGCGATCGGGCGCCCCAGGTAGGCGACGTGGCGCCCATCGGCCCCGCCGGAAGCCCGGTGGGAAAAGAACTGGGCCCGGTCATGCGCCGTGCACCAGGGGGAGACCGTCACCGCGCCGACGCCGAGCTCGGCCGCCTGGGCCGCCAGGATGCCGCGCAGGTCGACGTGGGCCGAGCGATCCCGACGGGGCTCACCTAGTTTCTCGGCGACTTCAGAACCTACTTCATAGCAGTTACCGCAAATGCCTACTCCACAGTGCATTACGATATCGCCTGCCGAGGCGAACGCGTAGCGCTTCAAGACGTCCAGGCCGCACTCCAGAATCCCTGCGGCCGTTCCCCGCCAGCCGGCGTGGAGCAGCGCGATCGCGCCCTTGTCGGGCACTGCCAGGTAGATCGGGATGCAGTCTGCCACCGTGATGGTGAGGAGCAAGCCGGGCACGGTGGTGGCGTGCCCGTCGGCGCCGTCGAGGATGAGCCAATCGCCCGCGTTGGCGGCGCGGTCGTGCCAGCGGAC
>CAZXKD010000164.1:2485-5775 GCA_964641215.1 uncultured Gemmatimonadaceae bacterium
CCGGCGCCCCCGGCGGCCGCGACTCGTCGAAGATCTTGATGAAGCGCGGATCGGTACGGAGTGGATCGAAGCCCGGCCAGATGAGATAGCTCCACAGCCACGGACCCCGCGGCCACGCCTGATCCAGGATGGCGATGGCGACGTCCTGCTTCCCGAGCGCGATCGCCGCCAACGCCGGGTCGTAGGCGTTGCGTACGGAGACCGCCGTCGTGGGGACGCCGTCAGGCCAGCCGAGCTCAGTAAACACATCCTGCAGGCGCTGCTGGGAGTGCGCCGACTGACCATTCCTGGCTTCCATGTCCGCGACCAGCGCGCTGACCCGGAGGCGCTCGCTTGGCAGGGCGAGCCGCAGAGCGGTCGTGCCGTCCTCCAATGCACCAGTGAGGTCCCCGAGCTCGGCGCGCACACGGGCTCTGATGTAGTAGTTGGTGCTGAATGTGGAGTCGAGTGCAACTGCGCTGTCGTACCACTGGCGCGCTTCCAGAAAGCGCCGCTGACTATAAGCCGCGAACCCCTGATCCGCCGCAGCTTGGACATTCCAGGGGTTGATCGCTCGAGCCCGGCGGTACTCCTGCTCGGCCTCCGCGAACCGGCCGAGGCGACGGAGGACGGTCCCATACCATTGGTGCGCCTGGTCGTCGGCCGGGTTGAGCACCAGGGCCCGCCGTGCCGACTCTAGCGCGATGTCCAAATCCTGGCGGCGACCGTTGAAGAACAGAACAAGGGCGCGGCCCAGCCACGCATCCGCCACCGTCGAATCCTCACGGAGGGCCCGCGCGGCCGCAGCCGAGCCCCGGGCGAACACGCTCTCGGCCGGCAGCCCTTCAGGGGAGTACGCCCAGTTCAATGCCAGGCCGTACGCGTATGCCAACCGTCCGCGCGCGGCCGTGAACGCCGGATCCGCGCGCAAGGCTGCCTCGTACTCCTTGATCGCCCCCAATACGGTTGACTCGGTTTCGCGCCACAGCAGCCGGTTGCCCCGCAGGTAGTCGTCGTACGCCTCCGGGCTGCGCGTCGGGCGGACGGCGAGCCTCGCCCGCTCGCCGGGCAGCAGCCGCCCGGCGATGCCCGACGCGACCGCCTGCGCGACATCCCCTTCGATCTCGAGCAGATCGGCGGCCGTCCGGTCGTATTGCTCGCCCCAGATGCGGGCCCCGCTGGTCGCGCGGACCAACTCCACGGTCACGCGCAACTGACTGCCCCCATGGCGGACGCTGCCGTTGACGAGATAGGCCGCATTCAGCGCCCGCCCCAGGTCGGCGGTGGAGAGTAGTGCCGCGTTGCGGAACCGTCGTGCGGCCGCGCGCGACGTGACGGACAGCCGGCCGATTTGGCCCAGCCGCGCCGTGATCTCTTCGGTGAACCCATCGGCGATGTAGGCGTCAGCCGTGTCCCGGGAGAGATTCTCGAAGTAGAGCACGGCCACGCTGTTGGACGGAGGCGGTGCGAGGGCGTGCGGGCGGCCGCAGGGCGCCGCCGAGCCATCCGGGCACTGGGCGGTAAGCCTATGGGCCGCAAGCACTAAGACCGTCAGGAAGGCAGCCGGCATTACCGCCGTTGACCGCCGTCGTCGACCCGCTCGATTGCGGCTCCCAGCGCCCGCAGCCGCTCGTCGATCTGCTCGTAGCCCCGCTCGATCTGGCCGATGTTGTGGATGACCGAATCGCCCTGCGCGGCCAGGGCGGCGAGCAGCATCGCCATCCCGGCGCGGATGTCCGGGCTCTCGACGACCTGCCCGCGCAGCTGCGACGGTCCCGCGATCACGGCGCGATGCGGGTCGCACAAGACGATGCGCGCGCCCATCCCGATGAGCTTGTCCACGAAGTACAGCCGCGACTCGAACATCTTCTCGAACACGAGCAGCAGGCCTTCGCATTGGCTCGCCACGACGATGGCGATCGAAATGAGATCCGCCGGAAATGCCGGCCACGGCCCGTCCTCGAGCTTGGGGACATGGCCGCCCAGGTCGGGCCGCACGCGGCGCTCCTGGTCGGCGTCGACGATCAGGCGGTGGCCGTCGAGGCGCGGGTGGACGCCCAGGCGCTCGAAGGCGAGCAGCGTGGAGCGCAGGTCCTCGGCACGCACCCCGTCGATCGTGACCGCGCCGTTGGTGACGGCGGCGAGCCCGATGAACGAGCCGACTTCGACGTGATCGGGGCCGATCGCGTAGGGGGCGGGCGGGGCGGCGAGCGCGTTGCCGCCGCGCACGGTGAGCGTGTTGGTCCCGATGCCCTCGATGTCCGCGCCGAGGACCTGGAGGAAGCGGGCGAGGTCCTGGACGTGCGGCTCGGAGGCGGCGTTGCGCAGCACGGTGGCGCCGCGGGCCGCGATCGCGGCCATCAGGGCGTTCTCGGTGCCGGTGACGCTGGGCTCGTCGAGAAAGATGTCGGCGCCGGCGAGGCCGCGGGCCGCCTCGAGCTGGTAGGTGTCGCCGACGGTGATCTCGGCGCCGAGGCGCTCGAGCGCGAGGAAGTGCGTGTCGATGCGGCGCCGGCCGATCACGTCGCCGCCGGGAGGCGGCAGCTGCACCCGCCCGAAGCGGGCGAGCATCGGCCCGGCGAAGAGGATCGAAGCGCGGATGCGGTTGCACAACGCGGGGTCGAGCTCCCGCGGGGCGGCGGCGCGCGCGTCCACCACCACCGTGTTCAGCCCCGTCCACTCGACGCTCGCCCCCAGATGCTCGAGCAGCGCCAGCATCGTCTCGACGTCGCGGATGTGGGGGACGTTGTCGAGGCGGCAGGGGCCGTCGGTGAGCAGGGTCGCGGCGAGGATGGGGAGGGCGGCGTTTTTGTTCCCGGCGGGCCGGATCGTGCCCTTCAGCGCGCGGCCGCCGGAGACGCAAAACGTCGCTGCCATGTGTGCCCCAAGCTACGGCGCTGCTTGCGCCGGCGTCAAGCGTTCGCGAATGTTCGCCGCGTGCATCCGCTGCTCGCGCTCGCGCTCGCCGCCATCGCCGGCCTCGCGGCGACGCAGCTCCCCTTGTCGTCGTGGCGCCAATCGTCGCGCGCGGATCGCGTGCTGGCCACCGGGCTGCCGCTGCTGCTGGCCGGCGTGCTGCTCGGCCCAGGGATCGACGTGCTCGACCGCTCCGTGGTCCGCGCCCTCGCCCCGGTCAGCGGGCTCGCGATCGGCTGGCTCGGGGCCACGTTCGGCGCCCGGCTCGAGTGGCGCGTGGTCCGCCGCATTTCCCCCGAGCTCTGGGCGCTCAGAGCCGCGCAGGCCGCGGCGACCTTGGCGCTCGTCGCGCTCACCGCCTGGGGGCTCCTCCGCCTGCGACCTGCGCTCGGCGC
>CAZXKD010000165.1:0-5746 GCA_964641215.1 uncultured Gemmatimonadaceae bacterium
TCTCCGAGCGCCTGGTGAAGGACGACGTCTACTCGTCGATCCACATCCAGGAGCTGGAGCTCCACGTCCGCGATACCAAGCGCGGTCGCGAGGAGATCACACGCGAGATCCCGAACGTCGCCGAGGAGTCGCTCGTCGACCTCGACGAACGCGGCATTGTCCGCATCGGCGCGCACGTGAAGGCGGGGGACATCTTGGTCGGCAAGATCACACCCAAAGGCGAGACGGAGCTCTCCCCCGAGGAGAAGCTGCTCACGGCGATCTTCGGCGAGAAGGCCAAGGACGTGAAGGACTCGTCGCTGAAGGTGCCGCCCGGCATGGAGGGCGTGGTTATCGACGTGAAGATCTTCTCGCGCATCGAGGACCAGGTGGTGGAGAAGGACCGCGGCGAGCGCATCGGTGAGGTCCGACGGCTCGAGGCGGACGAGAAGGCGCGCATCACCGAGGCCATGGCCGCCGAGCTGATCGAGCTGCTGGTGGGCCAGGAGGTGGGGTTGATGCTGAAAGCCGGGACGGTGGAGGAGTATCTCCCGGCTGGCACCAAGCTCACGCGGCCGCAATTGACGGAGGTGCGCTTCGCCGACGTGGACCTCAAGACGCTGCGCGTCGCCAACAAGAGCGTGAACGAGAAGATCAAAGCGATGCTCGAGGCGGCGACGGGTGAACGCGCCAAGATCGAGGAGAAGTCCGAGGACCAGATCGACAAGATCCTGCAGCCCGACGAGTTGCCACCAGGTGTCATCCAGCTCGTGAAGGTCTACATCGCCGAGAAGCGCAAGATCTCGGTGGGCGACAAGATGGCGGGCCGCCACGGCAACAAGGGCATCATCGCGCGCATCGTCCCCGAGGAGGATATGCCGTTCCTCCCCGATGGGACGCCGGTGGACATCGTCCTGAACCCGCTCGGCGTGCCGAGCCGCATGAACGTGGGGCAGATCCTGGAAACGCACCTCGGGTGGGCTGCCAGGATCCTGGGGTTCGAAGCCAAGACTCCCGTCTTCCAGGGCGCCGACGAGACCGAAATCGGGGTCCTAGTGCGGCTGGCCGGGTTGAGGTGGGCCGCCGAGGCGCTGCGCCTCTCGGTGCGGCCACCGGACATGGATCCCGAGACGGTGCGCGGCATCACACAGAACCTGCGGCGCCTGCCCGTCACCAACGGCGGTAAGCCTGACCTGACGCGGGCCGGCATCAGCCTGCTGGCGTCACGGGCGTTGGGAACGGAGACGCGCGAGGTGTTCCACCGCTTCGAGGACTTCCTGAAGTTCGCCGCCAAGGAGCTGGCCGACCGCGAGCTCGAACAACGCCACCTCGAGCAGGAGGCGCATGGGGCGCGGCTCGAGGCCGAGGACCTCCCCAAGGCCGACAAAGCGGCGCTCAAGGCGGGGCTCAAGGAAGTCGAGAAGTTCCTGGAGCACCGCAAGCCAGCGGAGGTGCTGGAAGCCGTGGGCTGTCCGGCGCTGGCGGCACTGCTCGGCCCGAAATCGGAGGCCGACCTTGACCTGGCCGTGAGCGAGCTGCTGGGCATCGCCGGGCTCTCGCCGGCGGGCAAGTGCCGGCTCCGCGACGGACGTTCGGGAGAATTCTTCACCTCCGACGTTACCGTCGGCTCGATCTACATGATGAAACTGTCGCACTTGGTGGACGACAAGATTCACGCGCGGTCCATCGGGCCCTACTCGCTGGTGACGCAGCAGCCACTCGCCGGCAAGGCGCAGTTCGGCGGCCAGCGCTTCGGGGAGATGGAGGTGTGGGCGCTCGAGGCCTACGGGGCGGCCCATACGCTGCAGGAGATCCTGACCGTCAAGTCGGACGACGTGAACGGCCGGAGCCGCGTGTACGAGGCCATCGTCAAGGGGCAGAACCTGCCGAAACCCGGCATCCCCGAGTCCTTCAACGTGCTGGTGAAGGAACTCCAGGCCCTGGGGCTGAAGGTCACCCTGGGCACCACCGAGGACGTTGAGGAGTAAGGGGAGGGAGACTCGATGATCGATTTCCGTAGCGGGCGCGAGCCGAAGAGCTCGAGCTTCGATTACATCCAGATCCGGATCGCCTCTCCGGAGGAGATCCGCGGACCCCGCGACTCGAAGGAGCGCGAGCGCCTCGAGCTGCAGGGCCAGCGCACCTGGTGGTCGTGGGGCGAGGTGACCAAGCCCGAGACGATCAACTACCGGTCGTTCAAGCCGGAGCGCGACGGGCTGTTCTGCGAGCGCATCTTCGGCCCGGTGAAGGACTGGGAGTGCCACTGCGGCAAGTACAAGCGGATCCGCTATCGCGGCGTGATCTGCGACCGCTGCGGCGTCGAGGTGACGTTGTCCAAGGTGCGGCGCGAGCGGATGGGGCACATCGAGCTCGCCGTGCCCGTCGCGCACATCTGGTTCTTCAAGACGCTGCCCTCGCCGATGGGCAACCTGCTCGACATGACGCTGCGCGACCTCGAGCGCGTGATCTACTACACGAACTACGTGGTCATCGATACCGGCGAGCAGGAAGTGCAGGAGCGGGAGTTGTTGGATGAGGACCGCTATCTCGAGCTGCGGGCCAAGGCCAAGGGCGAGGGCGACTCGGCGTTCAAGGCGGACATCGGCGCCCCCGCGGTGCGGGCGTTGCTCGAGCGCATCAACGTCGACAAGCTCGCCGACGAGCTGCGCGAGGCGGTGGCGACGGAGACCAGCCAGCACCGCAAGAAACAGATGCTCAAGCGGCTGAAGATCGTGGATGCGTTCCGGAATTCCGGCACCTCGGGCGAGCAGCGTAACGACCCGCGCTGGATGATCCTGGACGTCATCCCGGTGATCCCCCCCGACCTGCGGCCCCTGGTGCCGCTCGACGGCGGCCGCTTCGCGACCAGCGACCTGAACGACCTGTACCGGCGCGTGATCAACCGCAACAACCGGCTGCAGAAGCTGATTCTGCACCGGGCCCCGGAGGTGATCCTGCGCAACGAGAAGCGGATGCTGCAGGAAGCGGTGGACGCCCTGTTCGACAACGGGCGCCGCTCCAAGGCGATCCGCGGGCGCGGCAAGCGGCCGCTCAAGTCGCTGTCGGACATGCTGAAAGGCAAGCAGGGGCGCTTCCGCCAGAATCTGCTCGGCAAGCGCGTGGACTACTCGGGCCGCTCCGTGATCGTGGTGGGCCCGGAGCTGCGGCTGCACCAGTGCGGCCTGCCCAAAGCGATGGCGGTCGAGCTGTTCAAGCCGTTCATCATCCACAAGCTGGTGGAGAAGGGCATCGCCGAGACGGTCAAGCGCGCCAAAAAGATCGTCGAGAAGGAGTCACCGGAGGTGTACGAGATCCTCGAGGAGATCATCGAAGACCACCCGGTGCTGCTGAACCGCGCGCCCACATTGCACCGCCTGGGGATCCAAGCGTTCGAGCCGGTCCTGGTGGAGGGGAAGGCGATCCGCATCCACCCGCTCGTGTGCGCGGCGTTCAACGCGGACTTCGACGGCGACCAGATGGCCGTGCACGTGCCGCTCTCCTTCGAGAGCCAGCTCGAGGCGCGGTTGCTGATGATCTCGTCAAACAACATCCTGAAGCCGTCCGACGGCCGCCCGGTGGCGGAGCCGTCACAGGACATGGTGCTGGGGTGTTACTTCCTCACCAAAGAGCCGGCGGACTTCGAGCACGTGAAGCCCCAGGCGCCGCGCGTAGGCTCGGCGGCAGAGCTGGAGATGGGGCTCGCCACGAAGCGGTTGGAGTACCACTCCCCGGTGCATTACTGGTACCTGCCGCCGGTCGGTCCGGACGGCGCGCAGCCGAGCGGCACGTGGATCTATACGACGGCGGGGCGGGTGATCTTCAACAGCATTCTCCCCGACGGGCTGAAGCTCACGCTGGGATACCAGAACAGCGTGATGCGCAAGAAGGCGCTCTCGGAGCTAGTGTTCGAGAGCTACCGCCGCGCGGGCCTCGCCCCGACGGTGCAATTCCTCGATGCGTTGAAGGAGTTCGGGTTCCGCTACGCCACCATGGGCGGCGTCTCGATCGGTGTCGAGGATCTGGAGATCCCGGCCGAGAAGGCGCCGCTGTTGCACGACGCGGAGGCGCGGGTCGAGCGCTTTCAACGCGCCTACGCCACGGGGCAGATCACCTTCGGGGAGCGCTACAACAAGGTGATCGATGCCTGGACCCACGCCAACAACGACATCGCCGAGGCCATGGTCCAGGCGATGAAGAAGTCCAAAGGTGGGTTCAATCCGGTGTACATGATGTTCGACTCCGGAAGTCGCGGCAGCCGGGACCAAATCCGCCAGCTGGCGGGGATGCGCGGCCTGATGGCAAAGCCGCAAAAGAAGCTCACCGGCGGCATCGGCGAGATCATCGAGAGTCCGATCAAGTCGAACTTCCGTGAGGGGCTCTCGGTCCTCGAGTACTTCATCTCGACGCACGGCGCTCGGAAGGGCTTGGCCGATACGGCGCTCAAGACGGCGGACGCCGGGTACCTGACGCGCCGGCTCGTCGACGTGGCGCAGGACGTGACGATCACCGAAGAGGACTGCGGCACCATCCTGGGCCTCGAAATGACCGCCCTCAAGGAGGGCGAAGACATCATCGAACCGCTGCGCGAGCGCATCGTCGGCTGTGTGGCGCTGGAAGTCGTCGAGGACTCGCATGAGCTCGACGAGGACGGGCGGAAAAAGGTGCTCGTCGAAGCCGGCGCGCTGATCGACGAGGAAAGCGCGCAGGCCATCGAGGACGCGGGTATCGAGTCGGTGAAGATCCGCTCCGTGCTCACCTGCGAGGCCAAGCGGGGAGTCTGCCGGATGTGCTACGGCCGCAACCTCGCCACGATGGACATGGTGGACCCGGGCGAGGCGGTGGGCATCCTGGCCGCCCAGTCGATCGGTGAACCGGGCACGCAGCTGACGCTGCGAACCTTCCACATCGGGGGCACCGCGGCGCGCATCGCCGAGCAGACGACCCGCAAGACCAAGGTCGAGGGCGTCATCGAATACGGCGACCGGCTCACGTTCGTCGAGACACCGGAGCGCCAGCGGGTCGTGACCAGCTACGAGGGCGAGCTGATCCTCAAGGCGGCGGCGCACGGCGGCGGGACGGCGGCCGGCAAGCTCGCGGTGCACTCGCGCTTCCACGTACCGCTCGGGGCGACGCTGATGGTCGCGGACGGCGCCAAGGTGGCCCGGGACGGCGTGCTGTTCACCTGGGACCCGTACACCAACCCGATCATGACGGACGTGGCGGGCATCGTGCGCTTCGTCGACATCGTCGAGGACGAAACCGTTCGGGAAGAGCTGGACGAGATCACGGGCCGCCGCCAGCGGGTGATCATTGAGGACCGGGAGAAGAAACTGCACCCGCACATTGAGATCATCCAGCGAAAGGGCGAAAAGGAGAAGCGGCTCCGCGACTTCGTGATCCCCGAGGGCGCTCAGCTCACGGTGGAGGACGGGGTCGAGGTGTACGCCGGCCAGGTGCTGGCCAAGGTGTCGCGCGAAGCCTACAAGACCCGCGATATCACCGGCGGCCTGCCGCGCGTCGCCGAGCTGTTCGAGGCCCGGCGGCCCAAAGACCCGGCCACCATTTCCGAGATCGACGGCACCGTGCGGTTCGGGGACATCAAGCGCGGCAAGCGCGAGATCTTCATCCACCCCGAGTCGGGTGAGCCGCAGCTCTACGAGGTGCCGGCCGGCAAGCACCTCCGCGTCCACGAAGGCGACCGGGTGCGGGCCGGCGACCGCCTCACCGAGGGCCCCGTGAACCCGCACGACATCCTGCGGATCAAGGG
>CAZXKD010000166.1:0-5743 GCA_964641215.1 uncultured Gemmatimonadaceae bacterium
GGCGGCCAGCGGGCTCAACTACCCGCTGTACCAGGCGCTGGGGGCGGACTTCGCTGTCGACGTGCGGCTCGCCGCCGACTCGGTGACCGTGGAGCTCCACGACATCACCGCCGGTGCAGTCCGCCGCACGCTCACCGCCAAGCTGCCGCCGCTCACGGATGCCGGCTTCCGGCTGGCGGTGCACCGGCTCAGCGACCAGGTGGTCCTGGCGTCCCTCGGCTCCGCGGGGATCGCGGCCACGCGCGTCCTGTTCGTCAAGGACGGCAAAGTGTATCGCATCGATCAGGACGGCGCGGACATGCAGCTGGTCTCGTCGGGGAGCCGCCAGGCGATGTCGCCGGCCTGGGCACCGGATGGCCGGCGCTTCGCCTACATGGAGTTCTCCGAGGGGCACGGACAGCTGTTCGTGCAGGACATGGCCACGGTCCAGCGCCTGCCGGTGGCGACCACGGGCAAGGCGCTGGATTTCACGCCGGCCTTCTCGCCGGACGGCAAGACCCTCGCGTTCAGTCGCGCGAGCGAAGAAGGCACGGACTTGTACACGGTGAACGTGCGGGACAACTGCTGCTTACAGCGCTTGACCGTGGGGCGATTTTCAGACAACTTGTCCCCTGCCTACAGTCCCGACGGACAGCGGATCGCGTTCGTCTCGACGCGTGCGGGTCTGCCCCAGATTTACGTCATGGCGGCTGACGGGACGGATCAGCAGTTGTTCGCCCCCTTCGATTACGGGGTGACGGGCTCCTCGAACGCGCCGGAGTGGTCGCCCGACGGGCAGTCGGTCGCCTTTCACCGGGACGTGGCCGGCACCCTCCAGGTGTTCGTGTTGGACGTGCGGACACGGACGGTCCGACAACTCACCTCGGTGGGGCGGAACGAGGATCCGACCTGGGCGCCGGACAGCCGGCACCTGGCGTTCGTGTCCGACCGCTCAGGATACCGGCAGCTGTGGATCATCGATTTGGAAACCGGTCGCATCCGTCCGCTGCTGCAGCAGAGCGGCGCGCGACTGCCGTCGTGGTCTCCGCGGCTCCCCCCCCCGGAGACCTCCGCATCCAACCCCTGACTCGGGAGAGAGCGCCCCAATGACACGCGTACACTTGCTCGTAGTGGCCGGACTGGCCGCGGCGGCCATCGCCGCGTGCGGCGGGCCCCAGCCGGTAACGACGCCGGCGCCGACGCCCAACGCCGATTCGATCGCCGCCGAGCGGGCCCGGCAGGATTCGATGGCCCGGGAGCAGGCGCGGCAGGATTCGATCCGGGCCGCGCAGGAGGCCGATCGGGTGGCGCGCCAGCGCGCCGCGGACTCGGCCGCGGCGGCGGCGGGCGCTACGACGGAAGTGAAGAACATGCTCACCTCGATGATCCATTTCGATTTCGACAAATCGGACATTCGCTCCGACGACGTCGGCGCCCTGGATCAGAAGGTGGCGATCCTGCGGGTGAACCCGGGGCTCCGCATCCGGGTCAGCGGCCATTGCGACGAGCGCGGCTCAGATGAGTACAACCTCGCCCTGGGCAACCGGCGCGCGACCAAAGCGAAGGAGTACCTCGTCCAACACGGCGTCGAGGCCGGCCGGGTCGAAACCGTCTCCTACGGTGAGGAGCGCCCCCTGGCGCAGGGCCACGACGAGAGCGCCTGGGCGCAGAACCGTCGGGATGAATTCGAGATCCTCGCCGGCGGCGACGTCCTCAAGAAGCCGTAGAGGCCCTCGCCGGTTGCGCCGGTCCCTGTCGTGCGTGCTGAGCCTGGGGCTCACCGCCGGCTGCGCCCTCAAGGGCGATGTCCGGCGGGTCGAGCTCCAGGTAACGGCGCTCCGGGGTGAGCTCGCCCGCAGCGATTCGGGGCGCCGCAGCGAGCGCGACTCCCTCCTCGCCGGCATCGCGGCAGTGCAGCAACTCCTCGTCGCGCAGCAGGCCTACCTCGTCCAGCTGCGCGGCGACATGAAGACCGACTTGATCTCCGTGCAACAGCAGCTCGTGGCCGTGCAGGAGCTCACCGGGCAGAGCCAGCAGCGGCTGTCCGAGCTGCGGGCGCGCATCGAGGAGCGCGCCCAACAACCGGTCCCGGCGCTCGACACGACGGCCGGCAGGGCCGCCGTGCCCCTGGGCCCGTCGGGGAACGCGGCGGGGCCCGGCCCCGACCAGATGTACGACGTGTCGTTGCAGCAGTACCGCAGTGGCCGGTTCGCGACGGCCCGGTTGGGCTTCCGCGAGTTCCTCCGCGTCTATCCCGCGCACGAACGAGCCGGCGAGGCGCTGTTCTACGTGGGGGAGACCTTCGCTCAGGAAAGCCCCGATTCGGCGGCCGCGGTGTATGAAACCGTGGTGAAGACGTATCCCAACTCGCCGCGGGCGCCGTCGGCCCTCTACAAGCTGGGCCTGCTCGCCGAGCAGCGGGGGGAGAAGCCGAAGGCCCGGACGTACTACGCCCGGGTCATCGCCGGCTACCCCCGCTCCGACGAAGCCAACCTCGCGCGCGACAAACTGCAACGGCTGGGGCGGTAGGCCCCCGCCGCCTTCCTGAGCCGGCATGCCGCCCGCTGCCAACCGCGGTGAGATGCCGTTCCTCGATCATCTCGAGGAGCTGCGCTGGCGCATCCTCTATAGCCTAGCGGCGATCATCCTCGGCACCCTCACCGGGTGGTGGGTCGTGCAACACTTCGACGTGATCGGCCTGCTGATGCGCCCGATCGCCCCACTCCTTCCCGGGGGCCGCCTGCTGTTCACCAGCCCGACCGACCCCTTCTTCATCGTGCTGAAGCTGGCGTTCGCCGTCGGGCTGGTGCTCGCCTCGCCCGTGGTGATCTACCAGATCTGGGCATTCCTGGCGCCCGCGCTGTACGACCGGGAGAAACGCCTCATCGTCCCGGCGCTGACGGTGGGGGTCGTCTTGTTCCTCGCCGGGGCCGCGGCTGCCTATGTGTGGGTGCTGCCGCGGGCCCTGCGCGTCCTGCTCAGCCTGCAGCGCCAGGACTTGGCGCCGATCATCACCGCGGACAAGTACTTCGGCGTCGCCGCGCCCTTCATCCTCGGATTCGGCATCGTCGCCGAGCTGCCGCTCGTGATCACGATCCTCGCCTCGCTCGGTCTGGTCACGCCGCGGTTCCTGGCGCGCAACCGGCGTTATGCGCTGGTCGTATCCGCCGTCGTCGCCGCGCTGCTCTCGCCGCCGGACGCCGCCTCGATGTTGCTGATGCTGTTGCCGCTCGTACTGCTCTACGAGGTCGGCATCCTGTGCGCCTGGGTGGTGACGCGCCGCCGCGCCCGGCGCGCAGCCCGGGACGCCGCCGGGGCCACGGCGGTCGCCCTGCTGCTGTTGCTCGGCGGAGCAAGCGGGCTGCATGCCCAGCGGCCGCCGCTGCGTCCCGCCGTGGATACGACGCGCCGGCCGGCCGGCCCCGGTGTTCCCGGGCAGCCGGTCAAGGGCCAGACGATCGACACCGCGGCGGCGCGCAAGCTCGGCCTGCCCACCGGGCCCACGCGCAGCTTCCCGCCCAGCGACAGCGTGATCGACGTACTGCTGCGGGCCAAAGAGTTCCGGATCACGCAGTACGTCGCAGATACGCTGCTGGTCCGGGGCGATAGCCAGCTGATCTTCCTGCGGGGTCAAGCGTACGTGGACCGCGAGGGCACCAAGGTGGAGGCCGATTCGATCCGCTACCAGGAGGCGAGCTGCCGGCTCGACGCGGTCGGGGACCCGCGGCTGTTCGATCAAGGCACGGTGCTGGTGGGGGACAGCATGCGCTACGATACCTGCATCCGGCGCGGGATGGTGAACCAGGCCCTCACCTCCTTCCAGCAGAGCGGCGCCACGTGGTACATGCGGGGCAACCTGGCGGTGGACTCGGGGTCGACCCGGCTGTACGGCGCCAAGAGCCGGATCACCTCCGACGACCATCCCAACCCCGATTACCACTTCGCGACCGGCGAGGTGAAGTGGCTGAACAAGAACGTGATGGTGGCCCGTCCGGCCGTGCTCTACGTGCGCGACGTCCCCATCATGTGGCTGCCCTTCATGTTCCAGGACATCCGCACGGGGCGGCGCAGCGGCATGCTGGTGCCGCGCTTCGGGCTGAACGACCTGGTGCGGCCCAACCGCGGCTATCAGCGCCACATCGCCAACCTGGGCTACTACTTCGTCTTCGACGACTACGTCGATCTCCTGACCTCCGTGGATTGGTTCGCCGGGCGCAACGTCTCGGTCCACGGCCAGGTGCGCTACCGCTGGCTCGACCGCTTCATCACCGGAGGCCTTTCGTACACCCGCCTCAGCCAGCTCGATGCCACCGCCACGTCGACCCGGATCGGCTGGCAGCACAACCAGGCGTTCGACAGCCGCACACACTTCGCTGCCAGCGTCGATTACGCTACGAGCGCGCAGGTGGTGCAGCGCAACACCGTGGACCCGTTCCTGTCCACGGCACAGCTGACCTCGAGCATGAACTTCGACAAGCGGTTCGATTGGGGCGCGCTGAACCTGGGCGGCGGCCGGTCGCAGAACCTGTCCAACGCGCTCGTGCAGCAGAACTTTCCTCGGGTGAGCCTGACCCCGTCGCCGATCAATATCACCCCGGACATTACCTGGTCACCGGGGTTCTCCCTCAACAACGCCCAGACCTTCCACAGCGGGCCCGCGCCGCTGCTCAGCGTCGACCATGGTCTGGTGGACACCCTGCCGGGCTTCTTCGACTCCCGACAGACCGACCTCTCCCTGGCGACACCGTTGCGCGTCGGCCGCTGGAACTGGAGCAACTCCCTCAGTATCTCCGACCGCGCCAGCAATCAGCGGACCGAGTTCCTGGTGCCCGACTCCAGCGACACGACCATCGTGCACCACCTCCTGTATGGGCGCACCTTTTCGACCACGATCGACTGGCAGACCGGGATCAACCTGCCGCAGTTGTTCTCCGGCACCTGGAAGCTCCAGCCCGGCATTGCGATCCTGAACACGACGACGGCCGGGCCGTTCGCGATCCGCAACCAGTTTACGGGTGGGCAGTACATCCACCAGGGGAAGCGGCTCGCCTTCACGCTGGGCGTGGCCCCGACCTTTTTCGGATTCTTTCCGGGCGTGGGGCCGGTGGCGCGGATTCGCCACGCCGTCCAGTGGCTGGTGAGCTACCAGTACGCCCCGGGCGCTCGCGTGTCTCAGGAGTTCGCGCGCGCCATCGATCCGACCGGCCGCACGCTCACTGCCCGCAGCGATCCGCAGCAGACGATCAGCGTCGGCCTCTCCCAGAACTTCGAGGGCAAACTGCGGCCACCGCCCGGCGACACGACGCGCGACCGCCAGGCCACGAAGATTCGCCTGCTCAGCATCAACACCTCGTCGATCGCGTACAACTTCGAGCAGGCGAAGATCCCGGGTCGCACCGGCTGGCAGACGCAGTCACTCTCGAACACCTTCGCCTCCGATCTGCTGCCGGGGTTCAGCCTGCAGACGACGCATGACCTGTGGCGCGGCCCCGCGGGGTTGAAGACGTCGCCCTTCGATCCGTTCCTGAGCAGTGTGTCGGCGTCGTTCTCGGTGTCGCCCGGGACGCTGCGCGCGCTGGCCGGACTGGTGGGGCTGGCCGGTGGTGGTGGAGAGGGCGGGGCGCCAACCCCGCCCGGCCCGGGCACTGTGGCGCCGGGCGCAGGGGGGGGAGTCGCGGGGGGGGGGAGGGGAGCATTCCCGACCACCCCCGGCGGGCCCCCGCCCTGCCGCGGCGGGGTTTGCGGTGCCTACCCGCCGCTGCCC